>JAFATF010000297.1 GCA_019244045.1 Acidobacteriota bacterium
AGCGGCTAACCGGCTTTTCTCCGCTCACTTTTCTTTACCATTTGCAACGCTCGTGCAGCTTTCTCATGATGCTTCTCCGTGTACCAGGAAGGCGCATATTGCTCGAGAAGGTCAAACAGCTCGGCAAGTGCTTCGCCCAGCGCGTTAGAAACGAGGACCTCCGAGCGGTCACGGATGCGGGCCTCTTCGTTCTGCGACCTAGCGTGAAAAGCCACCTTATACCATCCTATTGTCGCCCGGACTTGTCGCAATTCTACTCGCTTTTTAGCACATGTACCCTGCTCCTAGTCAAATAAAATTTCCAACTTTTTCGCCCATCCCGGTGGTGGGATGCGGGAGTTGGCGAGGCTAAGGACCTCGGCAAATTCAAAGAATGGTGGCCGAATAACTACATTTGGAAGCTCGTGATTAGCAACATACAATGCCGCCATGTTTCCGGAGGGAACGCTGACGTCAAAAACAGCACGAGTTACTCTTCCGTCGCGAAGCACGGGCCGACTTTTCTTTGGACAAGACTCGATGAACGGGTTTGGACTTCGCACGCCGAATCGTGCTCCTGACCGGGTGCTGGAACCAGTAGCAATTCAGCCTTAAGCGAAAACAGCTCGCGAGCGCCATTCTTGAAAGGGACCAGGCAATGCTTTTGGAGTTCTTCCGTTTGCTTGCGCAAGGACGAACCGTCTTTTTGTTACTACTAGTGGTTATGACACGCAGCTGAAGAAAAGCTCGGCCGCTATTCGGATCTGTCCTGCTGCCGCTCACGAGCCGTGCCGATCTCGGGCAGCTGGAAATTCCGACATCGCCCCCAGTAGAACGCATCGCGCGAAGTGGGAACACTCAAAAGGGATCGCCTAGCAGCGAAGGGCAAGCACAAAGACAAAAGCAAACTACCCATCCGCAAAGGAGCGAGTTTCCGCCAGCAAAGAATCCAGTTCTCGAGAGCGGCTGATGCTAGCTGCCAGCTTACGGCCCCATGTTCGCAGCGTGACAATTCGGGTCATTTCCGCTGGGCACGGGAGTTCCGGCGGGCGGTATGGGTGGGTTTGCCCAGGGAACATTCTGAAAATCAAAAAATTCCGCTAAGTCCGGTTGTGCGGCATCGCGGTTGGTTAGATGTGCACCGGGACCGATGAAACGATTCTCGACAAATTTGATGACAGCGGTATGGTCCATGGGGGTGTGCGAGACATAGTGCCGTCTGCTGAATGGCGAAACGATCATGTTGGGCAAGCGGAAACCCAGTTGAGCAGCAAAGCCTTGCTGTGCCGGTGCGTCGGCTGGGTTGGCGCCGGGATCGGGGAATTGTCCGAGAGCCAGATTGCCCGGATTCAGGTCGCAGTGAACTGTAGGCACGCCACCGGGAGCCACACAGGGGTTAAAGCCATCGGGGTTCACCGCAATCGAGCTGATGTCGGTTGTAATTCCCAGACTCGGATCAGTGTTGTCGTTGCTATGCCCGGAGACGGGAGGAACGTGATCGTAGGGGCCTCCACCTTCGTCGTAGCTGAAGAAAAGCACCGAGTCCTGCCAGGAAGGGCTTGCCATGAGCGCATTAATAATCGTTGCCGTCGAAAGTTGCCCCTTGAGGATGGACTGATTTGACCCGGGGTGCTCGTCGTCGTTGCTATAGCCGGGCTCGATATAGGAGAAGCTTGGGAGGGTTGCGCTCTTGATGTCCGTGAAAAGCTGGGTAAGCGGAGCCACATGAGTTGGGTCGATGCAGAAGGAATTGGCAGGGTCACCTACGGCAGTTCCCGAATTCTGAGTAGGAGGTACGCAGGTGGGATGAATTGAGCTCCTCGAATAAATATACTGAGCAGAATAAGCAAAGTTCTCGAAGGTCGTTGCCGGAAGTTTGTTGACCCCCACACCCGGGCCGGGGCAGTTCGTCGCCGTTACCAAGCACTGATCCTGAGTGCTGGAATAATAAATTTTCCACGAAACATGGGCAGAATCGAGCTCCTGAAAAATGGTGGGAATGTTTAGTTGTTGCGTCAAGTGGTCCTCAGATCCAGGATCGTGTACCAGGCCCTGAGTCGTACCTCCGGTCATTGTGGCAATGCGGTTGGGCACGCTTTCGCTTGAGACAGGGGAGAACCAGCGGTCTGAGAGGGCAAACTGCGAAGCCATGAAGTAGTAATAGTTGAGGTAACCCTGGTCGTAGTAGCCCATCGCGCGCTGCCCCGCGGTATCGGTAAACGCGCCTAAGCCGGGGCAGTTGGGTTGTCCATTTTGGTTCGTCTGATTGCAGAATTGGGCAAAGCCTTCGGCGGTGTGCACGAAGCCATCCATGAGAATGGCGCGATCGACCTTGTAGTCAAAGCGGTTTACGTCGCCATAACTCTGCAGCCAGGCCGAGGAATCATCGTCAATGCAGGTGCTGGTTAATTTGAAAAGACCAAATGACTGGCCTTGGTCGTCGGAATTTGCGATTTTGGTCAGCTTATCGTCAACGCCGTCGACATCATAGAGCTTCCCATCGTCGGCTCTTTCGAAGTTGTTAGCCTTGCGATAGGGATTCAGCATTCCGAAATAAGAATCGAAGGTGCGGTTCTCTTGCATGAGGAAGAGCACGTGATTCACAACTCCGGGGTTGACGATCACCAACGTTTCCGCGGCGGCTGTTTGATTATTGCCAGTGGCTGTTGCCGTGTACGAGGTAGTTTTGGAGGGGCTAACGCCCACCATCCCGCCATTGGCCGGAAGTGACACGGTTGTGTTGTCAACATTGTTGGTGAGAATGATCTGGAGGGCGCCTGTCGCTTTTATCGTAAGCGTGGTCGATCCGCCGGGATGTACGACCCGAGGAGAAGCGCTGAGTGCGACGCTTAAGGGAGCGTTGTTTGCCTTCACTAGCCCGACGCAGCCGCTTAGCATGGCAAGGCTGGCAACTAGGGCTCCGAATTCACAAAAGAACAATCCAGCCTGAATCCGAATTCGAATCATGTCTCGTTCCTGAATAAGCCGACGAGGAGTGCTGAAACGAACGATGAGATGCATTCGGGAACGGGGATGTTGTCAGGTGAGACGCGGGGCGAGTCGGCCAGCAGGCGACTAATTCATTGATAACATAGGGCTTGTGCAGACAGGCGGTGTCCACGCCGATTGTTTGGAGGGGGGCAGTCGAGTATCGCACCGCCGCCTAGAAGCCAGGTCTTGGGTTCCGAGAATGGCAACAAAAAGGCCGTAACCCAGCAACTCTGCATGTGGCAGAATAGAGAACTTTCGCGTGGGAGGCAGTGGATGCAGGGGCCCTGGATTAAGTTTGCGGTTGCCTTTCTAGCAGTTTCAGCTCTGGGTTTTCAATTCACCAGAACAAGTTTGCCCATCCAAAACCTTCCTGTTCTGCCCCGCGTTACTCAACCCGTCGACGAGAGAGAGCGTGTGATCCTAAAGGGAAACACTCATCCTTTAGCTCGTGCGCAGTACGATCGCGGCATTGCTCCACCGGAGTTGCCCCTGAGTCGCATGCTGCTGGTCTTGAGGCGCAGCCCGGAGCAGGAGACAGCGCTGCGGCGGTTGCTCGAAGAGCAGCAGGACAAGAATTCACCTAACTATCACAAGTGGCTGACGCCGCAAGAATTCGGCAAGACCTTTGGCCCGCGGGATGAGGATATTCAGGTCACGACTGCATGGTTGGAGGGCCACGGGTTCCAGATCGCGCAGCTGTCGCAGGGCCGCAGTACTATCGAATTCTCCGGAAAAGCCAGCCAAGTCGAGGAAACCTTTGGCACCGCGATTCACAAATATGTGGTGAACGGAAGCGAGCATTGGGCCAATGCTGCCGACCCGCGGATTCCGCTGGCGTTAGCTCCAGTGGTCGCGGGATTAGCCTCATTGAACAATTTTCACAGGAAATCGTTCAGCAGAGTCTTAGGGCCCGTCCGGCGCTCCAAGCAAACTGGGCAGATGCAGCCATTATTCACCTTTACTCCTCCTGGCGTGCCTACCTTATATGCTCTCGGTCCAACCGATTTTGCAACCATCTACAACGTCCAGCGACTCTGGAGCTCGGGAATCGACGGGACCGGGCAAACACTGGCAATTGTCGGTGATTCGGACATCAACATAAATGACGTGGCACAATTTCGCAGCATATTTGGCTTGCCGCCGAATAATCCTACCGTGCTTTATAACGGGCCCAATCCCGGCACGAATGGAGCAGAAACCGAGGCTCTTTTGGATGTGGAATGGTCCGGAGCGGTGGCTAGAAATGCCTCCATCGACTATGTCGTTTCTGAAGACACGGAGACCACAGCAGGCATTGATCTGTCCGCTGTCTATATCGTAGATAACAATCTCGCACCGGTGATGAGTGAGAGCTTTGGCATGTGTGAGGCTGCTCTTGGCACCAGCGGGAACTTGTTTATTAACATGTTGTGGTCCCAGGCTGCGGCCCAAGGAATTACGGTGTTAACTTCCACGGGCGACGGGGGCTCTGCCGGTTGTGATGACTTCAATGTTGCAACCCAGGCGCAGTTCGGGCTGGCCGTGAGCGGCTACGCCTCTACACCCTTTAACATCGCGGTTGGGGGCACCGATTTTGACCAGCTCGACAAATGGTCGACCTACTGGAATGCCAGCAACACTGGGACTACCAATTCATCGGCCAAGTCTTACATTCCGGAGATGACATGGAATGATTCCTGCGCGGTGGCTGGCGCAAACGGGTGCACCGCGACGACCAGTAAATTTCTTTTCAACATCGTTGCCGGTAGTGGGGGACCAAGCAATTGCAGCAATTCCAGCACTTCTGGTGGGTTCATTCAGTGTTCCAACGGGACTGCTAAGCCATCCTGGCAGACCGGCGCAGGCGTGCCGCAAGATTTTCTACGCGACACACCCGATGTTGCTCTCTTTGCCGGCAATGGCTTTACGGAAAGCTTTTATATTATCTGTCAATCCGACGCAGTTCCGCTGGGAGCTTGCGATCTGAATGCACCCTATTCTGATTTTTTAGGTGTGGGTGGAACGTCAGCTTCTGCGCCGGCCTTCGCCGGAGTGATGGCATTAGTCAACCAGAAAGAGGGCTCGCGGCAGGGGCAGGCCAATTATGTGCTTTATCCCCTTGCGTCGCAGCCGGGAAGACGTTGTAATTCGAGCACCGCACCGCCAAATTCCTCGTCCTGCATCTTTTACGACATCACCAAAGGAAATAATTCCGTACCGTGCATCGCTGGTTCCCCAAACTGCGGCGCCGGGCCGGTTGGCGGAAGCGGAATCTTAGTGAGTCCTACCAGTCCGGTTCCCGCATGGACGACCACGCCTGGCTATGATCTTGCGACCGGCCTTGGGTCGGTGAATGTGACCAATTTGGTCAATAGCTGGAACTCGAACTTCGTCCCCAGTGCGACCACTCTCTCCCTGAGCCCTTCCACGATTACGCACGGGCAACCTGTCAATGTAACGATCACCGTATCGCCCCAAGTCAATGGCGGCGTCTCCTTAGTCGGCCAACCCACTACAAATGTGCAAGGCATCGAAGGATTAGTACTGAACGGCGGTACGGCTTCAGGAACAACAACGCTATTGCCAGGGGGGCCCTCACCCTCCCAGTCCTACTTTGTATGGGCTCACTATCCAGGAAATGGCAGTTACGGTGCAAGCGACTCCAATCGCATCGCGGTGAGCGTCAGTCCCGAGGCTAGCCATACACTTCTTCATCTTGTAACCTTTGATCCGAATACCGGACAAGTAATAAACAATCAGGCGACTACTGTTGCCTACGGTTCGCCCTATCTTTTGCGTGTCGACATCGAGAATGCGATGTTCCAAACCTGCCCCTCTCCGCCCCAGTTACGGTCAGGGTGTCCTTCGGGAACTATTCAGCTGACCAACAACGGAAATCCGCTCGGCAAGACCGGATCACTCATTCTGAACAGCCTGGGATATTTGGAAGATCAACTCATTTTTTCAGAGTTTGGCGTCGGCACTCAACTTGTGCAGGCATCTTATGCAGGTGACAATAGCTATACCAGCAGCTCTGCCAACGCGACATTTAGGGTGACGCAGGATCCAACAGCGCTTGCTGCCACCACAACTCCCAATAGCGCAGGCGCGATATTCAACGCGCGCCTAGCGACCACCAGCGCCGTGGCGGCGCCGACCGGGATCATTGCTTTTCAGATCGATGGACAGGTGGTTAGCTCGGTCCCAGTAGCAGGAGTGGCGGGAAGCGGCAGTTTTCAAAGCGCACTAAATTTTGCGAGTGGCACTGCTACCTTACCGGACCCTACTATCGCGAATGGCCCCCATACACTGGTAACCAGCTATAGCGGAGATACTAATTATTCCGCTTCGACAAGTGCACCGTTGTCATTCAACCTGCAGCCCGATTTCACCATGCTTTCGAGTTCCCCCAGCATCACTATAGCGAACCCGGGCGGAGGGGGGAGCCTTAGTTTGTCCGTCAGCCCCCTTGATGGTTTTAGCGGAAGCATCAGTTTCACTTGTGCAGGATTACCGCTAGAAAGTGCCTGCAATTTCGTTCCGGCCACAATCAAAGCTTCCGGCAGCACAGTGGTGACGGTGACCACGACATCGCCAAAGTCGACCGGGGTGTATCACCATCATCTTCTTTGGACAGCCAGCAGCATCGGTGCGGCTGGCATTTTCCTTCTTGGTGTTCCCCGTCAGAAGCGGGGTTGGTCGAAGGTTCTCGAGCTTGCCGTAATCCTTTTGTTCGTTGTTGCTCTCGGATGCGGTAGCGGAGGGAGCGGGTCAGGGACCCTGGTTTCACGTGATCCTGGAACGTCCGCCGGAACCTACAACGTGAGGATTAACGCGACCAGCGGTACTCTGGTCCACCAAGTTGGCTTCCAGCTAGTGATTCAATAGGTCGTGGTGAATTGCCGCAATGCCCGCCGGGCCGTTCCTTGCAACGGGCGTTGCTGGGCAGCGCTTGCAACTGCCAAGCGCGCACAAACATCTATGGCAGGAGGGTTAGGGAAGAAGGGCAAACTGGAGTGACTTTATGAAGGAAGAGTTCTATATCCTCGAAGTGGACGAGGAGTTCATGATCATCAGCGTTACCGACCGGGGTGCAAGAGTCGTGCGCCGCGGCTTCAACTCGAGGGAAGAAGCCTTGCGAGAATTTCCTCAGGCAGCTTAAAAGGCAAAGTCTCCAAAGCGGCAAGTATTCGGCGCGCCTAGAGGCCGCAGCGTACCCTGGATCTCATTCTTAGGGCAGACGCGCTGCCTAGAAGCTCTGATGTCAAGCCTCAAAATAGTCTTACCCCGCTACAGCACTGATCACGCGCGTATTGCCCGATGTAAAACAGCTTCTCCTGAAGATGCTCATCATCAGCATCAGGCGCAGCGATGGACACCTGCCCTGCACGTCCGCCGGCAGGAAAGTTGACTTTTCGGCTCCGGAGAGGAAGTTTTGGTCTAGAATGACGCGAAGTGGACTCGGAAAAGCAACCCCCTGCGGAATCCTCATCCACCGCGGAGGAGCGTGTCGAACGCAACCCGGCGGTTGAAGATTTGTTTCACCGGCTCATGGACAAGCACGATATGCGCCGGCCCAAGCCCAGCTCTGAGGCCATCGCCGCCGCTTTGCAAGTTATCCAGCGTCTGGGCGCCCGAATCGAAGCCCAGCGCGCAAGTGGCGCTTCCGACGAGGATGAGACGGCCGCCTGCCGCATGTGCGGGCACGATAATGTTAATGGACAGCACTTTTGTGGGATGTGCGGTGCACCCTTGGCTGGCGCTTCGGCTGAGATGATGTCGGGCACAGCGCCGGGCGCTCAGCATCATTATCATCATCATTATCATCATCACTTCGTCGGAGGCGAAGATGCCGACATGGTCGCTGGACTTGGACAGAGACTTTCCGGTGCGATGCCGGCCGCAGCGGGCAAGGAAATACCAAAGCTGCGAACGGCGGCGTCCAGCCAGGGTTTGAGCCGAGCCGAAGCGACCATCCGACAAATGACTCACGATTGGGCGGCTGCCTGCAACAACAAACAGATTGAAGACCTGCTTGAGTTCTACGCGGCGGATGCGCTTGTGCTGCGGCCAAATATCCCCCCGGTGCGAGGGACGGCAGCAATCCGCGAGTTCTTTGTAAGTGCGCTTGAAGCCGGGTTGGGAGATGTTGAGATGGAAGCGCTTCGCATCGACTTGCTTGGCGATGTAGCGTACCAGGCAGGCCGCTGCAAGATGCTGGTGCCAATCGTAGTGGGCAAGCGCCGGGAAGAGCGAGGCAAGTATGTCATTGTCTTTGCCAAAGAAAAGAGCGGGCAGTGGAAAGCGCTGGTGGACTGCTGGTCGACCGATCTAGGGCTAAGCGTTGCCGAGCCGTTGACAGCTAGCCCTGCGCCCATCGTCACCCCCAAACCGCGGCGCTGAACGCCGAACACTCTTACTTCGGAAAAGCCCTGTCATGATGCGCAAGCCCATGTCCTTGGCCATGATTGCCTAGCAGACACGGATGCCGAGTTGATCCAAGTCATTGCGCAAATCATTGACTCCCTGCATGCGAACGCAGTGCATTCCGAGTTGCTGCGCCGGCTCAAGGTTCTCAGGCCGATCGTCGATAAAGCAACACTCCTCGGGTCTGCGCTGGGTTAGATTCAGGGCCAGCTGGTAGATTTCAGGTTGCGGTTTACGAAGGCCAACGAAGCATGAACTCACGAACAGCTCGAAGATTTCCTTCAGCCGGTACTCGCAGATGCGGTATGTGTTGAGCTCGGCCGATTCGTTATTAATCGAGGCCAGCAGGTAACGGCCGGAGGCGGCCAGACTGCGAGCGACGGCCAGAACCTCGAAATTTGCCTGGGAGCAGGAAAACATGAAACGCTCAAAGACCTCAGGGGTAAATGGCCGATCGCAGTAAAAAACCGTGTGATCGAGGTATTCACGTAATTTCAGTTTTCCCCGCTCAAAATCCGAAACCACCGACTCGTGCCGGCGCTCAAAATCTTCGCCATGCAGGCCGAATTTCGCAACCGCTTGCCGTCGTTCGTTGTGGTCCCAGGCATTGGTCAGCAAGACGCCTCCTACATCCCAGAAGATCGCATTTATTTCGGGCAAGCATCCCCCTTTGGCCTCGATTGTAGCCGGATTTTCCACCTAATCGATACCGTTTGCGGCTTTTTCGAGGGAATGGTGTCGGGAATGAGAAACGGAGCTACGCCCGGCCAGCTAGGGCTGCCCGCGAAGCTCTGCCCGTGGTCTTTCGGACAGCTGGGACATAGACGCAGCCGCGTGCCTCGTAGTGGTCAACCAGACATGTGGCGCAAAGATTAAGCCGATGCATGGTGCACTGAATGATAGGTGAAGACGACTTGCAGTTATCGCAGGTCATTTTGCGCTTGCTCGCATGGAGATGTTCCACCAAGTTGGCATCGGCGTTGATGCGCACCCGCAAAGCACGGGCTTCGAAATACAGGCTCAAGGACAAGATCAGGGCCCCCATGCCGAAAAAGGCGAGGGCAGCACCCAATAATTGAGGGTCGCGCGGTTCTGAGTTCAGCGCGCTGGGAATTACCACCAGTCCAGTGAAGCAGATCAACACGCCGACAACCAGCATTGTCTTGCGAATCTTATCTGTCAAATTCGAGCCCCTGGCGCTAATGATTTGGCGCGCGAACCACCCCGGAGTGACCTATGCTCACCTGCCTGAAGATAACCTCTCGGCTGAAGCCGCTCCAGATGACTGAAGTAACCGTGCACGTTGAGCGCAGCCGAGTGCTTGCGAATTTCCGATCACAAAATCGTTACATGGGTAACTTGTCGCCGGCGACAGTCCCCCCTACGATTCCGAAGTAACATGTCCCGTCGCGCTCTATTGTTTTCATCCGATGAGACTGCCACCCGTGTGCTGCGGGAAGCTTTGCTCGCGGCCGACTGGTCGGTGGACTGCTGCCGGCACACCGCCGCGACCATAGAAAATCTCGGCAGCCAACAGTATGGCGTTGTCGTCATCGATGCGCTCGAGCATCGCGAGCGCGACGGCGTCTTGCGGCAATTGCGCTGTTCACCCCTCAACAAGGAGGCGCTCGCGGTGGTCGCCGTCAGCACGCAAGCGCATGCCCCGACGGCGTTTGCTGCGGGCGCGAACTTCCTACTTTATCGGCCTCTGGTGCCCGAACGAGTGCGCGCCGCGCTCGGAGCGGCGAGTCGTTTGCTCCAGCGTGACAGGCGCCGGAAGAAGCGGACCTCGGTCCATGCTGCAGCCGATCTGAGCTGTCCCGCGGTAGAGAGCGCGCCAGCAACGCTGCTCGATCTCAGCGAAGACGGCCTTTCTCTGCAATGCGATCATCGAGTACCTGCGCATAGCAAGATCTATTTGCGTTTTACTCTGCCCGGGCAAACGAAGTCCATTCAGCTTTCTGGGGAGGTCACCTGGCAGGATTCGAACCGTCGCGTGGGACTACAGTTCGTAGCTGTGCCCCAGACGGCACGGCGCCTGCTACGGGAGTGGCTTGATTCGAACCTTTCGATGAGCCAATCGAAGGTAAGAGTTGAACTTCCACTTGGACAGCTCGGACGGGTGCCGAATGCGCGCTCCGAGCGTCGTACACAGTCGCGGCACAGCTGCCGCCTGGGTGCCGACATTTATCGTGCCGGTGAGAAGGTGCCCCATCGCTGTACGCTGTCCGACATCAGCGCCGGCGGCTTTTATGTGGAAATGACTGCACCCTTTTCTGTGGGCACGGCAGTCGAGGTGGTGGTGCGGACCGAGAACTTTAAATTCCTGTCTGCGGGAACGGTGCAGAAGACCGACTGGGGCTTTGGCATGGGCGTCGCCTTTGCCACACAAAGTGCGCGGCAGCGTGCTCAAGTGCAGGAACTGATCAAAATGGCATTTCGAGAGCGCGAGGCGAGTGGCGATCCAATCCTCAACTTTTGAGGGCCTGACTACTGCTGCGAACGGGGCACAACCTACGTTCTTGTTCCCAGCGCCTCCTGAAAATACTTGAGTGCCATCCGCAATCCGTTCTCCAGGTCTATTCTCGGCTCCCATCCGAGCAGCCGCCTGGCTTTGCTGATGTCGGGACAGCGCTGTTTCGGGTCGTCCTCGGGCAAGGCCTCGTAACGCACCTGGCTTTTCGATCCGGTAACGGCGAGCACCTTTTCGGCACACTCCAGAATGGTGAACTCTTTCGGGTTACCGATATTCACCGGGCCTGGTTCTGATGATCGGGCGAGGCGCACGATCCCCTCAATTTCGTCGGCCACGTAACAAAAGCTTCGTGTTTGAGTGCCGTCACCGTACACGGTCAACTCTTCACCGCGCAGTGCCTGCTTCATGAAATTGGGAACCACGCGGCCGTCGTTGAGTTGCATGCGCGGGCCATAGGTATTGAAGATGCGAACAATGCGGGTGTCCACGTGGTGATAACGGCGATAGGCGACGGTGGCTGCCTCTGCGAAACGCTTGGCCTCGTCGTAAACCGAGCGGGGCCCGATGGGGTTCACATGTCCCCAATACGTTTCTTTTTGAGGATGCTCAAGGGGATCGCCGTAGCACTCGGAGGTAGACGCCAGCAGATAGCCAGCCTGGTATTTCTTGGCAACTTCGAGACTCTGAAACGTGCCCAAAGACCCGACTCTTAGGGTAGGAATTCCGTGAAGCGAGTAATCGACGGGACTGGCCGGCGAGGCCAGATGGAAAACATAGTCCACCTTGCCGCAGTCCAAGGGCTGGCAAACATCGAGCTCGAGGAAGTCAAAGCGTCGGTCGGAACCAAGGTGGGCGATATTATCCCTGCGGCCGGTGAGCAGGTTGTCCAGGGCAATGACCGCATTGCCCTCCCCCAGGAGCGCATCGCAAAGATGGGAACCGAGGAAACCAGCACCTCCCGTGACCAGGACCCGCCGCCCCCTCATATGCTCGTCTGGCGAGAACCCCGGGCGGCGACCCCGGCCGCGTAACTTTCGGGAGCAACTGCCTGACGACCAATGCTGTAATAAGTAAAACCGTGCTCCACCATGATTAGAGGGTCATAGAGGTTCCTGCCATCCACCACGATGGGATACTTCAACAGCGAATGGAGGCGTGGGAGAGCGAGGGTGGCAAACTCCTGCCACTCGGTGAGAATCAGAAGAGCGTCGGCTTGCTTGGCGGCCTGATATGCATCGGGAGCGAATTCTATGCTGGAGCCGAGTACTTCGCGAGCGCGATTCATGGCGGCGGGGTCATAGGCCGAAATAGTACAGCCCTCTTTGAGCAGCGCTTGCACCGTGAGCACAGCAGGGGACTCGCGAATATCATCGGTACCGCCCTTAAAGGCTAGGCCAAGCACCCCCAGCCGCTTGCCTTTGAGTGTCCATAGGGCGCTGCGGACTTTTTGCAGAAAACGCTTACGCTGGTCCTCGTTGATGCGTATTACCTCATCGAGCAAGCGGAAGTCGTAAGCGCATTCCCGGGCTACTGCTCGAAAAGCCATGAGATCCTTAGGAAAGCAGGAACCCCCATAACCGATGCTGGGATTTAAAAACCGTGATCCGATGCGGGAGTCAGAACCCATGCCTTGGCAGACCTGCTGAACGTCGGCGCCTACGGCTTCCGAAATTGAGGCTACGGCATTCACGAAAGAAATCTTCATCGCCAAGAAGGCATTCGAGGCATGCTTGATCAGTTCCGCACTTTGAGTGGTAGTGACAATGACAGGCGGAGGCGTGCTGGCATTGTCGGGTCCCGGAATGGCAAATTGTTCTCGGTAATAGGTTCCGTTTTCCAACTGCTGGTAAACCTCGCGCAGCAGGGAAACGCAGCGTGGGCTGTCGGCCCCGAGGACAATCCGGTCTGGATACAAGAAATCGGTGACGGCAGTGCCCTCGCGCAGAAACTCGGGATTGGAGGCTACGTCGAACAAATCGCGGCTAGCGCCATTGCGTAACATAACCGTACGAATCCAGTTGCTGGTGTAGACAGGAACCGTGCTCTTTTCAACCACGACCTTGTAGCTGGTGATGGCGCTGGCGATCTCGCGGGCTACCGATTCGACATAGGAAAGATCGACTTCGCCTTGTTCGGTTGGGGGGGTACCGACGGCGATAAAAATCGCTGAGCTTGCGCGGACTGCGTCGGTCAGGTCGCCAGAAAATTTTACCCGCCTACGATGGTGCCTGGCCATTAACTCCGGGAGGAACCTCTCATGAATGGGAATTTCTCCGCGCTCGAGAGCCTTGAGCTTGCGGGAGTCGTTATCGACGACAATGACTTCGTGACCCAGTTCGGCAAAACAAGCGCCTGCAACTAAGCCTACATAACCGGATCCCACAACGCTAATGCGCACAAAATCCTCTTTGCGTCTGTAGAGTGTGTCGGCCCAATGCCAAGATCAGACCAATAATGTATCAGCTTTCTCAGATGTCCAGCAGGCAACAGGACTAAGAGCTTTTGCGCGCATCCTCAGACTCATGCGGAAAGCGCATCAACGGAAGGACGCTGAAAATAGTCTCCCGCCCTGCCGCGTAACCCGTTTGCCGGCTCCTGGCTCATCGGGCACGCTTCCAGCATGGCCCAACGTGTTCATCTTTACTCCATGCCTGAAACTTGGCCATCTGCCGTGGTCTTGCTCGTAGCCGGGTGACGCACGTCCTCGGCCTCGGGGACGAGAAAGCTCTTTCCCTTTTCCTCAAAACCAAGCCAGAGCGTGATAGCCAGCAGGATAATATTGATGCTTTCAAATAGGGCGAGCGACCAGGCATATCCGACCTTCTTCTGCAACGCGAATTCCATACTGTTGGTAGGAGCGGCGAAAAGGATCCCCAGCTGATAGGCAAAGCCCGGCATGAGACCCCGAACTCGATCGGGTGACAATTCATTCAAGTGGGCGGGGATGACGCCCCAGGCTCCCTGCACTCCGACTTGCATTAGAAAAGCTCCCAGGGCGAGCATGGGTAAGGACCGGCCGAATGCCCATGCAGGTATCACGACCAGTGAGAGGGCCAAAGCGGCGATCATGCTGCGGCGGCGACCTGCGGCTTCGGAAATTTGACCGAAAATGAGGGCTCCGAGTATTGCGCCAACGTTGTAGAAAATAGCCATGTCGGACACTATCGCGCCAGAGAAGCCGTGCATGTTCTTGAGGAAATGCGGATAGAGATCCTGGGTGCCGTGGGAAAGAAACATCATCATCGTCATGAGCAAAACCAGGTACGAAAATATTCTCCAATGCCCAGTCGCCGTGCGGACGATAGCGCCGATCGTGGGCGCACGGTGCTGTTTCCAGGCTTGCGATTCAGGAACCTTTGAGCGAATGTAAAACGCCAGCAGTGCGGGAGCACCACCGGCCCAAAACATCGCTCGCCAGCCCCAGGCAGGGGAAAGGGGCAGGATAAAGCGCGCAGCCACGGCGGCGAGCAGGTAGCCGACGGAGTAGCCGCTCTGAACGATTCCCGAAAGTAGGCCTCGCCAGCGCGGTGGCGCGCTCTCCATGGCCAGGGATGCGCCCACTCCCCATTCGCCCCCCATGCCGATCCCATAGAGAGAGCGCAGCAGGAGAAAGACCCTGTAAGTGGGGGCAAAGCCGCAAAGCAGTTCGATCATGGAAAAGAAGACGATGTTCGCCATGAATGGTTTACGGCGGCCGTAGCGGTCGGCAAGCAGTCCAAAGATGATTGCCCCGGCAGGTCGCATGGCCAAGGTGGCCACGGTCGTGAAAATGATGTCTCCGGTTGAGACCTGGAACTGGGCAGCCAGGGTATCGACTAAGAACACGATCACGAAGAAGTCAAAGGCATCCAGTGTCCAGCCCAGAAAGCTGGCGCTGATCGCATGCCATGGATGGATGGGCGATGGTTTCGAGCGGATCTGTTCTCCTGGAGGCATTCCAAGCAATCGTGCGATTGGGACGACATCAGATCACGATCTGTATGGGGGATGCAAATGGCACCTAGCGCCACTTCCTCAGAGCTCACCGACGAGCAGGAGGCACTAAGCCCTTTATTTAGCTATGATGGACGAGAGCCCTTGCCTCGAGTTCCCGGGCGAGCATGCTTCGTCGAAGATTAGCCAAAACGCTGGTCGACGAGGAGTGCAATGGCGTGCAAGAGCCTCCGAGAGCTTTGTTGTTGACAAGGCGGTACTTTCGAGTAAAACTCCGCTGCATCAGCACAGCGTGTCACTAGAATCAACATGGTCCCCTTTCCCGCACGGCGCGCGGACGATCTCGAGCACTTTGAACCCGATACTTCTCCCCACGGCCGTATCCAGCCAGAAATCCAGGAATTGGCCACCCGCCTGGCTGCTCAAGGGATCCAGTCGACCGAGTTGGTTCTGGATCTGGTTCTGCACGATCTGGCCGATGAAGCGCGGCAAGTGACTGGCGCGACCGGTGCCGCGATCGCTCTCGAGCGTGAGGGCGAACTGGTTTGTCGCGCGGCTGCGGGCACGACGGCGCCGGATTTGGGCGTTCGCATTCATACCGAATCGGGTCTTTCGGGAACCTGTGTGAAGGAAGGAACTACCCAAATCTGCAGCGACACCGACGCCGACGAGCGCGTCGATGCCGAAGCTTGCCGTCGCCTAAGCGTACGATCCATTGTTGTCGTACCACTGTTCTCGGCCGCTGGCATCATCGGGATCTTCGAAGCCTTTTCCGTTCGCCCGCATGCGTTTTCAGCGGACGATGTGGGGAAACTCGAGTCCTTGGCGGCGATTGCCGCGCAAACCGTAAAGGGAACTCGGGAGAAAGCTTTCGATGCTGAGCAAGCATCCGGTATTACGGATTCGGATAGCTCTAGGGAAGCCTCGCCCGCTCCCTCGGTCGCTTCCATCATGCAAAAGGTAACCCCCGTTGACCCGGCAGTGAAGGTGCTGCGCTGGCTGTTGATCGCTCTGGCGATTCCTCTCGTCGTACTGATTGGATTTGATTGGGGGTGGCACAGGGCCAAAGGGCCCCTCCGGCCAATAAGCGCTCCTCGCGCGAAAACCGCGGCTGCGTCGCCGCTGGACGGGGAAAATTCCAGGCCACCGGCCGCTCCACACAGGCCTCCACCGGCTGTAACACCAAAAAATACGGCCGCCAAACCCAAAAACCCCAATGAATTGGCCCATCGCGGGGGACTGGTGATTTATCAGAATGGGAGGGTAATCTACCGCGAGTTACCGCCCGTCCAAGCTAAGGAGCCAAACCGAGCAAAAACGGCCAGTGAAGCCGATTCGCTGGGAATTCAACCAGCCACGACCGGAACAGGTTCCTCAAGCGAAGCAGAGACGGCGAGTGCGAATTCGCTCGACTCCCCGCCGGCTTTGCTGCCTGCAGGTGTCACCGGTGGTCGGCTGCTTCACAGTGTTCGGCCCAAGTACCCCTCCGGGGCCATCACCCATAAGCTCGAAGGTCCGGTCGTCCTGCGTGGCACGGTTGGAAAAGATGGTGTGATCCATGATCTGACGCAGGTTCGTGGTGACCCCGCCTTGAGCCAGGCCGCTGTGGAAGCCGTTCAGCAGTGGAAATATGAACCCTATCGCATGCATGGCGAACCCATTCCGATGCCCATCGACATTACGGTGGATTTCACTCTTCCCAAATAGTTTGTCCAGCTGAAGCGGGCTAAGTGGCAAATGCCAATTCTTTGGCACGCTGCGCGGCTTTGACCACGGCTTTGATCAAGGTTACTCGCAGCTTGCCTTCTTCTAACTCCAGAATGCCGTCAATAGTGCAGCCGGCGGGGGTGGTGACCGCGTCCTTGAGCAAGGCCGGATGGTCACCAGTTTCGAGTACAACTTTGGCGGCCCCCATGACCGTTTGTGCGGCCAGTAGAGTAGAAATGTCGCGCGGCAGACCGACTTTGACTCCGGCCTCGGCGAGCGATTCCAGAATGATGTAAATAAACGCCGGACCGCTGGCGGAAAGGCCGGTGACCGCGTCCATATGCTTCTCGTCCACCACCACGGTGCGACCAACAACATTGAAGAGCGAGCACGCGAGTTGGACGTGCGTGTCGTCGGCAAATTTTCCCTTGCACAGGGCGGTCATTCCCGATTCGACAATGCTTGGAGTATTCGGCATGGCACGGATAACCGGGATATTGCCCTTCAGCGTGCCTTCGATCAGACCAGTCGGGACCGAAGCAGCAACCGAGATGATGAGCTGTCTGGGCGTGATCTGCGCGCCAATCTCTCTTGCCACTTCAACGACTACTTGCGGTTTCACACAAATGAAAATAATGTCCGCCTTGCGGGCCGCAGCAAGATTGTCCGTTCCCACACCAATCTTGAGTCGATCGGCGAGCGCTTGGACGCGTTCTGGATGAGCGACTGTGGCGCAGGTTGTCGCCGGCGAAAGCAGACGTTCCTTTAATAAAGCTTGCAGGAGAATGCCTCCCATTTTTCCTGCACCTAGTACCGCAACTCGGTGGCCTGATCGACTCGTCGCCATTCGTCTCCTCCCTTGTCTATAGCCTTGTGCCAAGGCGCTCACGTCACCTGTGGGGACTGGTCGCGCATGCGTTTTCCCTTTCCTGCACTCAATTCTGAGAGGCTTCCCGATTTTGCCTCATCCTATCAGTTCTGCGGGTCGCGTGGCATCGGCGAGCTTCTGATACCCGGCCCATCACACTCAGCCGCAGCGTTGGCAGCTCCTGCGTTTATGTAACCAATCCGAAGTTTTTTTGCGCCATTCGTGCAACCTCCTTTCCGATCGGGATCGAGGCGGTGGCCGCGGGAGAGGGTACATTAAGCACGTGCAGCATTTGCGGCGCGGTAGCGAACTCGAAATCGTCAACCAGCGTTCCATCGGCGCGGAGCGCTTGCGCACGAACCCCGGAGCCATCAGCGACTAAGTCATTTTCGCGAATCTCTGGGACCAGCTTCTGCAGAGCTTTGGTGAAAGCCGCCTTGCTGGAGGCGCGCAATGTTTCGTATACCGCCGTGCGCCAGTATCGGGCGGCCATGCGCCAGAAGCCGGGGAAGGTTAAGGCTGCGACGGTGTCGCGCAGGTCGAAATCGTATTTGCGATAGCCTTCGCGTTTGAGGGCGATTACCGCATTAGGTCCGGCATCTAGACCGCCATGAATGCGCGTTGTCAGGTGCACGCCGAGAAAGGGAAAGCGTGGGTCAGGCACTGGATAGATCAGACCGCGCACCAAGTAATGGCGCTCGGGAAGCAGCGTGAAGTACTCGCCGCGGAACGGCACAATGCGAACTTGCGGCTGGTTGCCCGCCATCTGGCTTACCCGGTCGCTGTGCAGCCCGGCGCAATTGATCGCAAAGCGCGTCCGAATGCTCCCCGTGGAGGTTTCGATGGCTAGTTCGCCCATCCTCTTGACAATCGCTTGCACGGTACAGGAGGTGCGAATCTCTCCCCCTTGTTCCTTGATCAACTCAGCATATTTTTTGCTGATGGCAACGTAGTCGGTGATGCCGGTGCTCGGCACCTGCAATGCATGCACCCCCCCACAATAAGGTTCAATTTCACGCAGTTGTTCGGGCGCAAGCAGCCGCAACCCCGAGATTCCGTTGGCTTCTCCACGGCGGCGTAGTTCCTCGAGGCGTGGCACCTCGTCCATGCGGGAGGCGACAATCAGCTTGCCGCATTTGCGATAGGGAATTCCGTATTCGCGGCAAAAGGTCACCATAGCGGAGGCTCCTTCGACACAGGTGCGAGCCTTAATCGAACCGGGTTTGTAATAAATTCCGGAGTGGATGACACCGCTATTGTGGCCGGTCTGATGACGGGCCAGATCGTCTTCTTTTTCGACCACCAGCAGGCGCAAGCGCGGCAAGTTGCGGGTGAGTGCCCAGGCGATGGAAAGGCCCACAATGCCACCGCCGATGATGATCAGGTCATAGCGTGCATCAGACGTCATCTCTTTAAAGTGGCACGATCACGATCCTGTTTACAAGCTCCTTCTGAACTCCTGAGGCTGGACGAGGAGCTTGGCATTCGCCTCTCTCGCTGCTCGGCCACCTGTCGTGCATGCAAGCGACTGAACGGCTTCATTTTTTACCGGAGACGCAATTCTGAACGCACAAGCCCTGCGGCAGCAGCGCCAGTCGTAACCTCGGAAAAGGGGCGGCAATTAGCTAAAGTGGAAGCGCTTCAATTGAGAGCTTGAGCTTTTCTGGGGTCTCTAAGATGATGTTCTCGCATCTAGAGCCTTGCACCTATGGACTGGCAAGCATTTTGGCTGACCATTCGGCTTGCTTTCCTAGTGGCGGCGATCCTGCTTTTTCTCGGGGTTCCCGTCGCTTACTGGGTCACATTGTCGAAGTGGCGATGGAAATTCCTTATCGAAGCTGTGATGCTTCTGCCCGTTGTCATGCCTCCGACCGTGCTCGGCTTCTACGTTCTTTTTGCGCTCGGTCCGCGGAGCCCGGTGGGCCGCGCCTGGATGGCGCTGACCGGTCATACGCTCGCCTTCACTTTCACAGGGCTCGTCATTGGGTCAATTCTCTACAGTTTTCCCTTTGCCGTGCAGCCCTTTTCCGCCTCCTTCAGCGCCATTGATCGGACATTTATTGAAGCGTCCTCCACACTAGGAGCTTCGAAGCTGCAGACCTTCCTGCGTGTGATCCTGCCCCTGTCAATATCGGGCCTAGTCACCGGCGTCGCGCTCAGTTTTGCGCATACTATGGGGGAATTCGGCGTTGTACTCATGGTAGGGGGAAACATTCCGGGCGTGACCCGAACCGTGTCCATCGCAATCTATGACCAGGTACAAGAAGCCAACTATGCAGCCGCGAATGATCTCGCTCTCCTACTATTAGCAATGGCGTTCGCGATTCTAGCCGTGGTTTATGGATTAAACCGGCGAATCTGGGCAATATGGCCGTGGAAATGAATACAGGCGAAGCGGCGCACTCGCGCAGCAGGAGTGACGAAAACCTGGCCACCCTCAGTATTTGGGCGCAAAAAACCATGAATCCCAAATTCTGCCTGCAGGTAGCATTCTCGGCCGCACCGGGGATCAACATTCTATTTGGTGCCTCGGGAGCGGGCAAAACGACGCTGCTCAACTGTGTCGCCGGTCTTTCCACTCCCGAGCGGGGAAGAATAGCGGTTGCACAGCAGGTTCTGTTTGACTCAAAAGAAGGAATTAATGTCTCTACCTCCAGGCGCCAAGTCGGTTATGTATTTCAAAGCCTGGCTTTGTTCCCGCATCTTACGGTTGCGGGCAATGTGCAGTACGGACTTCGCTCACGCAGGCCAGACGAGCGTCAGCGAGAATGTGGTGAAATTCTCGATTCTTTTCACATAGGACACCTGGCCAGGCGCAAGCCCAATGAAATCTCAGGGGGAGAGCGCCAGCGAGTTGCGCTGGCTCGATCCCTGGTGACGAACCCTTGCGTGCTCCTGCTCGACGAGCCCTTGGCGGCTTTAGATAGTTCTGCCAAGGCAAAAATTGTCGCCGACCTACGTGTTTGGAATGCGCAGCACGGCATTCCGATTCTCTACGTCACTCACAGCCGCGATGAGGTGTTCGCTCTGGGAGAACGTGTGTTGGTACTGGACCAAGGTAGAGTCATCGCCGATGGCACACCTCACCAGGTGATTCGTGCGCCACGCAACGAAACCGTGGCACAGTTAGCCGGATTTGAGAACATCTTTGACGCGCAGGTTACGGCCGTGCACGAGCATCGTGGCACGCTTACCTGTCGTTTGGAGAATAGCTCGGTCGAATTAGAGACTCCGCTGGTACGGGCTGAGCTCGGATCGCGCTTGCGGGTGGCAATCAGTGCGGGAGATATTTTGTTGGCCACAGCTCAACCCCAAGGCCTCAGCGCACGGAATCTCCTTTGGGGGAAAATCAGGGGACTCGAGCAGCGGGATGTTATTGTACTGGCCGTAGTCGACTGCGGCGTACGAATGCAGGTGCAGTTGACGCTAGCTGCTCGCGACTCACTTGACTTGTGTCCTGACAAAGGCGTATGGCTGATCGTGAAAACGCACTCCTGTCATCTGCTGCGCCCTTAAGAGGTAAGTTCAGCTCTCCGGCGTCCATGATGGGCTGAATTTCAATGATGCCAATCCACTGGCCATTGCGCGCGGCGCTATAGATCACATTTCCGTGCAGCACTTCCGCTGCTACCGCCGGCAGCAGGTCCTGATGATATCCAAAATACCGCCTCTTTATTCGATCCCACCCCTGCCATGCATTTAGTATGGGATGGGCCGGCTGGTACTTGGTGGAAAAGACCAGCGCCAGATCGACTGGGGCAGAGGCATCGCTGGCAGAGACCATCTGCTCAAACGAGAAATCATCAACTTGGACGACTCGCAGGGGAGCGGAAACATATCCGAGGTAGGGTCGCGTGAGTTCGTCGGAGGCAGGCCAGGCGGTTAGAACCCGCGCTCCAGGCCGCTGTTTGGCGAGGAATTGTTCGGCCGTTCTGTGCAAAACGATGTAATCGCGATAAGCGAGATTATCTTCGAAGGGGAATCCGTAGGGCGGATTTACGAACCAGCCCACAATGAACGACGTGCCAATGAGCACAATCACAGGTAGCCAGTGTTCAGCTCTCCGCCACAATGTCGACACCCAGAGAATGATGACGAGCGGCAAGACGGGAAGCATGTAACGCGCCAGCACAGCGCCCCCGATAGTCGCCATCGTGAGTACATACGCAAGAACTAAGACCAGCAATAGCGCCTGTAGCTCGGGCGCAATTCGCGGCCGCTCTAGGCATCCCGCGCGCTGGGGAGGGAGAAACATAGCCAGAGCACCTGCCAGCGTTAGCAACCACAAGTGCATGTAACCGACCATTTGCCAGACGCGCATTGCTGCCGCGAGCACGACTCGCCCAGGTCGCAGGGTTGCGATTACGTTGTAGTGAAAGAACTCCGGATTGCCAAAAACGTATCCCGTCTGCATATAGTGATATGCGAACCAGGCTCCTAACGGTACGAGAGCAGCGGCAAGGAACGCGGGACGCTGCTCTAAACGCGCCTCATCGTTTGCAGACGATCTGCGGGCGGGGCGAGCAAGTTCCCAGAGAGAAATTGCCAACGGCGTAACGATTGCCGTCTCTTTTGCTAGGCCAGCCAACGAGAACCAGGCCAGGGTTGACCACTGGCGTCGCTCTATATAAGCGGCTACTCCCCACAACGTAAGGCCCGCGGCTGCCATGTCCAGGTGGGCGAGCGAGCTCTGCGCAAAGAACACCGGATATAAACCCGTGCAGACGGTGGAAGCGATCGCGATCTGCGGATTCGACAACAGGGCCGCGAGCCGAAAAACGCCCAATAGGGTGAAAGCAGCGATTAGCAACATGGCCACTCGGCTTACGACTGGCCTGAAGCCGGCCAGCTTCCAGAATAAGGCCAGCCAGCCGATAACCAGCGGCGGATGAGCGTTGCTGGTTGTGGAATGCGGGATCAAGTGACCGGAAACAAGTAGATCGCGCGCAGCTGGTATGTAGTAGCCGGCCTCGTCCCAAACGTAAGGAAGGCTCACGAGTGGCAGATGCAAAGTCAGGACCGCCAGCAGGATCACGGCAAAGATAAGAACGGCGCTTCGGGCGGAACGGGTTCGATTCTGGGCGTTGGCAACAGGGGTTGTCGTCGTCTGAAGAACAGAGGGCGCATCCACCACGTTATCCATTGTTGCGCGTCCTTCTAGGTCTTTTGGAGTCGCTGAGTGTTGGTGAACTAACAACTCAAGCCCTTAGTGGACTGGACCGGCCGGGTTCATACGTGGATCCAACTTGATTTCGCCGAACGCGTTCTCGTACTGCGCAACGTTCTGTTGCAGGATAGCCAGCAGAGCCTTAGCCTGCTGCGGACTTACGTAAATCCCCTGAAAATTAACGATCTCTACTTGACTTTCGCTCTGCTGCTGCAGAGTCCCAAACACTAGAAAAAAATCCCAGACATTAACTCTCACCTGTACGCTGTTCGCGTACTTCTCTCGATAATCAGGAGCGTTGACCAACTTTATGTTGGGCTGAATTGGCATGCTCATATTGCACCTACCGAGTCCAGTAGCGCCGCTTTTCCAGCGGGTAGCTTCCCGACCACTATATTTCGTTTGCTTTGCTTTTGCGATCGAGATCTACAACTTTTCGTTTGTTTCGGCCTCACCTTACGTTCGCATGACCTGCTGTACTGAAGCTATTGGGCAACCGGGGCGAGCATGCGACCGCATCACGCCCGCGCTGACTTTCGATCGACCGCAAGCGATTTTAGCTACCCGTAATGACGTCGTGTTGGTCTACGTCTTGGCTGGGAGAACAAAAGCTGCTAAAAAGCGGGAGCAGAGGGAATAGCTGCATAAAAAAGGAGGGCACTCGAGCACCTGACGAGTCCCCTCCCTGAGAAAACCTTAGGCTGTCTTGCGCCGAC
>JAFATF010000398.1 GCA_019244045.1 Acidobacteriota bacterium
TCTTTCCCATCGTCATTGTAATCTCCGCAAATTCACGCACGAACCCGTAAGTCTAACAAAACCACGACTTTGAAAGCATAAGACAGAGCCACGCCAGGCGCGCAGCAGCGAACCCGTTGCGCATCCTTTTTACCGCCCCAAGCATCTATTTAAAAGAATTAACTAACCGGTTAATCAATAGCGATTAGGTGCGAGGAGGATGGCCATGAATGTTTGGTTTGGGAAGGTGCTGGGCTCAGTAGGGGCGGTCGCCCTGCTCAGCTCAGTTTTGTCGGCCGAGGTGGCCAGCGTACGCCGATATGACAACGCAATCGAGCAACAGGTAGCACATAAGCTAGCCGGAAAAAAGCAATTCACCAACGTGCAAGCTAAGGTCGAAGATGGAATTGTAACGCTCACCGGGACCGTGGACCTGTACCGAGAAAAGCTCGAAGCCAGCAAACAGGCGGGCAAAGTCGCGCACACCGCCGGCGTGCGTGATTTGATAGAGGTAGCTGGCCCGACCGTATCCGACCAGCAGCTTCAGGCAAAGCTCAGCGAAAAGCTCTGGTATGACCGCATGGGATATGAGAACTTGTTCAACTATTTCGCGCTCGGGGTTCAAGGTGGCGTGGTCACAATCGCGGGGGAAACCTATAACCAGGTGGCGCGTGATTCAGCGCTGGCCACGATCAATCAGACGCCAGGCGTAAAGGACGTTATCGACAATATTAGAATTTCTCCGCTGTCGCCGTTCGATGATAATGTGAGGCGACGTGCAGCGCGCGCTATCTATGGTGATCCGGTTTTGAGCCGTTACGCCATTGATCCGGCACTGCCCATCCGCATCATTGTCGACCGGGGGAAAATTGGATTGTACGGCACGGTCGACAATCGAATGGACAAGCAAATTGCCGGTTTACGTGCCAGTCAGGTGTTCGGCGCCTTCAGCGTCGAAAATCATCTTGTCGTCGCGAACTCTGAGAAAAACGCATAACCAATTCACACAGGGCACGGCCACGGCCGTGCCGTCTTTTCGCGCGCGACGCTCGATTGTACAGAACCGCGCCCCTCGATTTTGGCAGTTCCTCATGTGAGACAGGTAAACTGATCTGTGGTCGCCAGTGCCCACTAACGATGCGGCAAGCTGATGCATGTACTCGAAGGTATTCGCGTTATTGAATGGGCGGAAGCCATGGCTGGTCCATACTGCGCCATGCTGCTCGGCGACCTGGGCGCCGACGTCATCAAGGTGGAGAGGCCGGGAGCCGGTGACCAGTCGCGCGGCTGGGGACCACCGTTCATCGCTTCCGAATCGGCCTACTTTCTTTCGGCAAACCGCAATAAACGTTCTTTGACCTTGAACCTTGAACACCCCGGCGCTCGGGATATCCTGCACCGCCTTCTGCGAGAGGCGGACATCTTCATTCACAATCAGCCACGACTGGAGTCGCTCTCCAAGCGCGCTCTTGATTACGACACAGTTTCCGGAGCAAATCCTCGACTGATCTACTGCGCGATCAGTGGATACGGCACGAGCGGGCCGAAAACTGGTCTGCCTGGCTATGACATCCTGGCCCAGGGAGAAGGGGGGGTAATGAGCTTCACCGGCGAGCCCGAGGGCGAACCCATGCGTTATCCGATCGCCATCGCCGATATAACCTGCGGTATCTATTCCGCAATGGGAATTTTAGCCGCGCTCATCGCGCGCCAACATTCCGGCAGAGGACAGTTTCTCGATATGGCCCTTCTCGATGCGCAACTGACCTGGCTTGTAAATATCGGCAGTAGCTATATGAATGCAGGTGAGTTACCTACGCGTCATGGCAATGCGCACCCCAGTATCGTTCCCTACCAACTCTTTGCGACCAGCGACGGGCGCCACATCGTAGTGGCTGTCGGTACGGAAGCTATTTGGACACGCTTCTGCCAGGTTCTCGGAATTGAGAAAACACTTGCCCAGGATGAGCGGTTTCTGACTAATCGCCTCCGCATCAAACATAGGGACGCTCTAATTTCTGCCCTCCAGGAAATGTTTCTGAACAAGCCGGCTGAGGAATGGCTGTCAAAATTCCGTGATGCCGACGTACCGGCGGGACCAATTTATCGAGTCGATGAGGCTCTCAACTCTCCGCAGGCGCTCTCTCGCAGCGTGATCGTAGAACTCGAACACCCCCGGATCGGGCGGGCACGGAGCATTTCAAATCCCATCCACATGAGTGCTACACCGGTTTCTTACCATCGCGCCCCTCCGCTGCTGGGAGAACATACCGAGGCGATCCTTGTGGAAATAGGTGCGACGCTCGCGGACATCAAAAGGCTTCGCGCCCAAGGCGCCATTTAGCGCAAGACGAGCTAGCATGCGAACGCCGACCGGATAATAAAGCACCTCATGCTGTCATGCACCACTAGTCTACGTGCTCGCCTTCTCCAAAGAACCCTAACTCTGGTTCCGGCAGCCGATCGTTGGGTCTGGCCCAGAAGACGTAAAGAGAGGGCAGGAGGATTACACTCACCAGAAGCTCGAGAACGAGGCCCCCCACGATAACGATGGCAAACGGTCTTTGCGAGTCCGAGCCGATGTCGTGTGACATGGCGGCGGGCAACAGCCCCAAGGTGGCGACCAGCATGGTCATCATAATGGGCCGCAAGCGAAGCACCGCTCCTTCCTTTGCTGCTTCGGGCGCGCTCATGCCGCGGGTACGCAGCTGGTTGATGTACTCCACCATTATCACGCCAGTCTGCACCGAGACCCCCGTCAATGCCAGAAAACCAAGGCCGGAGGAAACGCTGAAATGGGTTCCGGTTAAGAGCAAAGACAACATTCCGCCCAGGGGTGAGAATGAAACTACGGCCATAATGAGCGCCGTCCACTTCCAGGATCCGAAGGCAGTGTAGAGGATCAAGCCGATCAACAAGACTGTGATCGGCACAACAATGGCCAGCCGGCGATCGGCACGCTGCTGGCTTTCGTATTCACCGGTCCAATCCAGATGATACTGTTCGGGCAGTTGCACTTTGTGATTGACCTCATCAATGGCTTGACGAACCGTGCTGCCAAGATCACGCCCACGCACGCTGTATTTGATGGCGATATAGCGAGAGTTCCCCTCGCGATATATCGTGGATGCCCCGTCCACCAGCTTTATTTGGCACAGCTGGCCTAAGGAAACCCGTTCGCCGGAGGGAGCGAGGATACGGATGTCGGCGATATCGACTACGCTTTGACGAAACTGCGGTTGGTAGCGGACAGTCAAATCGTAGCGCTGGTCGCCAATAAGAATCTGGCTAATGGCCTTCCCGCCCACCGCGGCTTCGACGGCATCCTGCACATCGCTGACGTTGATCCCAAAGCGGTCGGCTGCGGAGCGATCAACTTCCAGATTGACATTGGGCTGTCCGCGAACCTGAAATATACCGAGATCCTCAATGCCGGGAATTTTGCTCATTACGTCCTGGATCTGATCAGCTTTTTGTTCGAGAACTTTCAAATCCCGACCGAACAATTTGACCGCCAGCTCCCCCTTTACGCCGCTTACCGCTTCTTCTACATTGTCAGAGATAGGTTGTGAGAAGTTCCAGATCACCCCGGGAATTTTACTTACCTCAATATCCATGGCATCGATCAATTGTTCTTTGGTGTTGAACTGGGACCGCCAATCCCCCTTCGGACGTAGATCGACAAAGTACTCGGTGTTGTAAAATCCGCTGGCATCACTGCCATCGTCGGGTCGGCCAACCTGGCTGACCACTTGGGTCACCTCGGGGAACTGGGCAAAGATCATCCTGGCGCGATGCATAACATTAATGCCCGCGCTCGGGCCTGTGCTGGGAGCAAGGGTGCCGCGCGCCCAAATGGCACCCTCATCCAGATGGGGCAAGAATTCAGAACCGATGATGCCACTGAAGCCCAAAAGCACCATCACCAGGAAAACGCAGACAGCGCCAGCTATCACGGCTTTCAAATGCGTGAAGCAACGCTCTAAGGCACTCTGATATCGGTTGGTGAGAAACTCCAGCACAGGATTCCGCCACTCCTTCATGTGACCGCGAAAAACATAGCTGCAAAGCACGGGGGCGATAATCAGGGAAAACAGCAAAGCCCCCAGCAAGGCAAAGGCAACTGTCCAAGCCATAGGACGGAAAAGGCGTCCTTCCACACGCTGAAGGGTAAATATGGGCAGGTAGGCGCTAATGATAATGAGGATGGCGAAGAACACTGGCCGTTGAACTTCGTGGGCAGCACTCCCCAATACACGCAGCAGACTTCTTCTCTCCTCGCGCTTATACTCCATGTGACGGAGAATGTTCTCTACCATGACGACCGCGCCATCGACGATCATTCCAAAATCGAGTGCGCCCAGCGAAAGCAGGTTCGCCGGAATACGGTTTAGATCAAGAAGAATGGATGCGAACAGCAGTGAGAACGGGATGGTACAGGCAACCACCAGGGCGCTGCGAACATTCCCCAGAAAAAGAAATAAGACGACCGTAACCAAGAGCATACCGGTGGTGAGATTGCGCAACACCGTATGTGTGGTGTAGTGCACTAGATCGCTGCGATCGAGATGAGGAACAAACTTAACCCCAGGCGGAAGCAAGCCGCGGTTGAGCTCGTCTATTTTTTTATGCAGTGCCCTCAGGCTTGACTCAGCTTCGGCCCCCTTGCGCAGCAAGACGATTCCTTCGACCACATCGTTATCGTTCACAAGAACGCCATCGCTATGACGAATGACTTTGCCCAATTGTCCCAGCCGCACCTTAGGCCCTTGTACGACTGCGCCGAGATCACGCACTCGCACTGGCGTTCCGTTGAGAACTTTAACGACTGTGGCTCCCACATCTTGTGTTTGTTGCATCAGCCCGACCGCACGCACGTTGAGGGCCTGCTGACCACGCTCGATGAACCCCCCGCCAGCATTGATGTTATTGGCGCTCAGGGCTTGTTCCACCTGACCTAGCGAGACTCCATATGAGACCAGTTTATTGGGATCGATTTGTACCTGGTATTCACGCGTGGGCCCACCGAAAATGTTGACATCAACAATGTTGGGAACTGCCTTTAGTTGATTCAACACGTACCAGTCCTGCAGGGCCTTAAGTTCCATGACGTCGTACTTCGGATTGGTGCTGGTGAGGGTGTAGAACATGACCTGGCCGGTTGGGCTGTAGTCGGGACCAAGGCCAGGAGTGACACTGGCCGGCAGCGTGGCCTGTGCCAGACGATCGATGGCCTCCTGACGGGCCATGAAAGTCGTGATGTCATCATCGTAGATAATGGTGATCACCGATAAGCCCGACATTGAGATCGACCGCAAATGAGTCATGTGAGAAACGCCATTGAGCTGCACTTCCAAAGGCACCGTGATCTGCTGCTCAATCTCCTCTGCGGCATGACCCGGCCACTGGGTGATGATCTGGACGTAAGTGTCGGCAACGTCCGGATAGGCTTCGATAGGCAAGTTATGAAACGAAACTGCTCCCGCAACGAACAGCAGCACCGCCACACTGAGTACCATGATGCGGTTTTTTAGGGCGAAGTCGACCAGGTAGCGAATCATTTACCCTGCTCCGCCATGGCGGTTGAGAACTCGAGCGCATTGGAAATAAGCTGCTCGCCTGGCCTTACGCCGCCCTCAACTTCAGAAATACTGCCTTCATTTAGTGCGAGCGCGTGTACCTCAAGGCGGCGGAAAGTACTCGCCCCTTCTTTACGAAATACCCAGTCCTTGTCCTGCAGACGCATGATGGCATCGCTCGGGACTACGATTTTGGGTAGGAGCTTTCGGGAGTGGAAGGTGGCTACGGCGAACATTCCAGGCCGTAATGATCCATCGCGATTGGAAAGAACAATACGTACCTTGGCGGCGCGGATATTAGGATCGAGCACGCGCGAGATATCTACGACCCGACCGTGGTAATTTTTATCCGGGTAGGCATTCAATCGGATATCGGCAGGATCAGCCAGGTGAACTTCGCCGAGGTCATTCTCATAAACATCACATAAGATCCAGACTTGCGAGAGGTCGGCGATTGTGAACAGGTTGGGGCTATTATCCAGACTCTTCACGCCCTCAGAGCCGGCTACATTCTGCTCCACGATGGTTCCCGAAACCGGCGCGCGCAGCTCGATCACCGCGCTGGGATGATCAGGATTACCCCCCAGCAAGCGTACATGATCAAGCGTATTCTGAACGTCAACTTGGGCCTTATCCTCCGTATCCTGTGCCACTTCGAGATCTTTTTGTGCCAGTGCACCTTTCGAGAAAAGCAGCTGGGCGCGATCAAGAGCTCGCTTAGAGAGTCGCTCATCCGCGACGGCTTTCTGGTAGTCGGAAAAGGCAGACGCTAAGTCGGCGCTGTAAATCGAAAGCAACACCTGTCCTTTGCTAACGTGATCGCCTAGTTTCACGCGCAAATCCATCACCCGTCCGGAGCCTTGGGAGGTGACGTGGATCGTACGATTGACGTCAGGAGTGACACTGCCATTGGCGTGCAGCACGGTCGGCAAGTCCCTACTCTCGACCGTGACGAGCTTAAACAGTTCGGGATGAGCAGGGTGATAAACACCGGGCTCAAGCGTAACCTCAGCCTTGGTAGGCGCGGCTTTGGTTTCCCTCGAGCACCCAGCCAGCACTAAGACAGGCGCCAACACGATGGCAATTGAGAACCTCATGGGATCACCTCCCGTCCGACCGCGAGATTCAGCTGGGCAGCAGCCGTCAAATATGAACCGACTAGATTGACGTAACTAAGTTGGACGGAGCGATATTCTCCCTGCGCGCTGAGAAAATCCAGCAATGACGCTCCCCCGTGTTCATAAGCAAAGCGTACGGTTGCGCGCACACGAGATGCTTGTTCGAGATATTTCTGCCTATAAGGCCGCAGCAGCGCCAGGCTGCTGTCTAGGGCGGCGTAAGCTGAATCAACATCGCTAAAAACCTGCGCCTCCGACACCTGCCGCAACTTCTGAGCACGAGCAATATCGAGCTGAGTACGCAGCTTCTCTCCCTGATTGCGGTCGAAGATGCGTAGAGGAATGCTGATACTACCGCCCGCCGTATTTATGCCAAAAGGATTGTTGTTCGAAGAATTATGGGTATACCACCCGCTGAGGGTCGGGTCACTTGATCCGTTGGCAATCGCTAGCTTATGGTCGGACTCTGCCTTGCCGATGGCTTCGATGGCGGCTTTCAGATCCGGCCGCGTGTCGAGAGCAATGGCGCGAAACTGGTCCCTTGGTGCGAGTTGATCACGGAAATCGTAGGGGCCGGTATCATCGAACTGCTCAACCGGGGTGCGATCGTTGAGCAGAGTGAGCAGCTCAATTTTCGCCGTACGTAGATTGACTTCGGCTGTCCGCAGGTCTGATTCGTATTGCACCCGCTGCAACTCCAGGCGATCGAGATCGATCTGCGCTATGTCGCCAGCATGGAAGCGGGTTCGGCTGACCCCGAGCACCTGGTCGTAGTAGGCAAGATTGTCCTGCGCCAATTGCAACACCGCTTTGGCTTGCAAGGTGGATACAAACGCCGTCCGAAGATTGAAAAGCAGAGTCCTATTCAGGTCGAGGTGGTTTGACTGGGCGATCAGCGTCGCTTTCTTGGCGCTTTCCAGCCGCAACTCCCGTTTGTGCTGGCGCTCGTGCAAGTAGCTGATGCCGGGCGATTCAAAGGTGCCTGCGAACGGCTGCCACACACCCTGGTGTGGAGCAATTTGCGTCCCGTCGACGGTTAAGCTCAAATCCGGGTTGGGGCGAAGGTAGGCCGTGATTTCCTGCGCCTTGGATTCCTCCACACTCACCTCGTCAGCGGCAAGTGTGGGATTATTCTGCTCAAAGCGCTGCCGCACTTGCTCCCAAGTCAATGCCGCCTGCGCTTGTCCCACGGCTCCGCACGCTGACAAGACAACGATTATTAAATAAAAGCTGTTGCGCATCCGTTACTCCCGCGGCCATAAGCATGCGCCGTCCCCTGTTGGGACGCGCCACGTATGGCCCAGCCGTAAGCTATAGACGTTTGAATGAAGCGAGAATGCTGCCAGCGGCGGCCGGCAACGTTACATGGAGGAAATGCTGGGCGGGGCGCGCTCGCCAAGGATGCCCCTGGCGTGCGTCGGGGGGAATCTGAAAAAGTTACTCGGTTCCACGCAAGCTTCGCCCCCTTGGAAAACATTCATTCCAAGCGTTAGGCAAGCGGAAGGACTCGATAGGTGGTTCTGTACTCTCGCGCAGTCGCCGTGCTTCAGAGTACGTTTCGTGGAACTCGATTCTTCGGTTACTTGCGGTGCGGCGTGCAGATCGTCATCAGCAGAGATGACCGGGAACAGAAGAACCAAGACGCAACCCAAGACCAGGAAACCACGCACCGGGCTATAACTGCGGCCCTTCCGCTGCCACACCCACCATGCGGGAATGAACAGAAGCAACCAAAGAAAATTGAGGAAAAGCTCCATTCAAGCTATGCCCTAATTTTAGAGCATACAAAAGTATACCAATCCTCCGCTCTAAAACCCGCAAGTCAACCAAGTGGCCACGTAACTATGGGGATGATACTTGCAACCCAGGCATGAAACGTCTACCCCTGAGCTTTTCATTTCACCGCTGTCCTTCCCGCGTGGCATCGGCTGCCCCCCGATTCGCCATCTATCTACGGTGCAACCGGATTTAGAGGGGGTCCCGAAAATCAACGACTACGGCTTCGTGGGGGATTGCCGGGCCACGGCCCTGGTCTCACGTTACGGCTCGATCGAGTGGCTATGTTGGCCGCGCTTTGATAGCCCCGCGATTTTTTCCGCTCTTCTTGATCGGGAGAAGGGCGGGCAATGGTCGATCCGCCCTGGAATTCGATGCCGCGTTGAACGTGCATACATTCGTGACACCAACGTTCTCAAGACCGAATTCATTACGAGTTCCGGTCGCGCCACGCTGATCGATGTGATGCCTGTAGCATCGGAAAATTTCAAACGACAGGCTTTGGTGCCGGACCATGAGATCGTGCGGCAGGTCTCCTGCAGCCAGGGTGAAATCCCCATCGAGATCGAATTCAGGCCCGCCAGCAACTATGGAGTAGACCCTGTCTACATCCGGGCGTGCAACCGGCTGGGATTACGAATGGATGTGGGTAGGGGTGCGTACTGGCTGCGCAGCACCTTTCCCCTCGAAAACCACGGAGATCGCGCGACCTCCCGCGTCGAACTGAAAGCCGGCGACGTCGTGCAATTTTCTTTTACGTACACCGAAGAGGGGCCGGCGGTACTTCCCGCTCTGGGCGAGCCAGCGCAAGCTGCGGTCGAGCGTTCGATTGCCTGGTGGCAAAGCTGGGTCGCCCGCTCGCATTATCGCGGCCCCTATCGGGATGCAGTCGTACGCAGCGCGCTGGCTTTGAAACTGTTGACCTATGCCCCTTCCGGGGCAATCGCCGCAGCGGCCACAACATCTCTGCCGGAAAGGATCGGCGCCTCGCTCAACTGGGATTATCGCTACTGCTGGCTGCGCGATGCATCCTTGGCCATTCGCGTGATGCTGGGGCTCGGTTATCGGGAAGAAGCGGAAAGTTTTCTCACCTGGCTATTGCATGCTACTCGGCTGACGCAGCCCGAATTGCGCGTCCTATACACCGTCTTCGGACAAATCGCCCCGCGAGAACGGGAACTATGGCAGCTTCACGGCTACTCTGGTTCGCAGCCGGTGCGTGTCGGCAACGATGCCCGTCACCAGATGCAGCTCGATATTTATGGAGAGGTGATCGACGCGACGGCGCAGTACGCAGAACATACCGTCGGGTTCGACCGCACCACGCAAAAGGTATTGCTCGGATTGGGGAAATATGTTGCGGAGAACTGGGATTGTCCCGATGAGGGGATTTGGGAACCGCGATCTGGCCGACAAAACCACACCCATTCACGCCTGATGTGCTGGACGGCGCTCGATCGCCTGGTAGCCTTGAGTGATAAAGGATTCCTCGCCGGCTTGCCGCGCAACCTATTCACACGTGAGCGGGATAGGATTAAGCATCAGATTCACACTCGAGCCTGGAATGAAAATCTAGCGAGCTATGTCAGCACACTCGATGGAGATGACGTCGATGCTACCCTCCTGCGCTTAGCCTGGTACGGCTTCGAACACGCCGACTCCGATCGCATGAAGAAGACCTATCGGAAAGTCTGCGAACAACTTAGCCCCGGCAGCAACCTTCTCTACCGATATCGAAGAAATCCCCCTGAGGGAGCATTTGGAGTGTGTGGCTTCTGGTCCGTCGAGCACCTGGCGCTCGGGGGAGGGACACTTGACGAGGCGCACCGGGTTTTCCGGCAATTACTGAGCTACCAAAATGATTTGGGTCTGTTTGCAGAGGAAATCGACCCGGGAACGGGTGAGGCGCTGGGAAATTTTCCCCAGGCTTTTACCCACGTTGGCCTCCTCAGCGCGGCATTGACGCTCGCCGAGCAGGAGCGCGGCAAAACACATCCCGCCATGCAAGTTGGCTCCGATGTCAAACGGTCGCAAGTCGGGGCGAGGACATGAACTGGACGAGTTGGATCCTGTGGGGCTTTCTTGCCAATATCGTCTTGACCACGGTCAGTTCTCTGACCCAGGGTGTCGGCCTGACCCGCATGAATTTTCCTTATATGCTCGGCACCATCTTCACGGCCGATCGCGACAAGGCCAAGCTCTATGGCTTCTTCGTTCATTTTGGGGTGGGGTGGATATTTTCACTCATCTATGTGGTCATATTTGAATCTGTTGGGGCGGCTGGCTGGTGGCGGGGAGCCCTGATCGGTATCTTTCACGCCTTTTTTGTTTTGGTCGTGATAATGGGCTTGATGCCGGGCCTGCATCCCCGCATGGCGAGCGAACAACACGGTCCAGAGGCCCAAAATATGCTCGAACCTCCAGGCTTCCTGGCGTTGCACTACGGTGTGCGCACGCCACTCGCCGTGATTCTGTCCCACGCGGTGTTTGGCGCGATACTGGGGGGGTTCTATCATTTAAAGTAATCGCCACTCCCCGCACACTCTGCGCATTAAGCTCGCAGATTTGCCTAGGCCGCATTTGGATACGCGATCGTGCTCAACAATGCGTTCGCTGCTTGGCGTGAATCGAGCCGCGTATGCTGCGCGACGATGGCAACATCGGAGCGGATCACGCTGGAATAGTCTTTGCCACGAGGAATTTCCTCCGGATCACGCAGATGATTGAAGCGGACGTGCCGGGTTCTGCGCGCCGGAACCGTGATGCGATAAGGACCTACCGGTTCCCGGTCCGAGTAGTAGATCGTGATCTCGACGTGCGCTTCCTGGTCAGAGGTATTCAGCAGACACACCGTTTCGTGGCTGGTCATCTGCGGCGCGGAACCGTGGCTTTCCGGAGGAATGTATCCTTCCGCGATCACCCATTCCTTCACTCCAACGGCTTTGCTCACTACGTCCTCCTATCAACGATTCCTTGCCAAGCTGCCCAGCAGTAGTCCCAGAACGACGATTGCTCCCAGGGCAAAGCCGGCGCGCAGGCGGGCACGGCGCCGCTTGGTCTGTCTTGCTCGGACAACGCTCGATTCGGCATATGGCGCGGAGTCGAGCTCGCGCCCATCGGTTTGCGCCATGTGGATCACCTCGGCGATGTGCAAAGCCTGGCGCGGGGTTTGCTGAGAGATCTGTTCTCGGCAACTGAATCCATCGGCGACGATCAGGGTCCGTGCGGGCGCTTGGCGCACTGCCGGCAGCAACATGCGCTCGCCAATCTGGACTGAAACATCGTATTTGTCCTTTTCGAAGCCAAACGATCCGGCCATTCCGCAACATCCCGAAGCCAAGACTTTGTACTCGAGCCCCAGCCGGCTAAGCAATTTGTGCTCGTCATCAAATCTCAGCAAAGACTTGTGATGACAATGCCCCTGCACCAAGGCCTTCCACTCGACCTTCGGAATGGGCAACGGTCCGGCCTTTTCCTCCAAAAATTCGCTAAACAGAAACGTCTGCCGCCTAAGCTTATTGCTGAGCGGATCATTAGGGAAAAGCTCATGCAGCTCGTCACGGAAAACTGAGGCACAGCTCGGCTCAAGCACCACGACGGGCGTGCCGGCCTCGATTTCCTTGCGCAACGAACGCATGATGCGTCCGAGATAAACTTTTGCCAGATCGAGAAACCCATAGTCATACAGCGGACGGCCGCAGCAGAGGTGCGCGTCAGGAACTTCCACGTCGAAGCCGGCGTTCTCAAGGACTTCGGTTGCAGCCTGTGAGGTTTCGGGAAAAAAATAGTTGTTAAATGTGTCCGGCCAAAGAATGACTTTTCCCTTTCCTCCAGGCGAACGGGGACTACGCTTTTTGAACCAGCCGCGGAACGTTTCCGGCGCAAACTCTGGAATGGTGCGTTCGAGCGGCATGCCGGCAACAAGCTTGGCGACGTGAGAGAGGCCGGGAGTTTGTGTCAGCAGGTTGACTACTCCTGGCCACAGCGAGGCTAAGCGCGACCACCTGTCAATCAATCCGAAGGCGTAGGCCTGGCGAGGCCGCACCCGGCCATTCCAGTAATGGGACAGGAATTCTGCCTTATAAGTCGCCATATCAACATTGACCGGGCAGTCGCCCTTGCAACCTTTGCAGGAAAGGCAAAGATCAAGCGCGTCTTTGACATGGCCGTCGCGCCAGCCATTTTTGATGACATCCCCATGCAGCATCTCCCAGAGGTGGTGAGCACGGCCGCGGGTCGTGTGCCGCTCTTCGAGCGTCACCATGAAACTGGGACACATGGTGTCATCTTCCGCCCGCTCGCTTTCCTTCCGCCGGCATTTGCCGATCCCAACACAGCGCAATGCGGCATGGGCAAAGCTCCCCCCGTCGTTCGGGTATTTGAAATGAGTTTCCGGAGTCCAGGGATGGTAGTTAGCGCCTAACCGCAAATTCTGCTCGACATGGTAAGGTTCGACGAGCTTGCCAGGATTCATCTTCCATTCAGGATCCCAAATGGACTTGAACTCGCGAAAAGCGCGTATCAGATCCTCTCCGAACATCTTGCTGAGGAACTCGGCACGTGCCTGGCCGTCCCCATGTTCGCCGCTGAGGCTGCCGCCATAGTTCGTGCACAGGTCGGCGGCTTCGCTCATAAAGGACTTCCACTTGCCGATTCCCGCTTGCGTAGTGAGATCAAAATCGACACGGCAATGTACGCAGCCCTGGCCGAAATGTCCGTAGAGCGCGGGAAAATACTCGTATTTATCATAGAGAGCGCGCAATTCGCGCAGATAGCCCCCAAGCTTTTCGGGTGCAACGGCCGAGTCCTCCCATCCTGGCCAAGTATCCGGCTCACCGGGAACAAAGGCCGTGGCACCTAGGCCCGATTCCCTCACCTCCCAGATGTGGTGCATGTCTTCGGGGTCGGTGAACAATTTCATAGTGGGCGCGCCCGGTTGTTTTTTTAAGCTGTCCATCACTTGATGCGCCAGGTCGAGCGCGTCCTGTTTTTTCTCCGCTCCGAACTCAGCGAGCAACCAGCCCTTGCCTTCGGGCAATAAGTTCAGGAATTTGCGATGCGGTCCTCCTTTCTTTTGGATATTTTCATAGAGGCGATGATCAATGCCCTCGAGCGCAGTTGGGGCGAACCTGTCAATATCCACAACATGATCGGCAGCCTGGTACACATCTGGATAACCAAGCATGACGACGACGCGTTCAGCCTTGGCATCGATGAGCCGACATTTGGCTTCGAGCATCGTTACCAGGGTGCCTTCGCTGCCCACCAGTGAGCGCGCGACATTAAAGCGACCATCCTTGCCGGGAATCAGTTGATCGAGGTTGTAGCCGGACACCCGCCGCGGAATAGGTGGATACTTGCTGCGAATCAGGTCAGCGTATCTACTTCGAAGAGACGCGAGGCGAGGATAAATATCGCCGACCCGGCCGCCCTGGGCCATTGCCCGCTCCAGATCGGAATCGTTCATCCAGCCCACCCTCATCCGCGTACCGTCATACAGCAGAATTTCCAGTTCCTCGACATTGTTGTCCGTCTTTCCCGACATTTGCGCGTGTGCACCGCAGGAGTTGTTCCCAATCATGCCACCGAAGGCGCAGTGGTTGTGGGTAGCGGGGTCGGGCCCCCATATGAGCTTTCGATCACTCTCGTGCATGGCCTGCTGGCGCAGCTCGTCGCAGATGGTCCCGGGCAACACCCTCCCCCATCGTTCCCGGACGTTAAGCTCCAACAGCCCGTGCATGTACTTAGTCCAGTCCACGACAATAGCGACATTCGTGCACTGACCGGCAAGGCTGGTGCCCCCTCCCCGCGAAAGGAGCGGGGCACCATACCTTCTGCATGCCGCTACGGTGTGGAGCGCATCTTCTTTCGATCTGGGAATCACGACGCCTAGAGGTACTTGGCGATAATTGGAAGCATCGACCGCATAAATGGCTTTCGTGCCGGCGTCGAAGCGGACTTCCCCTTGCACATTCTTTTTGAGGTCGGCTTCGAGGCCGGCAACGTCAACTGCAGGTCTTTGAAGCGCGGAGTCTCTCTTTACCTCGAATTGTTCTGGGTGCATGACTGAGACTCGATTGACAGACATCGGCTCTCCTTAGGCTGCAAACTTTTCTGCGTCGCCACGCTTGAATTCCAAGCCCAACCCCGGCCGGGACAGATCAGGACGTAGTTCACCGTCCACCGGCTGCTGCACCCCATCAAAAAACATGTTTTCAATGCGCACATGGTCGTGAAAGTATTCGAGGTTCTTGAATAGGGTCACGCCACAGCTGACGTGCGTGTGCAAAGCCGGAGCCGTATGTGCGGAGAGCGGCACATTGTATGCCTGACAGAGCGCCGCGACTTGAAGGAATCCGCTCACACCACCGCAGCGGGTTACATCAGCCTGCTGCACATCCACCGCCCCGGCCGCCAGCATGCGTTGGAAGTAGAAGATGTCATAGCCATACTCCCCTGCAGCGATCTCCATAGTGGAGGGGACACGATGGCGAACGGCGCGAAGGCCGTCAAGGTCGTCCGATGAGACCGGCTCTTCGAACCAACTGACGTTGAACTCGGCAAACCGCTGTGATTGAGCCACAGCTTGCTTCTGATGGTAAGCGCCGTTCGCATCAACGTAGAGTTCCGCTCGTTCGCCGATTGCCTTCCGCGCCACCCTAATCCGTGCAAGATCTTTTTCGGGGTCGCGTCCGATTTTCATCTTGACCCGCGGGATATCTTGCGCCACCCATCCCGAGAGCTGACGCGCAAGTTGCCGGTCCGAATAGGAGGTAAATCCACCGCTGCCGTAAATTGCCGCTCCCCTGCGTACCTGACCTATTAACGTGACGAGCGGTAGCCCGAGCAGACGCGCTTTAAGATCCCAGAGAGCGCAATCAACTGCGGAGATTGCCATAGAACAGATGCCTGCGCGGCCCAGGTTACGAGTACGGCGCCACATGGCCATGTAGGCTGCAGAGGGTGAGAGCGCATCAGCCCCCCTGACTTCGGGCCGGAGAACATCCTGGACTAAGGTTGCGGTGGCGTAATCTGCGTACGTATAGCCAAGCCCATGCTGGCCGGCTGCCTCCGCGCTGACGACGACGATCGTGGTGCTGTTCCAATCGAGGGTACCATCGGCCTCGGGAAGATCAGTGGGAACCTTATAGCAGGAGACAACGCAATCTACTATAGGCACGGTGGCCACAATTTTTGCCATGTGTAAGTCCCGGAGCAGCAACCCCGTAACCATGGGGCGACACTGCCTTTTCGATGTCATGGCGCCGGAGCCGGTTACCCACTGCCGGCGAATTCCGGCGATATTATATCGTTAAACGATATTTTCTTCAGGTGAGCAAATCGCGAATCGGCCAACGCGAATTCGTGCCGAGCATCCAAATATGCGCGTGTGAATCGAGCACAAAATTTGAGGTTGGCTGTGGGTCGTAAACGCGAAGTGGTGGTCGTTACCGGTGCCTCGGCGGGAGTTGGTCGCGCCACGGTGCGGGAATTTGCACGTCATGGCGCCGCAATTGGGCTACTCGCGCGTGGGCGGGAGGGACTCGAGGGAGCTCGACGTGAGGTCGAAGCCGCCGGTGGTCAGGCTTTAGTACTAGTCGTCGATGTCGCTAATCCCGATCAGGTGGAAGCGGCCGCTCAAGAAGTTGAAGAGAGTCTTGGCCCAATCGACATCTGGATCAACAACGCAATGACCTCCGTTTTTTCGCCCATTAAGCGCATGACCGCCGAGGAATTCAAGCGCGTGACCGAGGTTACGTATTTGGGCTACGTATACGGTACTCTGTCAGCCTTGAAACGCATGCTGCCACGCGATCGCGGCACGATCGTACACGTTGGCTCTGCTCTTGCATATAGAAGCATTCCGTTGCAAGCTGCCTATTGCGCGTCGAAGCACGCCGTTCTCGGGTTTTTCGCGTCTTTGCGGACTGAACTCCTCCACGACCAGAGTCATGTACATACCACTATGGTGCAGATGCCCGCGCTGAACACACCACAATTCGGTTGGGTGAAGAGTCGCCTGCCGCGTAAGGCTCAACCCGTGCCGCCCATTTACCAACCAGAAGTTGCCGCTCGCGCCATCTACTATGCCGCCCATCATCCCAAACGGCGCGAATACTATCCAGCCTGGTCGGCAATAAGAGCAATTTTTGGTAACAAGCTGGTCCCCTCCATTGCCGATCACTATTTAGCACGTAGCGGCTACGACTCCCAACAGTACGATGGCGCCGACGATCCAAACCGTCCCCATAATCTGTGGGAGCCCGTTCCCGGGGATCACGGTGCTCGCGGAGATTTTGATAAACGCGCTTACCTAAGGAGCTCGGAGCTTTGGGCGGAAACTCACGTTGCCTGGCTCGCAGCGGCTGCAGGGCTAGGGGTTCTCGGCACTATGCTGGCTTTCTTCCGACGAACTCCAGGCGCGGGTACGCGACCGGAGAAAATCCTGCGCAAAACTGCGTGACCAACAGGCGGGCGGGGCTCTCGGCATTTCAACGACCGGAGGCCGCTATTTCGCAGGCTGGACGTGATACGGGGAGGCGGATCAGACGTGCGGTGCGATGCTATAATCTAGAACCTAGCCGCAGCTTCGCTTCTTGCCGTCGAGCTCCAAAGGCAAGTTCAGCCGAGGCCTCAGACACGTCGGGGAGTGGCTCAGCCTGGTAGAGCACCTGGTTCGGGACCAGGGGGTCGGAGGTTCAAATCCTCTCTCCCCGACCAAATATCCCAAGTCATTTCAAGAGATTAGCACAACCTGAGAATCCCTCCAATGCTAAATACGGGGAATACGGGGACCACGGGGACCATCCGGCAATTTTTCTTCCATTAGACCCACTGCCTGGGCGGTTTTGCGCTTGTACTCGTCGCTAAAGTGTGTGTAGCGAGATGTAGTCCGCAGACTTGAGTGCCCAACCCATTCTTTTGTCAGATCGCCAGGTACTCCGTTTGCCTGCAGAACGGATACGCGGCCATGACGAAACGCATGTAGTCCTCCACGCGGAATCTCCAGCTGAAGAGTCTTATGCAGCTTTCGACGCACATTGCCCTTCGAGTGAGGGGTCCCGTTTCGGGTTTCGAACAGACGCCCCCCGCGTCGGCCATTGAGGTGTTGCCTCAGCATATCGGCCAATACGGGGTCGATGTTCACGACACGAGGGGCCTTCTTCGTCTTTGGCGTGACCTCTTTTCCGTTCCACACCGACCGACGAACTTTGATAGTGCCGGCCTCCAAGTCAAGATCTTCCACATGCAGGCCGAAAGCCTCACCTACACGCAATCCCGTTGACGCCAATGTAGCGAATAACACGCGCCACTGGCCCTTCGAAGCTGCGATAATCCGACGCATCTCGTCTTCCGTGAAATAACGTTGTTCGCTTTCGGGTATCTCAGGTAACACAATCGACCAGGCGCGCCAGATTTTTTCCCCAGCACGAGCTTGAGCACCCCGACGATATTTCGGACGGATTTTGGGCTGAGTCTCTTGCGAGTCTTCCTTGCGTTGTGCACGACGTATTCAGTACGACTGAGGTCAGTGACCAACTCCTGCACCTTACGCTCAGTGATCTGCTCCAGCGGAATATCACCGAGTCGCGGAACCAGGTACTTGTCGAGATGTGAACCCATCGTCTCTTGCAGTTGGCCGCACTAAGAATCAGCAACTTGCACAGATGATCATCAGAGCGCTTAGAAGAAAACTGCCGGTGAAACGTGGAATCGTGTAACTATTGCATTAGCGGGCTTCCCTCGGCCCCACGCTTCCGCAAGTTGGGTCAATTTGGGTCCGTTAAGCAGGGTCTCGATCTTTCCTACC
>JAFATF010000408.1 GCA_019244045.1 Acidobacteriota bacterium
GATGGAGGCGCTCGGGCCGAATGAGTTTAAATCGCTCCTGACCAAGAAGAGATTTTCTGAAATCGCGGGGCATGCGGTTCGGATCGAATCCCGGACCAATCTGCTATTCTCGTTCGAGAAAATGGCGCTGCGCGACGCAGTTCGGTCCACAGATGGCGCCCGCATGTTTGCGACCGGCCTTTACGATCTCCTGCACGGGCGCGGTTCAGATGAGAAAAAATTTAAAGGCTGGTGCGAAGCCGTTGCGGGCCTGCCGCGCAAACAAACGCGAGTGCTGACTTGGCCGCTGGTGACGGTCTGGGGATTCCTCGCCCAACCTGAGCGGCATTTCTTTCTCAAACCGAACGTAACCAAAATCGCAGCACGCGATTACGGATTTGAATTTCAGTATCAATCGAAACCGAATTGGTACACTTACTCGGACCTGCTCGAGTTTTCCCAAACCGTGCGGCGAGACCTGCACGATCTGCGACCGCGCGACATGATCGACCTCCAGTCATTCATCTGGGTTCAAGGCTCAGATGAATATCCCGACTGACTGGTAGCAGACGCGGTCTGCGGGCGCAGTCGAGCTACAAATAAACGCTGATCGCTCCGTGATGCAGCCCCTTCGTTCTCGACACGCAGGAGCAAACCGACCGCTACTGGAAAACGCCAACGTCAGCAACGGCGGCGAGGCGAGCGAATGGGGCTGGTGTCAGGGCCGCTGGGGCATCTCCTGGCAGATCACCCCGCGCGTCCTCACCGAAGCCGTCGCCGCCAGCGGCGAGGAGGCGAAGCGCGCCTTCGCCGCGATGATGGAAATGGGCAAAATTGGGTAATTATATATTTGACTCAGGAGGAATTTCATGCGAATTTTAGCTCATGGAAGCTGCAAACGAGTTCCCGGAGACTTTGCAAAGTGCGATGGAGTATTTCGCCGATGAGTCCAACGCCTTCGCTTTTATGCGGCAGGTGCGCTGGCCCGATGGGGTTGCGGCCTGTCCGCGCTGCCAGTCGAGCGAGGTCAGCTTTATCTCCACCCGCAAGGTCTGGGAGTGCAAGTACTGCAAGGTCGGCAAGCAGTTCAGCATCAAGGTCGGCACCATCTTCGAGGACAGCCCGATTCGGCTCGGCAAATGGTGGTGCGCCATCTGGCTGATTTCCAACGCTAAGAATGGCATTAGTTCCTGCGAGATTGGCCGGGCGCTCGGGGTGACTCAGAAAACCGCTTGGTTCATGCTCCAGCGCATCCGGCTTGCGCTCCAAAGCGGCAGCATTATGAAGTTGCGCGGCACCATTGAAGCCGACGAAACCTTCGTGGGCGGCAAGGCGGTCAACATGCACAAGCGCGAGCGCGCCGAGAAGATCAAGGGCCGTGGCGCGAGCGGCAAGGCGGTTGTCATGGGGGTGCTCAGCCGCGCCACCCGCAAGAACGCTTCCAAGGTTCACGCGATGGTGGTCAAGAACACCGACCGCGAGAGCCTGCTTGCCGAGATTGAAAAGCGGGTGGCCAAAGGCTCCGCCATCTACACCGACGCCCACCATGCCTACGGCGGCTTGGACGAGGCGATCTACACCCACGAAGCCGTGGACCATGCCATTGAGTATGTGCGCGGAAAGGTTCACACCAATGGCCTGGAAAACTTTTGGTGCCTGCTCAAGCGCGCACTCAAGGGCACCTACGTCAGCGTGAACGCCGAACACCTTTTTCGATACTTGGACGAACAGAGCTTCCGGTTTAATGAGCGCAAGCTCAACGACGCCGGACGCTTCCTCAAAGCCGTCGCCGGCATCATTGGTCGTCGCCTCACTTACCTGGCACTGACCTCCAACGGTCAGTGCCTGCAAACGTAAACGGGGACCAAAAAAGAAAAACTATGAGCCAAACAACCGAAGGTGGCGCGACACCAAAAGAACGATTCATCGCACTTGCCAAACGTATAGTTGCCGTTCCCAAGAAGGATGTGGATGCGCTGCAAAAAGAATGGAAAATGACAAAACATAAGCGCAGTGGCAGGTCAATTCCCCCCACCTGCCTCGGGAATAGCACTTGAAGCAGAAACATCGAATAGATGTTTGGACTCCATGTCGGCGATAGTTGCGTTGATAGCACTTCTGCACAGCAAGAATAAATCAATAGCCTCATCAGAGTTCAAAACATCCTCTGGATGCATGAGAGGATTGCGATGCAGCCTGCGAATTTGATCTATCACGAATATCACATCGTCATTCGCATTCTCATTTTTAAGTGTCGCTATATATGCACCTAGGTCTCTTTTGGGAGGACGTGCCCCGGTGCTTCTCACAATGTAATCAACAACCACCGCCTCCAAGGCACGAATGATATGAAACCCGACCGACGTTGGGAGGTTAAACGCTAGGCATCTTCCTGCCGCCTGAATGTCTGATATAGCAATCTGGGACAACCTCTTCAATACATTTTGCGAAAGCATTTCTTCCGCGCTGTTTACCAGCTTGGCAGTGGAAAGTATCCCTTTAGGAACGACGTAATATGCTGGCGCGGAACCCAGGCTATTTCTGAGAATAATATCAAACGATTTAAGGGATTCTTGAAGCGCATTTAGTGCCTGCTCTCCTAGCTCTGACTCTGGCTCCGACTTTGCACGATTGACCTGCTGGGTAATGTGCATCCACAGGTCATTTCCGGCCACCCGGCAGTCCTCCAGCGGAATCATCTGTTCGTTGTAAAGGAGGAAGTTCAAGGCTCCTTCCGCTTCAAATAAAATGGCGTGACACTCTGCCAGAGGGGTCTTTGAGTTCAATAAAGCCAACTTCCTAACATGCCCACCGATTGCATAAAAACCCCACAGATTTACAGCATTCACAATAAACCCCTCCGTGTTTGAGTATTCATAGAGAGATGCTACACTGAGTAGGTATTCTGAGTCAAATATATAATTACCCAAAATTGACGTCGCCAAGATCGAAGCCGCACGGCGGGGGTGACAGAGCCCAGATCAAGGTGATTGTCCTCGTGTTCCCAAAGTAAGCGCAACGCCTTGGGAACGAGGTGAGGATTGCCGCTTCACCCCGGCAGGGGCGAACTAA
>JAFATF010000443.1 GCA_019244045.1 Acidobacteriota bacterium
TCTCCCAGCATCTACCGGCGCATGCGTGAGCCGCACTTTCATTTGCCCGCGTCCAACGGAATTCACTTTCTTGCCCCTAGTTCCTTAACAGAAGGAGGAAGAGACATGGATTTATTCGATCGCTTTGCAGGCAACGACTCATGGCACACGCGACGTTTACTGGAATATGCAAGTACCTTGACGGAGGAACAACTGGATCGGCCACTGCCTATGGTCGTAGAGCTGCTGCCCTGGCGGGAGTCGAATAAGACGCTAAGACAACTGTTGGAAAACATTATTTTCACGAAGGAAGTCTGGACCGCCGCCCTGTCCGGGAACGAAATGGATATGAACGGCCCTCCGACATCACAGCGTTCTCCAAAAGCGATGCTGCAAAGGCTCGAAAAGACCGATGCTGAACTGCATCGTATTTTGATGGAAGTCCGAAAGCGCTCTGCCTGGGATGATACATTTGTCGACGCGCTCTGCGAGCCAGCCGAGACCTTCACGTTTGGTGGTGTCTTCGCCCATATCATCACCTTCAACGCCCATCGCCGTTTGATGGCATTGGACGCTCTACGCCAACTCGGCGTGCAAACCGAAGGTTTCGGCGATCCCATGGAGTATGAGGAGACTGTGGCGCCGTGGAGCCGGGAGATAGCTCTCAAATCACCATGACAAGAACGGAATTGTTTCGATTGAACAACACTGTGGAGCGCGACCCCACCATCGATAGTTGGATGGCGGAGCATTCAGGTGAATTGGGAGCCATTGCGCAGAAGTGGCCGTTCGCTATTAAGTTTGGGATTGACGGTGGAACTTGTGCTGGGTGCGGTTCCAGCGCCTAAGTTGTACCCTGTGTGTGGCAGTTAGCAGTGCGAAATGGCTCGTGACGATGCGAATATATGACCTCTTGAGCCCTAATCTCCTACGCGCCCGTCTTACTTTTCCTCGCGGCGATGGTAATGTACCCAGAGGTAAGCCAGTGGCCCCGAAGCCAGGTTGAGCAGTCCCCATTTCCGAGTGCTGACATCACTGTAAATCATTGCCCAGGCGAAGAGTAGGGTTGGAGTGAGTACCATCATGAGTGTCGCGAACCTACCGCCGGGAGCACGGAAGCTTCTAGGTGTATTGGGATATTTGCGTCGGAATTGCCAGAACGAAAGCATGGTTTGCACCGAAGTCGCCATGCGCGTCCACGCGTACACGGCGATTAACTGCGGCACCGTGAAAATGGCGAGCGCGGAGCAAAGAGCGGCAGATAGAAGAATCGAACGCACTGGTGTTCCGAAGCGAGCGTCGATCCTGCCCAACGCGGGATGAAAGTAGCCATCTTCAGCCATGGTGAGAGGCAGCCGGGACACCGAGAGCAGAGTGCTATCCAACAATGCGAAGTTCGCGATGACACTCGCCACAAATATGCCAGTTCCCAGAATTTTGCCTCCCACGAGTCGGCCTGCAGTCACCAGGTACCCTGTTTGCCATTCCTGCCAGTTCCCGAGAGCGGCCAGACCCGCCGCAAGGGTGACGACGTAACCCACGATGGAAAGAGGAATCACAATCGCGAGTCCGATTGGGAAGTTGCGTTCCGGCTTTTCGACCTCCTCAATTATCGTGGATAGCTGTTCGTACCCGGCATACGTCCATAGTGCGATCGCCAAGCCGACCCCATAGGCCTCCTGCCAACGCTTACCTGTCGGGAAAAAAGGGTGAAATGGATTAAATCGTGCTTCGTGGAAGCCCAATACTGCGAACACGACCAGCGGTACGAACATAATGAGCAGGAGAATCAGCGTCAGATTGCCAACGACTTGAATGCCACGCACGTTCAGGTAAGCCACTATGACCAGAAAAAGCACAGCTAATGCCCAGTGCTCGATGCGTGAATGCAGAGGTAGCCAGTATTCGAAGTAGTCAGCAACCGACACGCCGTACGCTGCACTCATCAGGAAGGTGCCAGTCCAGTTCCACCACCCGCACTGGAAACCCCAAAAGTCGCCTAAGGCAGTACGGCTCCAACGATAGAAGCCGCCTTCCACGGGCATAATCGAGGTCATCTCGGCAGTTGCCATGGAGATGGGAACTGATAAGAGGAACGGAACGACCACAAGGAAAGTTAGTGCCAGTCCGGGACCCGAGCCCGAGATTGCCGACTCCAAGGAAAAAGGCCCACCCGTGCAATAAGCGAACAGCACGGCTACGAACGGTGCCAAGCCGATTCGACGCAGGTGCTTGGTAGAACAATAGAGAGAACTCGGGACATCCGGGAGTGAACTGGACGATCGCGCTACGGAAGGCATCTTCCCCCGTCCCAACGAAAAGCTAGATCAGGCATTAAAGACCAAGAGAAAGCAGACTCGCAAGTGACGATTAGGGGGGGTTCTTCACCCAGTATTGACCTCGCGCCATCCGACCTACCACTTCCCGTGATGGCAACCTCAACCCAGCCCGCCGGGCAGACGGTTTCTCACTACGGCATTCTGCGAAAGGTCGGTGCCGGGGGAATAGGTGTGCTCTGCGATGGTCACCACTTGCAGCTCGGTGGCTTGCGCTGAAGTTCCTTCCCGATCTTCTCGCCAAGGACTCGCAGGCTCTCAGTCCCTTTCAGCGTGAAGCCAAGACTGTATCCTCGCAGAGTCATACCCACATGTGCACGATCCGATCTGCAGGTTTGAGGAGACCGATGGCGCACCTTTGTCGGATGGAACTATTGGAGGAGATCCTTCGTCGCCTAATTGCTGGCAAGCAGCTGGAGATCAACGGTGCTCGATGAATCGCCTCCTAGGGAGTTCCGGATGGAGCACCGCCCATCTGCCAGGAGAATGCCAGGAAAGACGAGGCGGTCAAATCAATCGCTGGCTCGACCGTAGAATACGATTGCACGTTGTCTTTATACACGGCGCTGGAGCTGTTGAACTGGGCAAACTGATCCACGCCGTTGGGAGGACACGCCATCATGTTGGTCAAGGTTCCTTTTGCTGCGGCGGAGTTGGGACCTTCGACCGCCGCGCCGGCAAGGAAAGGCGGACCATTGGGCGGACTCGGAACGAGATTGGTCACCTGGTGCTGCATGCAGAGCGGGAAGGTGCTGCCATCGTTCACGATCAGCGAGGTGCCCCAGCCATTCGCTCCGAGGATGTTCGCCAACTGCCGGTTGGCGTACGTCGCCGGATTCGTGTTGCTGTTGAGCGCGGGCCCATTCAGGTAGCTGTACTCAGCGCCCATGACGGCGAGTCCTCCACCATGGGACGTTGTGTCATAGGTGTTCCACGGAAAGCCGAAACCGAAGGCGTCCATGGCGCTCTGCGCGATGGCATTGTTCAGCTGTTTTTGAAGATCGGCGAGCAAGGCGGCTTCGGTCGTGGCCAGCCCAGACGGATTACCCGCGAGAGCCAGCGCACGATACAGCTCGAAGTGCGCCAGCCCGCTAACATCATACAAGTTCAGGGTATCCTTAGCGTCATTCGGCCCCGTGATGTAAGCATTCGCCCACGTCGCCGCTTGCTGCAGGTAATAGGAGGCGGGATGCAGATTAATGGGGCAACTGGTACCACAACTCTGTACAGCGAAGTATAGTTCGACGGCTCCCCACTCCAGGTCATCCCGCCACTCGGTCTCTGGATAGAAATCAAAAGGACCGGCAGTCACCAGATTCCCGCTCGGCGCGGTGTTCGCGAGATCGTATACATGCTCTGCCGCGGTCAAGCATTGGTTCGCATAGCTCGCGTTGCTTGATGCGAACGCTTTGTAGCACAGCGCGAAATCTGCCGCCAGGCGTCCGGCAAGATTGGGACTGATCTTCGCGCCCGAAGCGCCGGCCGGATTCTGCAGAACTGGGCGATGACAAATGTACTGGTAGGGCGAAACACAGTTCTGATAAGTGTCGTCCACCTGTGGCAGCCGCCAGATGTCATGATCGCCAACATAGGCGCGTCCACCCGAGGCGATCGCAACCTGGTAATAGAGGGTCTGATTGCTATCGCTCCACATCTTCTGCAGCCAGTCCAGTCCGAACTTCGCCTCCGCCGTGAAATTGGAAGTGGTTGACCCGGCTCCCATCTGGTTGGGGAAATCGCGAATACCCACCAGCATCATGCCAACGGTATACGTGTGGGTTTCAACGAACTTCATGTAATCCCCGGCATCCCACCATCCACCGGAGGCATCGATGACGGCACCCGTTGCGGTCAGCGCACCGGCATTGTCCTTTCTGTCGAACGCGGGAGTGAGATACACCTTCGCGCTTTGGTCGTTGACATGCCCGGGCGCGGTCCGCAATGAAGAGCTGATGTAGTTGGGACCGTCGCGCTCGTTTTCGTAATAATAGAGCGAATTCGCCAGCGGGGTGGCGTACACGTTGGTGGCCGAGTCGATCTTGAAGCTGGGCGAGGTCGCGCCGATTGGACCGCTCACGCTGATGGTGTAGGTTCCTGCCGTCACGAAGCTGTCAAAATCAAGGGCGTAAACATCAGGGTAGCTGCTGCTCCAGGAACCGAGACGCGCGCCGATCGCAGTGGGCCCAAAGACCGTCCCGCCGCTGGAATTCAAAATCGAAAAGGTCGCGCCGGTTTCCGCGGCTGAGGCCATCAGGTAAGCACGTTTGGCGGCGCCTGAAACATAACCTACCTGATTGATCCGCACGTAGGCCGCTCCCCAGGCAGGGATGACGGAGAGACAAAGTAGTGACGCGGCGAACACGTAACATCCCACAGCCAGTCTTCTGGTCGTCATTAGAGATCCTCCGTCTAATTCTTCGTTATGGTTATTGCTGGCGTAAGGCCGGCATGGGTATCGGAATGGTGAAGGCGGAGGCCGCACCTCCCATCCCGAACTCGCAGGTATTAGGAGGAAACGTGCAGCCTGTCCCATTCCCCTGGCATCCCGCTGCCCAGAACATGTAGCCGAGCATGCCCGCGCTCGTCCCCGCCCCGGCCGGTGCCAGGTTTTCCACGAAGCTGGCGGCCGTGTTCTGATCGGAGTTGCTGAAGTTGTTGCAATTAGTCTGGCCGCCGATAAGCCACAGGCTTGCTGTCAGTTTGGCAGGCGCCATCGGCGAAACGGATCCCGAGACCCCGTCCACGTGCTGCTGCCAGCCCGTTTCGAGCGTGGAGACGCTGGTCTTCTGCGAGGCCACCATCGCGTTCGCGTAATCGAGTATCGGAGAATTGGTCTGTAACCAATTCGTCACGGCATAAGCCGCCAGCTTGGTCAGGTACAAATCGTCGTTCCCGAGGTCGATGGTCAAGCGCGCGGCATCATTCGCTCCGCTCGCATCGTACGGAAGCTTGGATCGGTACGCAGTCACAAACTGCTGCAATCCTGTGAGGTTTGGACTGCTGCTGTTTTCATAATCGATCTCCATGCCGACGTTAAACGTCTTGGCGGCATTGGCGGCATTGATGCCGAGTTGCGTGGGATTACCCGATAGCGCCTTGTCCCAATTCTTTCGGTAGCTGGCTCCGCCGATCGACATCATGACGCGCACGCCATGGCTCTGGAAGTAATTGATGACCGCCGCGTTCATGCCGACGGGGATGCCATTGCTATTACCTGAGTCGGTTGTGAGATTCATTAACTTCACGGGATCCACAAAGCTCAGGATTACCAGATTGACCGACGGCTGATACGTTCCATTCATGTTACGGTCGATCAACCATCGGTTATCAGTCTCAAAGGTCGCCATGTTAGGAACAGAGGCCCAGCTGCAGCCGTCCGTATAGCAGTGCCATGCGCCGTAGATTTGAATGGGCGTCTGTGCCGATACACGCCCTGTGCCGAGGAGAACTGCGAGTACCACTCCGGTGAGCCTCAGGCAAGACGGGACCTGCGTCATAAGCTTCCCCTTTGCGACGGGACTTTATGGGAGGCGGAGACGAGCAGGAAAAGCACCCGGAAGCAAGGCCGACTCCCGAGCTGCAATTTCTATTATGCTTATTAAAACGTGTCAATACGTGAGTTTCTGTAGAAGGGCTGCTAAATGGGAGATTGATTCCATGCA
>JAFATF010000457.1 GCA_019244045.1 Acidobacteriota bacterium
ATTTTCCCGTGTTCAAACCTTTGAGTATCTTTCCGTTCCAACTCGATACCTGCATTACGTTTCTCCATGACAAAATGAACAGCTTGGAGTCAAATCTTCAATTACTGCCGAGAATCAGCAGAGCATGGCCTGAGGCTTCGATGTAGCGTTGCGTTGGGAGGGACGAAGCACGCGCAACTTGGGAGTGCCTGATGGTCGGGGCCCGAGGGGGGCTAAGCCGACTGAAAATCTTTGATTGGCTCTGTGCGATTGTTGTGTTTGCGCTGGGAATCGTGCATTGCGCGCTTACGCCAGTGGTGTATCGCCCCTTCTCGCTTTCCGCTCTCTGGTTCTTTGCCGCAGGACTTGCCTTGGTCTTTATGGGAATGTTCAATGTGTTGCGGCTGAAAGGACCAAGTTCGCCTCTGCTCCGCTTCTTCTCCACCATTGCTAATGTAAGCGGGCTGCTGGTGGCCGTGTTGTTTGCACTCAAGGTCAACCTCGCGCAAAACCCTCAAGGTGTCATTCTCCTCATCGCGTTGGCTGGCGAATTTCTTTTCTCGATTCTGAGATGGAGATAGGCGATCCAAGGTCTAAGTGGGCCGGCCGTGCGTCCCGTCCTCGGATGCGCGTTAGTTTCCATGGCACAACATTATTTCAAACGGCATCTGCGAGGCACGAAAGAAACGATTCTGGCGAGGGGTCAGCCACTTGGAAAGTGGGAATTGCTTTATCAAGGGATACTCCTGCCCGGTGCAGTTCTCGAACAGGTCGATCTCGCCAGAAGGATCTGAAGATCATTATGGGAGATAATGCGGCACAATTGCTGAAGCTGTGAGCTTTCCGACTGGCAACAGGTGCTACAGCCCGAGTACGCGCTCAGCGTTGCGATGGAAGATCCGTTCCATCACCTCGTCCGCGTAACCCAGTTCCTTCCATTCGTGCAGCAACCGCGCATGCGGGATACTCGGATAGTCACTGCCGAACATGATCTTCTCCTTCAAGCGCCCGCAGATATCGACTTTCAGCTGTTCTGAAAAATATTTCGGAGCCCATCCCGAGAGTTCCCAGAACACGTTGCCTTTATGCAGGACGACGGCAGTCATTTCGTCGACCCAGGGCCAACCGGGATGTGCAGCGATGATGGTAAGGTTGGGGAAATCAGCCGCAAGCTCATCAATGGCGGATGGATGAGCGTGCCGCAACTTGCTGCCCATCCCGCCCGGCATGCCAGCTCCCATGCCCGTCGTGCCCACATCAATCATCACTGGTACCCGCAATTCGTTGATCAATTCAAACAGCGGGTAGAGAGCCCGTTCATTAACCGCAAAATGCCCGCTGATGGGATGGAAGTGAAACCCCAGCATCTTCAGATCCTGGATAGCATGCTTTGCCTCGGTCAGCGCCCGCTCGCCTTTGAAAGGGTCCACCGCCGCCCACGCCTGAATGATTCGATCTGAGTGCCGCTTTCGCATTCCCGCTACAAAGTCGTTCGAGCAGGGAGGCGTGGCGATGGTGGTTTCAAGATCCAATGCTACTAGAATGGCCTCGATACCTGCATTTGTAAAATCTTGGACCACGTCATCCTCGCTCTTCGCAGTCCAGGAACGATTCCAGTACTGGGCGAGTGCGTTCACGTATGGCTGCTGGCAGGCGATCCATTCCTTGGTATTGGGATAGCAGTGGACGTCAATGATTCTCATGTGTTGGTCAATGCCAAATGGCTTTCGCTACGATCCGCGGTCAAGCGTTGCACCGGGATTTTGCTCCGCCTCCAGCTGACTGGCAATCATCTCTGCCAGCTTCTTCTTTGATACTTTACCGAAAGTCGACAATGGAAACTCGGGGAGGATCTCTAGTCTTTCGGGGAGCTTATACTTGGCGATCTCCTTGCCGAGCAGAAACTTCTTTAATTCATCGAAACTCAACCTGGCTCCCTCACGTACGAGAACGCAGGCACACATGCGCTCCCCCAGGTCGTGATCCGGCACTGGAATGCAGGCAACATTCTTAACGGAGGGATGTGACAAAATCAGATTCTCGATTTCTTCGGCACTGATCTTTTCTCCGCCGCGATTGATCAGGTCCTTCTTTCTGCCTTCGACAATGTAGTTGCCGGAGGCATGCTGCCGCATCAGATCTCCCGAGCGATAAAAGCCATCGGCTGTGAAAGCCCTGGCATTGTAGTCGGGAACTCCAAAGTACCCACGCAGCGTGTATGGACCGCGACAGCACAACTCCCCCACTTCCCCAGGGAGCACCTCATTGCCCTCCTCATCGAGAAGTCTTACTTCGTCGGCTGGAGAAATGGGACGTCCCACCGTCTCCAGGCACACATCGGGGGGATCGTCAAGGCGAACGAACATTAGCAATCCTTCCGCCATGCCAAAGTTTTCTTGGACAAAAGCATTCGGAATGAGTTTTTTCACAAGCAGTCGCGTCTGCGGCAGCAGGCTCTGGCCGCCACTTTGAACGATCTTTAGGGAAGACAGATCGTAATGGGTAAGAACGTCGCTGTTCAACAGCCTGATCAACAGCGACGGAACCACCTTCAGATGGGTAACGCGATGTTTTTGAATCAACTCAGCCATGTGCTCCGGCTTGGTGTTCGGTCCGATTACGGCTGCTCCCCCATTCAACAGGAAGCCCTGAATACCGGGACAGGCGAGAGGAAGATTGTGTGCGATGGGCAGCACTACCAAGGCTACAGAGTCTTCATTGACTGCGCACACGCTCGCTGCAGCCTTGGAATTGTAGGCATAGTCATTGTGTGTGCGAGGAATAAGCTTGGGGATACCCGTGGTTCCACCGGAAAGCTGAAAGACCGCCGGATCGTCGGGATCGATCTTTATCTCGGAAAGCCGCGCAATGGGCATCACTGCCGGCTTCGAGATCAATTCGGTCAGCGAAACAAAACCCTCACGAGCAGATCCTAGAATGATTGCGCGCTTTAATGACGCACTCTCCGCCGATATGCGGTTGATCATCGGTGCATAATCAAAATCATGGGTGCGGTCCGGAATCACACATGCTGTAGCACCTGACAATCTCACAAACTGGCTGATTTCGGCATAGCGCTGGCTCGCCAGAGCCGCAATTGGGATGCACCCGATTTTTTGCAGGCCAAAATAAAGGATCACAAACTCGGCCACATTTGGCAGTTGCACTACAACCCGGTCTAGAGGTCTTAGACCAACGCCCAAAAGATTCAACGCCAGGTTGTCAGACAACCGATCGAGCTCCGCATAGCTAATCGCTCGCTCCCCAGCAATCAAGGCGACCCGGCCGGCATAGCGCTTGAATACCATTCGGAACTCATCCGCCAGCGATTTGTCCGACCAATAGCCGCGATCCCGGTATCGCTGAGCAAACTCGGGAGGAAATGGTACAACGCCTTTCAGCATTCGCCTCTGCCTCTTCCTATGTTGTGGCTGCGTGACCGCCGTCGACCACCACAATCTCTCCGTTCACCAAACGATTGCTGATAATCAAGTTCACAATTACCTCGGCCACATCCTCCGGGGTCACGCACCGCTGCAATGGCGTGCTCCTGACGCGTCGTGCCAGCAGATCCTCATATTTGTCCTTCAGCATGCGCATCATCCAATCTCCCTGTACCCACCCGGGTGCGACCGCGTTAACCCGGATTTCTGGTCCGAGATTCAGCGCCAGCAGTTTCGTTAGATTCACGACTGCCGCCTTGCTCGCAGCGTATGGCAAGGGCTGCGGACCGGGACGCAGACCGACGATGCTGGCCGTGTTCACAACGCTGCCGCCCACCTTCCTGAGCAGCGGCACAGCCGCGCGCGTGACTTGAAAAACGCCACGGACATTGACCGCAAAAACCCGGTCCCATTCCTGCGCTGTCAATCCCTCGAAATCCTGTGGCTTGACTTCAGTTGTGGTACCAGCGTTATTGACCAGGGCATCCAGCCGGCCGAACTCCCCCTCCACGGCCACAAGCATCTTGCGCACCGCCGAATCATCACTGACGTCACATGCAAACAGAAGGGTTTTAGCCCCTTTCGTCTGCGCCAGGGCTGCGGTTTCGCGGGCTGCTTTCTCGCTGCGAGAGTAGTTCACGATGACATCGAACCCAGCCGCCCCCAAGGCCACTGCAGTTGCACGTCCGATTCCGCTGGCGGCGCCCGTGATCAAGGCGACACGCCTAGTCTCAGTCATATCTCCTCTCGCCTTTGAAGTACCTGGCACCAGTTAGACTGGGCAGGGGAAGCACCACCATAAGAGAACCCAAAAAAGCATCTACACTGTGAACATGTTCAATAATATTGTCAAGCAGCGTGTAGGCGCTTAGATACAGCGTGCAGACTCTCTGTTCGCAACCTGCGGCAGGCCGCACAGGACTTGCCAAAACCAGTATGATGGGACCGCGCTATGAGATCGAAGTTGCGGGGAGTTGAGTACCATGGACGTTGTACCCTCGAGGCTCGGGCTCCGGGAACAAAACAAGCTGGATAAACGCCAGCGCATCCAGGCGGCGGCGCGTGAACTGTTCTCGAAGCATGGATATGAGTCTGCCACCCTGCGGCAGATCGCCAAGCGGGCTCACGTTGGCCTTGGAACACTCTTTAACTACGTACAGGACAAGCGCGACCTCGTCTTTCTCATCTTCAACGAGGAACTTGCATTCGTCACCGAGCAGGCGCTCCGAGCAGCAGATTCCCCCAGTTCTCTGGTCGATCAACTCGCCGCCATCTATAAGCCCCACTACCAATACTTCAGCCAGAACCCTCCGCTCTCCCGCATACTTCTAAAAGAGCTGACATTTTATTCGCAAGGCAAGCAGGCCGCCACGTTTCATGAAATTCGCGAGCGCCTGATCTCGGGCATTGAAAAGGTCGTTTTGGCTGCCCAGCGGGAGCAACGCATCCACTCCAGAGAAGACCCCGCGATTGTGGCGCGCCACATTTTTTTCGTCTGTTCGGGCGCGATTCGCTGGTGGATTGCCCGCTTGAATCCCACCCCCCGCCATGGGCTAGCTGATTTGAGGCGACTACTCGAATTGGAGGTCAACGGGCTCCAACCTGTTCAGGCGAATAACGGACGACGGCATGGGTCAGTGATTGCCCGACGACAGGATGGCGCAAGTCGGCGGGATACCAGGAAGAAGCGGCTCACCCGTGATTCGTAATCCCATCACTTGCCCACCACGAGCACGACAAACGTGTTGGGTAACACCAGCGAGTGGGTCGCTCCGTGTCCATGCCTAGCGGTAACCAGGAGAACATGGTGAGTCTTGGTGTCGAGCGCCATAGTGCGCGCGCCGGATTGTGTCGGCACGTTATCCACTACCCGAAACTGATCGGGTGTATCTTCGTGAATGACGGTTAGCGTCGCCGATCCGCCGGCGGAGGCGAATGCATTCCCGGTATCCGGATCGAAGAGACTGGCATCGGTACCGGCCCCAACGGTTGGGGTGGCAATTACTCTTCCAGTGTCTGCATCCACGACGATCATCATCAAGTTGTCACAAACAGAAAAAAGACGGCGATGCTTGACATCCATTGCCAGTCCGGAAGGTCCCTCCCCCGGCGCTAGCGACCAGCGATGCAGCACCTCGAACGTCTTGGCGTCGAACTCGACGACCTGGTTTTTGTCGGTAATATTGACGAATACCTTTCCCTTGCCGTCGGCTACCGCAAATTCCGGTTGGCCATCAAGTGGAACCGTGCCGGCAACTGTGCCATTCACCACATCGATACCCGTCGCATCATTGCCAGCGCTGTTCATGATGAAAACACGCTTTGTGACCTGGTCGTAGACAAACGAATCAGGATCCTTGCCGGTCTTTACGATCCCAATTTTATTCAGGGTGTTAAGATCAACAATCGTAGAAGTGTTCCCTTCGCCGTCGGACGTAAAACCGCGTCCGAGGTCGGGCGCAAGCACGATGCCATGAACATGCGATAGACCGGTTACTTTCCCTGCGAGGGCACCAGTGTCAACATCCACTACATCGATATGATCGTCTCGCCCGATGTACAGGCGCCGGGCGTCGCTGTCCATCGTGACATAATCCCATCCTTCCGTTCCCCCGACCGCAATGGTCTTCAGCAGGTGATAATGCGATGGACTGGCCTGCGGTGACGGGTCCTGAGCGAGTACGTTAATAGCGAAAAAGAAAAGCGAAGCTGCAACTAGAGTCTTGTGATCCATGCCTATGTCCTTGGGTGGAAATGAACAAGTACTTTTTTCGAGTTTCAGTTGTATCGCTCAAGAATCAACGGAACCTTCGTTGCCTCCTACACTCTCAGTCTAGGAAAAAGGTGCGTTGCATTTTCGCGGTTGATAGCCTGCAATTCGGCGGGCGGGAGACCGAAATGATCGAGCCCGGCAGCGGTTAATTCAGGCTTTACGTAAGGAAAATCGCTCCCGAACAACATCTGCGATGTGGGCACGAGATTCATGAGCGCAGCCATCGAAGCCGGATTAGTCGAATTAGCGACGTCATAATAGAGCTTCCTCAATTCGAAGGCAACGCCGTTGGTTAGCCGGTCGGCGATTTCCTTATGGCGCTGCACAAATGCGGCGGTGCGCCCCGCCAGCATCGGCATAGTTCCGCCTGCGTGGCAGAAAATGAACCGAATTTTCGGAAACCGTGAAAAAGTTCCATTTACCAAAAGACTAGTGATGGCCCGAGTGGTGTCAAAAAGGAATTCTATCGTGGAGGTAGGAATGTACGGCATGAGATGGTCACAGCATCCGGGCACGGCAGGGTGAATGAAGACGACGGCTTCACGGTGATTCATCTCCTCGAAAACTCGAGCAAACGTGGGGTCACCGGGCCATTTGTTGTCATAACTGCTCACCAGGGCAATCCCATCGGCCCTGAGCACATCGAGCGCGTACTCGGCTTCCCTGAGGCTGGCTTCTTGATCCGGCAATGGCACTGCCGCAAAAAAGCCGAAGCGCCCGGGATAATCCCTAACCATCTTGGCCGCGTACTCATTGCAAGATCGTGCCAGGCTGCGCGCTGCTTTCGCACCGCCGAACCATACGCCCGGCAGTCCCAGTGATGTGATGGCCGTGGCAATGCCGGCCTTGTCCATTTCTTCGACAGCTGCGGCCGGAGTCCAGTTCAGCAGTCGGGAGTGATCCCTGTCAGAGATTGCAAGAATCCGGTCGCGCGCGCGCAGCATGTAATTAGGGGGAAGTATGTGATGATGCACATCGATGCGGCTTGCTTTAGGAGAGCCCGTCGGCCGCTGAATCTGGGTGCTCGACCAGTTCGGCGCAAGCAGTGTACTCATGCTCACTGCAGTCATCCATTTCAGAAACTCTCGCCGGGAACTAGCACACGCAAAGGGTTGATTGGGGCGGGTTAAGTCAAACGGTGCACTAGCATCCGCAAGGCATTCCAGTTTCATCCAGGTAATACCTTTCTGGTCTGCAGTACCGCGTATTCACACGTTGTTCCTTCCAGCACAATGAAACCCTCACCGGGTGACGACATTGATCATCTTTGTCGTATCCCCCGCCATAAACCTGCGGATATTTTCCTCCACCACTGCTAGGGCACGATCAGAATATCCCTCGAAAAAACCGGCAAGGTGGGGCATGACGATAACTTTTTCCATCTCCCACAAGGGGTGATCTTTGGGAAGAGGCTCCTGGTTGAATACATCCAGGGCTGCGCCGGCAATTTGGCCCTGCCGTAGCGCCGCAATCAAGGCTCGCTCGTCGATTACTCCTCCACGGGCGACGTTGATCAAATAGCTGGTGGGCTTCATCGCTGATAAAACCGCAGCGTCGACCATGTGTCGCGTCGCCGGTGAATACGGGGTGAGTACCACAAGGTAGTCGATTTCGCGCACGGCTGAGACGAGTTCATCCTGAGCAAACATTCGATCAAAATCTGCGATGGCTCGCTGCCTTGAGCTGATTCCCGCGACGCTCATCCCCAGCGCCTTGCACCTTGGAGCCAGCGCTTCTGCGATCACTCCAATCCCCAGAATCCCGACACGCTTCCCTTCCAGAAGACTAGCTGGCCATCGTTCCCAGAGCTGGCGGTCTTGATTTCGGATTACACGAGGAAAATTTCGACTTAGGGCGAGCATAGCCATAATTGCTGCCTCGGACACCGCAGCACCATGAATGCCCCGGACATTAGTGACGATGACATCGCCTCGCAGTGATGGTAAGTCCACAAGATTGTCTACCCCGGTGCCCAGCGCCTGAATCCATTTCAGGTTATTGGCCCGGCGCAGAACCTCGTCCGTCAGCATCGGAGCAAAGGTCATCAAAATGTCTGCAGTCTGAATGTACGGGCCGACTTTGCTGTGGTGATCGACCAGGTGAATCGTCAAATCAGGAAACTTCGCCCGAAGATGCGCGTAATATTGGGTTGTCGTCTCCGGCGGCATTGCCAGAAGGATGAGCACACTGGTCATCGAGCTAAAACCTGTCTTTGCACCACGCGGTCTTTGAATTTACCCGTACGTTGTACCACCTTTCACATTCCTCGGGCGAGAGCCGTGATTGGATCCCAAGGTCGCTTCCAACCCGCATGGATACGACCCATAGGCGCGCCCACGTGTGACACGAAAAAAGTTTGACACGAAAATACTTGACATTGTTCCCCGAATGGAGTTCAACTCTTTGGCAATTGTGAACATGTTCATGTCCCGCTCTCATAGGGTCTGGCATTCCAGGGGGGAGTGTGAATCTTTCTGCAAAAAGGCTTGTTGCATCGGTTTGGTTCAGTCCCATTAATGTTCTTCCACTGGTGGGCCTGATCGTGGGGGGCCTCTGCCTGCTATCGGTCACGATGGTCGGACAAGGGAATGGAGGCCGGATTTCGGGAGCCGTAACTGACCAAACTGGAGGCGCTATCGTCGGCGGTTCAGTCATAGTCACAGACGTCGAAAGAGGCATCTCAAGAAACCTGGTCACTGATCAGGCCGGCCAGTACTTTGCTCCCGACCTTCTTCCCGGTATGTACAAGGTTCGTGCAGAAGCCAAGGGCTTCAACTCTGTCGAGCGCCCAAACACGAAGTTGGAGGTTGGGAATGACGTCCGCATCGACATTATGCTCCCTGCAGGCAATGTTTCAGAAGTGGTCGAGGTAATGGACGAGATTCCGTTGGTGGACAACACCAGCTCCACTCTGGGAGGAACGATCACCAATCAGACCATCAATGACTTGCCGTTGAATGGCCGGGACTATCAAAAGCTTCTGACGCTGCGTCCGGGGGTCATGATTTATCCCGGTGGTGGCGGATGGGATCAGAGCGCGAACGGGGTGCGCCCTGAGTCCAATGCTTACATTGTGGATGGCATGACCGACGACGAGCCTTTCTCGGGACTGAGCGTTATCAACGCTCCTGGCCTGGTGGGAGACGCAGTCACAGTGATACCTATCGACGCCATTCAGGAATTCAATACTCAGATCAACCCAAAGGCAGAATACGGGTGGAAGCCCGGCGCGATCATCACCGTCGGGCTGAAGTCGGGCACTAACAATATCCACGGCACGGCCTACGCGTTTGGTCGCGCCGAAAGTTTTGACGCACGCAACTACTTCAATCCAGCGCCGCAACCCAAAACGCCGCTCGACTTCAAGCAGTTCGGCGCTACGGGTGGGGGCGCCATTATCAAAGACCGGCTCTTCTATTTCGTGGGCTATGAAGCGCAACGCTACACTGTGGGCAATTCTTTTGTCGTGTCGGTTCCAACCACAGCCTCGGTGGGAGACCCAACCGTCAGCATCCCAGATGCCAAGGCCGCTCTGGCAGCGAACGGGATCACCACATTGAGCCCGCTCAGCACGCATCTGTTGAGTTTGTATCCCGCCAATGCCGGCACCTCCTCAAGCGTGACCATCGGCTTCCCCAACGTTAATAGCTCGGACAGTGTGCTGGGCAAGATCGACTATCACATCAACAATCGCCATACCTTGAGCGGCATGGTCTTCTGGGGACGCGACTTTGAAACCGCTCAGGATCAGGCTTTTCTCCAGCCGCAATGGTTGTCCACTCAAAGTCAGAAGCCGATCACAGGCGGAGGAAGTTGGACGTGGACTCCGAATTCGCGCTGGGTCAATGAGGCCCGCTTGGGTTACCTCTATGATAATAAGGCCAACCTCGCTGTGGACCACAACGTTCCCGCGACCGCCTACGGCATCAATACCGGCGTCACTGACCCCTTGCGCTTTGGAATGCCTCAAATCAATGTCGCTCCTTTCAACTCCTTGGGTGGCGGCGTGAACTGGCCCAAGTTTCAAGGTCCGGACAGCGTTTGGCAGGGTAGTGACTCCGTCTCCTACTTGCGCGGAAAACACGCGTTGAAATTCGGCCTTGAGATACGTCATGGCAGCGTGCATGAAGGATCTTTCCGGGGAAGTAAGGGGCAGATTTTCTTTAACGGCGGCGGGGCCTTTGCCACCTCGACCCCATTCGAAGATTTCCTGGCTGGCGACCCGGCATTCGGCAAGATTAGTTACGGCAATCCTCAACGCCACGAAACCCAACGCCTGTATGCGAGTTTTTTCCAGGACGACTGGCGTGCAACCCCGAATTTGACCCTCAACCTCGGACTGCGCTACGAATACACGACACCCATCCGCGAGGATCACAACCTGCTTGGCAACTTCGATCCCAAACTTGGTCTAGTGCAAGTGGGCCACCAGATTGGTTCGCCGTACAATCCCGATCGCAGGGATTTCGCACCCCGGATCGGCCTGGCTTGGGACGTCACTGGCAAAGGAAAGACCGTGGTTCGAGCGGGCGGCGGGATCACTTACGACACGATTTCGCTCGAGACCTTGCTGGTCCAGGAGAATGTTCAAAACGCCACCACGATCGGTCTGGCGACGATCCCCACGGGCGCGCCGATCGTGGTGAATGGCGTCACAACGCCGGGCAGCGGCACTATTGCCGTTAGTTCGCTAAAAATTCTTCCCAGCCAGGGTCTCAACTGGAATGGTTCATCCGTGGGCGGTGCTCCCGTCTTCCCGGTTGCCCCAATCCAGTGCGGCGACGCCGTCGGTGCGGACCCGCCGCAATGCAATGTCTTGGGAATCGATCGGAATTTCCGTACTCCCTACATCGCCACGTGGACCTTGGGCGTCCAGCACGCCTTCACCAAGAACCTCGCTCTGGATTTGGCCTACGTGGGCAACTATAGCGACAATTTAATCGGCATTCGGGATATCAACCAGGGACAACTGGGAACGGGCACCCTGACCAACTTCCCCCAGTTCCCGTACCTGGGATTCATCAACATGATGTCAAACCAGTACGGCGCTAACTACAGCGGGCTGCAAGCAACGCTAACGGAGCGTCTTTCCCACGGCGTATCCTTCCTTTTTGGTTACACGTATTCTCATGCCCTCGATTATTCCTCCACTAATCAGAATCAATTTCTGCCGCAGGACAGTAACCATCCCGAGAAGGAATATGCCAGCAGCGACTACGACATCCGGCATCGCTTGACGCTCTCCCTCACCTATGCCATCCCCGGGAGAAAGGCTTTCGCGCAGATACTGGAAGGCTGGCAAATCAATTCTATTGTGACTTTACAAAGCGCACAGCCGTGGACCGTCAACGACACCGTCGATAATATTAGTGGCACGAACGAAGCCACTGATCGTTGGGACTTCTTCGGTAATCCTTCTGATTTTACCTCGGGGCCCAACCCAATTCCGTATTTCGCTCCTGGCGACCTCAACATGCCAGCCGCATGTTCAAACAACGCTGCGGCCATTGGCGCAACTCCTTCGCTTCAGACCTTTGGCTGCTACGCGAAGGGCAGCTCGGTCATGATTCCTCCAGCTTTCGGAACCTTCGGTACGATGCGCCGCAACATGTTCCGCGACTCGGGCTTTCGCGATCTGGATATGTCAGTCTCTAAGGTGTGGAAGTTTGGGGAACGGCTAAGCGCCCAGTTCCGCGCCGAGTTCTTCAACATTTTGAATCACCCCAGCTTCGCTAATCCGTATGGAGGGACCAGCGGATATGGGCCGGGCGCATTTGACGACCCTTCGTCTACCGGTATTTTCGGCTGTGGTTGTGCAACACCGGATCAAGCCGCAGGCAACCCCGTAGTGGGCTCGGGAAGCAATCGTGCGATGCAATTGGGCCTGAAGCTAATCTTCTAATCTTCGCGCCCGCGCTCTAGCCGCTTCCGCTCCGCAAGGTCTTTCACTGACCGGCGCAGCTAAAGCTCGAAGATTTTTTTGGGCGTCTTGTGGAGGCATTCGCTGGGGCCGTTTTCCGTAACCAGGTAGTTGTCGCAAATATGCGCAAACATGGATTTGGTCGCATAAGCGGGATGAAGCACCATGTTCATGCCTTTTTTGAGGCGCATCGTTTCGTCGGATCGCACCAGCGGGCGCTCAATCAGGTCATATCCCTGCGAATGGGCGTAGACTCGCGATTCCGCCGGTGCCCCTTTCTTTTTCATGAACTCATCGTGTGCGAGAGCGATTTCACAGCACGAGGCACCCGGATTGAAGGTTCGCAGGGTGTGCTCCTGAGCCTCTCTGACGATCTCGAATCCGTCGTTCAGTTCCTGCGATGCCTTTCCCAGCACGATCGTCCGGCTTAGCTCGGTATAAAGCCCACCTGCACCATTATTCTCGATCAGCAATGACATGTGGTCGCCGGCCCGAATGGTGCGGCCTTGAAAATGTCTTTGCGCGAAGAATGCCGGCTGCCCGAGCTTTGCCGACATTCCAAGAAAGATTCCCTGTTCACTTCCCATTAACTGCCCTTCATACTGCGCCAGCGCAGCCACTTCCAGATCGCGCATACCCGGCTTGATGTAGGCCAGCACCTTGCTGAAGATAACGTCCTGCATCGCTGCGGTCTCGCGGATTAGAGCAATCTCCTCCCCACTTTTAGCTGCTTTAACGTGGTCGATAAAGTCGGTCTCGTCAGAAATCTCAGCTTTGCCCGACAGTGTGTTTTCAATATACGAGACGAAGCCATGCGCCATTCCAGTGGGTCCGATCCAACCAATTCGGCGGGATCCTCTCCGGTTCACGATATCGCACACGACCTGCGCGTCATAAGTCTGTGTATAGTTAATCGATGGAAATGCTGAGGTAGTGATAATTTCTCCCACGCCAGGATTCTCGGCATCGTTTCCACCCGGGCTGCGTTTCCGCCCAGCCACGCCGTGCTCAACCACGCTCATCAGGTCAGCGCGATGAAACACAACCGTACGTGGGTAGTATGCGGGAATGTCGGTGAACCACCTGACGTAACCGCCGGTAAAATCTCTCTCGCTCTGGGTGATCAAAGCATCCAGGCCACGTTCCCCCATGTGATCCCGCACTAGCTTCCAACGCCGCTCCAGTTCCTGGTTGGAGATTCTGGCAACTCTGCGGTCGTCCACGCCGGTGGTGAGGCCCGGAGTCGCGGCAAGGAATCGGCGCTCCGAGATCAACGTACCTCCGATGTCATTCCAAACCGGATTTGCCGCCCAGCACCACTCAAGAAGAAAGCGGCGGTGGCGGCAACTACCGAAGGCAGCGCGATGAAATAAAAGATCCCGCTGGTTCGCCAGTGCAAAGACAGCAGGAGCCCGCCAATCAACGGTCCAATAATTTGTCCGGTCCGTCCAATACCGAGCGCCCAACCAATTCCACTGGAACGCATCGCCGTCGGATAACGAGTGGCCGCAATCGCATTTGCCGAATTCTGCGCTCCGAAGGTGAAGAAGCCCGCGCAAAATGTGGCCAGCATTACCAACATTGCTTTGTTGCTGGCCAGTCCAATGCCCACGATGAAGATTCCGCTGCAGATGTACGCGCAAGCCAGAACAAGATATGGGTTCAACTTGTCACAGAGCGGGGCGATCGCAACTCCACCTGCAATTCCGCCAAAGTGCAAAAGGCCGGCAATGACGATCGCCGCATGCTGCGGCAAGCCGGTCTGGTGGAGCACCGTTGGGAGCCAGCTATTCAAGAAGAACAACGCTAGAAGATTCATGAAGAACATAACCCAGAGCAGGAGAGTTATGGGAGCCCGGCCTTCCCGAAAAAGCAGGGCCACCGGAAAGCCCTTCTCCTTTTTCTCTGAATTGATGAACTGAACCGGCTTCCGGAATGTCCACTTAGGATTAATCCGCGCAAGCGTGTCCGCGATGCGGCGTCCGTTCGCACCCCGTTGCGTCAGCCCGGGCACGGAGTCCGGCAAGCTCACAACCAGCAATGGAGCAATCACCATGGGCAAGACTCCGCCGAAAACAAAGACCGACCGCCAACTGTGGGCATCGAGAATGTGGGCAGTAATGGGGCCGGCCAGTGCGGAGCCGAAGGAAAATCCCAACCACGTCAGCAACACCAGGGTGACTCTAAATTTCCTTGGCATGTTTTCGGCGACGAGAGCGAGCGCGTTCGGGACCACTCCTCCCAGCCCCAACCCGATGGCGAAGCGCATCCACATCAGTTGCGGCACGGTGTTCGTCAGGGAGATAAGAAGAGTACACAGCGCGAAGAAAATCAGAGAGCCAACGATGATCGGCTTGCGCCCAACCCGATCAGCGTACGGCGCAAGCACGAGGCCGCCCAGGATCGCGCCTAGTCCCCCACTCGCGAACACCAACCCAAGAGCGCCTGGCTTTAACCCTAACGCCGCGCTCAGAGCCGGGGCCACATAGCCGATCGCCTGCGTATCGAACCCATCCACAAACATGGCCGCGGCACAAAGCAGAAGCATGCGGATTTGAAAGCGCCCAATCTCTTGCCCATCGATCAACTCCGCAACATCCACCACTGTTGCGGAAGGGGACATCCCCGCTCTCTCGATCATTCTTTGCTCCCCCAAGGCGCAACCATACTGGGCACCGAGTATACTGTGCGTGCCGCGAGCCACCAAAGCAAGGAATGTCGCACTGAGCTTCTAGTCCAGCGGCTCCTGCCCGGTGTATTTCAAGATGTACAGCCCTCCGCTGATCCGGTCAGTGGCGTAAATCAGCCCTTTTTCATCGACGATTGCATGGTTGATCTGAATGGTGTGGGTTGCATTTCCAGCCGGAGCGGGCGGAACAAAATAACCGATCTCTTTAATCTGTTGAGGCGCATGCGGAACCGACACATCCACCAACCGGTAGATGCGAACACCACCGTTGAAAAAAGTGCCCACGAACGTGTTCTTCAAGTGCGCGGAAGTAGGGCTCGGAAGATTGGGATGCAGATTGTGTGCACCGAATCGTCCCCCTCGAGCGCACAGATCCCCGGCGTTTTCCGGAAGCGGAGCCGTACCAATGATGACGGGATTCGTCTCTTCGCGGATATCCACCAACCAAATAAGTTTGGGTGCGTCCGCGCACTTCTCCTGCACCGCCTCGTCCGCAACCGTCGCCAGCCCGCGGCTGAAGAGCGGCTGCACCGTATGCGTCCAGGCCGGATAAGGCGGAGAGAATTTTAGACGGCTCACGAGCTTTGGAGAAAAGCTCTTGACGCGTCCCGCGCGCATATCCGCCAATCGAGCGATGTCCAGAACAATCTCCCCGCCATCCATATAGCCCACATACGCGCGGTCAGGCCGCTCCGGAAATACTTCCACATTGTGCGCGCGATATCCGTCATCTATGGGATGCCGCGTAGGCAGGCAGCCCGGCAAACAGTCGTCATTTTTCTGCGTCCCGGGAAGCCACCAGTGGCCCGCCTCGCGCGGATGTCGGGGGTCGCGAACGTCCACAATCATGTAAAACTGGTCATCCTTCGGGTTCGTGGGGTTGGAATCACGCCAGCCGCTCGACAGATGAGCAAACTCTCCATCCACAAACCACAACCAGTGAACGCCCCGCGAGTTGGGCCCCGAGGTATCAAAGAATGAAAGCGCCAGATCCTGCATGCTGCGCGCCTTCTGCATCCGCGGCAGATCCGACACGTCCAGCATCCACATCCCCGCCGGCGATTGGCCCGTCTTCATCGTCTGATTCGCCACCACCAGCGTGTTTCCCGAAAGCCCCAGCGAGTTGCACCGTGTAACCTCCGGTGCGGGGGACGGAAGCTGGTTCACCATCGCAGGTGCCTCCGGATGTGTGACATCCACAATGCTAAGGCAGGTTTTTTCCCCCTCATGTGCAATGAAGAGGATGCGGCGGCCGTTGGACCGCTGCTGAATCGCCAATCCCTCGCCTCCATCGCCGTGGCCGCCTAGATCGCTGTAACCGACCAGTGACATATTCTTTTGCTCAGCCTTGGCTTCAGAATTGGAGGCCCTCACGAACAGGGCGATCGCGAAAGCAAGGACAAAGGCGATGAGTGGAATAAAGATTCTGCGCACGGTCCCTCTCTCCACGGGAAGAATGTCCAGAGGATAAATCCAGGCGCTCTACTATACTAATCGCACAGCAGCTCTTAAAGTTAACGCTGCAGTCGTGGACTCCCCGCGCGACGGCGGCGATCTCCTGGGGTAACCTCAGCCGCCTTCCATGCACAGTCGCCGAATCTACGCTTCGCATCCTTGAATATGGACTTCGCCGCCTCGCCGGTCGACCCACGCTCGCGCCTTGTATCCGGTTTTTGTCCATCGACTCGCACGTTTGCTTTGCAATTCCTCCGTACCCCCCCTCGCGATGGTAGGCCTTGCGTTCGCTAACCCTTCATCTCCATCAGTGGTTCATGTCGCTTCGCCTGAGCGTGCCCAACACAACGAAGCCGCATTGCCGCGGACCTCTATTCGCGTGCTGGGTGTCGGCAGGAGTGAGGGGAACGGGAAAAGGTGGAGTCATAGAAAAGCCTATGACTCACCTTCGCAAGATGATGCTCTAGGTACTCGAGCGTCTTAATTACTCTTAGACAACCCCTCCTGGCGCGAACTATGCTACGCGCGACCGAACATCACCAGTTCGTCTCAGAGTTTCGGCGTCTGCGTGAAACGCAATCTGCGGCGGGGGTACTATGCCAGATTATTGTCCAATTTTATGGGTTTGTAGGTTGTGAATTGTGCCCGCGAGGTCGCGTTACAAATATCAGCGTTAACATTCTGGGTCCGGAGAGCGAAGTCTGGTTTGTTTGTCCTTCTTGCCGATTCCCCCGATTCCATCACAAAACTTTGTGTCAGGATCGGTTGATGTATTAGGCAGAAGCCAGGACTTTAGCCGCGCGTAGCGTTGGCCCTGCGGCCATTCAATGCAGACACCCTTCGATCCCGCGTTGACAAAAAATGGTATCGGATTTTGGCCGGTCGACTTGAGAGTACTAATCACCCTTTATTTGAGGTCGGAAATGGTGATGCTATTGGCTTTCCATTGCTCATAAAACCGCACCGAGGTCCCCCCCCCACCGCACTCC
>JAFATF010000501.1 GCA_019244045.1 Acidobacteriota bacterium
GCAACTGTCGGGTTGCCCTTTTTGTGGAGCTCCGTTTTTATAACATAGTAGTACTAGCTTCGTTTGTCGGGGAGGCGGGTCAGTGCTTTGCCGCGAAAAGTCACGGAAAGACGTAGAGTCAGCAATTACCGGCAACCTGGAATGTACTATCGACGATTGTTTGCCGGCAGAGACCGATGCCGATGGTATAGATTTCAAACGCATGTTCCTGATAAGGCAACTGCTTGAGGCAATGCCGAGGCCGCGCGTCCAACATTAGAACCGATCAGGAGAACGATGCCGATCACGCTAGTCCTCGATCCCAGCCTAGCGGTGCTCGTCTCCAGAAATTAGCACGCCCAAGTGGGTCAGGCTGGCAGCGATGAACGCGATTCCTGAAACAAGAGAAAACGACGTCGGATCGTTTTGTCCATGGTGGGGCTATGCTTTGCATTTGACAGAAAAGGGAGGCTCGACGCTTAGCATGATCGGTCGCGCACTTCGCAGACTTATTAGCGCTTGTTTCAAAGAACGAACAAGAGGAACTTGCAATCTCTTTACAGAGGGTCGCTGACGAACACGCGCTAACTCCTAGCATGCATCCTGGCTATCGGCATGTGGCCGGTAGCCTTCTAAAAACGAAGTATGGTGATTGGCCGGAAAATGCGTGTATGACAACACACTCACTTGCGAGCGGCAGGGCTATTAGCGGTCGCAGAGTAGGGGTGTCATTTCTAACCAGCATTGTTGCCGCAGCAATTGTCGGCACGATCAGCTATTACGCTCTGCAGGTTACCGTAGCAAACTCGCTCGGTCCGGCACTGCCCCAACTTGTAACTCTAGGTGTCTATCTGACACTGCTGTTCGTATTCTGCTATTTCTTTCGCCCAGCCAAACCGATTTCCCATCGCCCTGACCTTCACAGGTACTAAGAACCTGTTTTTTGCTATTGCAACGCTGATCGTCACGATTTTCTGTTGCGCTTTGGTCTATTGGATCCTCGGTCGACTTTTCGGAGGCCCGCAGGAACTGCTTAAGCATTTAACCGCGGTTGCGACGGACGCCAAACGTCTTCAAAGACAGGCTGCATTTGCGTGGGTAATCGCGATCTTTCGAGGATGCTTTATTGTTCCTGTGTTTGAGGAGATTTTCTTTCGCGGTCTCTTACTGTCGTGGCTTCATGCACACATGCCTGCTAAGTCCGCAATTGTGGTCGCAGCTCTTTTGTTCGCAGCCATGCATCTCTATCCCTCAGCTCTGCCCTACACTTTTCTGCGGTTTTGTTTCGACTGCTGCATAGTGCGTGCTCGAATGCAGACATGCACACGTGCACATATTAAGCAGCCGTAAGCGGAGTTGGGAAAAAGTAGCCCGAACCCCAAGGCAACGATCGCATGCGCGCGTTTGTTCTTAGGGTGAAGCCGTCTCGCGTTACGGCCGGTCGAGCAATTGGCAGTTGTTGCCGTAAGTGAACGAATGCACTCTCAGACCAGATCCTGGGACCACTAGAGCGAGTAAATGCGCGCTGAAGTTCGGGCTTCGCACCAAATAAAACATGCGAGCGTCGCTGACCTCGACATAGGCGCCCCTAGAGTCAAATTGAACATCGGCGCCCGCTTCTTCTCGGGGCAGCGGGTGGCCGTCAAGGAACAGATCAACTCTCTCTTGTTTTGTATCCTCAAGGCTGAGCACGGCGTATAACGATCGCGCATGATAACGGATTTCCGCTGAAGACGAGTGCCCCGCGGACGCAACACTATCACGTTCAACCCGCCAGCGTCCTGTCAGCATCACTGCACCATCGGGCGGCGAATGAGGAGGAAGAAAATCGGCAACATCGCCGATTTTATGTGAATCCAGATCATCTACGGCACCCCGCCCGTATAGCTGGCCTACGAATGTCTCTTGTGTCGGAACTCCGCATTCTGACTTGAATGCGTCCTCATCGGTGTCAAGGTTTTCCTTCGTGACCTCAGAATTCGAAGCCGCCAGCAGTTCGCGGATTCTTGATTCCAATTCGTGGTTATTCCTCTCGCCCAAGACCTCCATGACGATGTCGCCGTGAGAGTCAATGAGGAAGCGATCCGGCCACCCACTCGCGTGGAAAGCTTTCCACGTGGATCCCGTCTGGTCGGCAACTATAGGCCATGGCAGGCGAAATCGCTTAGCAGCGGCACGAACGTTTTCCTCTTTGAATCCGATGTCGAATTCTCCGCGATGCACACCAATAATGACTAGGCCGTGTGCCTGATATTTACCGTACCAGCGCTTCAGCACAGCGAAATCACGAATACAGTTAATACACGTATACTCCCAGAAATCGATGAGCACGACGTGGCCACGGTAGTCAGGTATATGGTGGGGCAAACGTTCCCCTTTATCAAGCCAGACGGCTCCACCTCCGAAGTCTGGCGCCTTCCGCACCTCAGTGCGTGCCTCACCGTGACCGAGTAGCGCGAGCAGCAGCAACACAATTACGCGGAGGCGATTGACGTCATTAAGCCCCATAGAAGCAACATCGAATTGCTGACAGCCTGTTCGCAGTGGGATGCCTGATGGTGAAGCAGGAAGTGGGGCCCACAGTGCATTTGCCGCTTCCGAAATTGGCAGGGCCATTGGTCAGCGGGAACGGTCGCCCAACTTCGCGAGAGCGTCGCGATTCTCTTTTGCCCACTTGCTGTCCGGCGGCACTGGCTTCATAGGTGGTCCGCCTTGCGCTCCACAGGCGCAGGGCCCTTCTAATTTGGCCTCGGTCATGCAGGGGCAAGACTTCGTCTTCAAGCAGGCGCAAACGTAGACCACTTTCTCTTTAGTTTGAGACTGCTTCTTTGAATCCACCGCAGGCTGAAGCGTCAGTTTGTTTGCAGATCCGCCGCTTGAGGAAAGTAAAATTAACAGCAGTAACAAAAGAAGCATCGCTGTAAATCTCATGGTTGTCTCATTCCTTGTTTCTCACCCGCGCGTCACAAAGAAAATTGATACCAAAATCCGTCTGGGCATATGACCACCATAAATCTGACCTGCAGCGACCTCTCGGAGGCCGCTGCATCCGGCAGATTGATTAAAACTGGAATTTTGCCTGAAGCTGAATGGCACGCACTGAATTGTCTGCACCCAAGCCTGAGCCGTAGATACCGGTCGGATTGAGGGCAGTCTGGATGATCGTGCCAAATGCCGGGCTGTTCGCATTCATAATTGGGAAATAAAAATTGGGGTGATTGAAAAGGTTAAAAAAGCGCGCTCCCAGCGAGAACTGAGCGCCTTCCCACTTGGGTATCCCGAATGCCTTCTCCACCGCAAAATCGGTATCGAAGTAGGAGGGACCGCGGTTCTGATTCCGCCGCTGATTGCCGTAGGTAGTCGTCGGGTCAGGCCAGTTGGCCGCCGTCATGCAGGGGTTGCCAGCTCCAGTTGGCGACACGGTTGCCGCAGAAGAACCACAATTAGCTGGACCGGCTACTTCCGAGCTGAAGATATCTTGTGCGCCCCCAGGCGATGCATAATTCGTAGTTTCTAACGCGTTGGTGATCGCCGAACTGTAGACTGTGAACGGAAGGCCTGTGTGGGCGAAGATCGTACCCGAGAATGTCCAGCCTTTCAGCAGGGCACTGGGACCGTGACTCGTGAGATGGCGAAAGGCATCACTCCACACATAATTCATAGTGAAGTTGTGGCGGACATCGTAGTCGGCATTGCCATAATTAGCGCGCGGGTTAAATGGATTTTGCGGAAAGACGATGTCTGCATACTGCCCAACGGTATTTAAGCCAAAAGGAGAGAGAGAGTTGTTGGAGATCTCGTCCGTGGCATGACTCCAGGTGTAGCTCGCCTGGAACTGGAAACCCCCGGAGAACGCATGATTGGCGCTCACAATTAGTCCGTGGTAATTGGAGTTGGCAATGTTAGCGGCATCCGCAACTTGCGCGAATCTTGAATCCGGGACCGTTGCCGGAAGATTCGCATACCTCGACCCGGCAATCGGGCCTGTCGGAGTTATTTGACTTGGGATGCAGCAATACGCGTTTAAAGCCAGGTTCGAGAATTCCTCGTGTTCCCCGTGATTGCCCACATAAAGTATATTTAGCGTCGTATTCCAACCTATTGACTGCTGCACCTCCATGCTCCACTTGTAGTAGATAGGGACATGCACGGCGGTAGAGTTGTAGAAGTTAAACGTAGGCACACAAGTAGCAGGATTCGCGCCTGCGATTGCGCAACCCACTCCTCCGGAGGCGTAGTTTGCCTTGAATGCCGCGTCTGCAGCTGCGACTGTCTGATACAGGGTGCCGGAAACGCCATTAACGGACCCGGTCTGTGCCGGCGAGAGAAAGCCGGGGCCCACGAAGAATTGGGGATCAAGCGGTGCATTCTGCATGAAGTTGTCGATCGCGCCGGTCGGCAGGGCATCACTGAACATTCCGACTCCACCACGAAAAACGGTTTTCTGTGCCCCCCCCGGCGTCCACGCGAAACCGATCTTAGGCTGGGGCACGATTTCCGAGACGGAAGGAAACGCCGTGTGTAAACCGGATAAAATTGCGGTATTAACCGGCGCTGTGCTATTTCCGAAGGCATTGGGAGCGAGACGTTGGAAACAATTGGCTTGGCACGTGGGATTTGCGAGATGATCGAACCTGAGGCTCAATGTCAGCTTTAGATTTTTAGTTAGCCGAACATCGTCAGATCCGTAAAATCCCAGTTGATATAGACCAATCCGCTGCTCCAGACGCTGGGGGAACGCCTGGAAGATAGCACTCCCGGCGCCGCCTGTACCTCCAGTCGCAAAGTTCGCAAGTGAAAGGGCTAACACCTGTGGAGTCACAAAAAAGAAATTGCCATCAGTGACATCGTCTTTGTGGAAATTTATGCCTACTTTGAAATTGTGTTGCCCGCGAATCCAGCTGAAGTCATCCACGAACTGATACTGAGTAATGTTACGGCCTTGAGGAAAGACGAAATTATCGGGATTAAGGGCCGACATGCTGCCATCACCCAAAGCAATGGTTGCGCTACCTCCGTTTATCGGCAGAGCCTGATCTGCAGCTGACTGGTTCTGCATCTTGAAAAAGGCGCTGTACCATAGCAATGAGGCTTTGAAATCGTTCACTTTGCTAGTACCAAAAGTGTGAGTCTCGCCCACTTGCCCCTGCCACTGCGGTTGATCGCTGATACCATTGAATGCGGGGTCGATCCCGTCGGTGTAGGTGGCCTGAAGCCCGTGCTCTCTCTCTACGCGAGCAAAGAACTTGTCGTCGTTGGTAATGTTGTAATCTACTTTACCTACGTAGAGCCGATCGTGCGTATGTGCCGTGAGCGCTGCCTGAACCTGTACCGTACAAGGATTCGCAGTGCCGAACGCAACGCCGTTCACTGTGGTGACATCGCTGCAGCCACCTCCGCTCACTTGTTTTGCTCCGGCCTGAGAAACTCGGTTGTAGAGTCCGAACATCGTCTGATAAAGCGGGACAGATGCCGATAAGCCCCGCGCATTCAGATTTCCGATCACTGCTGACTGAAAGCCCGGCGTAGGGACGAATAACGTTTGCGGCGAAGGAATTGCCAATTCTAATCCTTCGATGTCGAAGAAGAAGAATGCTTTGTCCTTCTTGATGGGGCCGCCAAAAGACCCAGCATATTGATTAGCATTTACAAATGGGCGCGGGTCAACGTTGCTGCCCGCCAGATGGTTCGCCTGCACACGGAAGTAGTTGTTTGCGTCGAGGATGTCACCGTTCCACCAATAAGTGGCATTGCCGTGGAAATTGTTCGTCCCGGATTTCGTCACATAATTAATATTGGCGCCCGCCAAGCCACCATAGGACCCGCTGTAACCATTAGAAACCACAGTGCTTTCTTGGACATCGTTCAGCCCTAGAGTAAGATTCGTGGCGCCGCTGTTGTTGACGTTGAAGTAGGGGTCGTTGTCATTTGAACCATCCAGCGTGAACAGATTCGAGGTAGCGGGCAACCCGTTAACTTCGAAGTTGCCGCCACCAAACATTGCCCCACCAGCGGTATTCACTACAGCTCCGGGTGCGGTCAAAGCGACCGCCGAAAGGTCATTTCCGGCATTAGGAAGTAGGTCAAGTTGCTTCGAGTTGAAATTTGCTGTCAGGTTGGCATCTTCCGTTTCAACCGCAGCCCCAGTGCCGCTGACTTCCACAGTTGTTGTTGAAGAGCCCAGCGCGAGCTGGAAGTTTGCGGTTGCCACTGCTCCGAGAGACACAGCCACCTTTTTCTCTGCCGCCTGAAAACCAGATGCGTTGACTCCCACGCTGTAGTTGCCTGGTTTGAGATAAGCGAACTCATAATATCCCTGTGAGGTCGTTTTTCCACTTGTAACGGAGCCATCATCGAGGCTTTTCAGTGTTACGGGAACGTTAGGCATTACTGCGCCTGACGGATCAGTCACAGTACCGCTAAGTTGGCCTGTTGTGATGGTCTGGGCCATCAGTGTGCCGATGAACACAGCGATAGTTATAGCCGTGAGCACAAGTCGGATTGCCTGCCTTCTGAACCCCATGTTTCCCCTCCCGTCGAAAGCACTTTTGATTATGGGCTTGAAAACCGTATCGAAAGGCACTCTTAGGGCCAGCGACGCGACGGTTTATAAGTATGTTGCGTAGAGGTATGTATCAGCTTTGAATGACCAGCGTTAAGTTTCTATGTAGCATCAAAGCGGGTCGGAATTCCTTTCGCCAAGGGGCGATTGCATTACCGAGCCTACAAGAAATAGAAACTTTGGGATGTTGCCTACAACATATGGAAAACTCGCGGATGAGAGGCACCTGGGCAGGGCGATACCTAAAACTCGGTACCGGGAACAGTACGTGCGAGAGAGTGCCTGCTATTATTTGTTTTGCGGCACCGGTGCGCGTCCGAGAACGACCCGATATGTGTCAAAGCATTATGATGTGCTGTGCTGGGATGAAGGTTCATCGAAAAGCATTCAAGCGGGCACGCAAAGCGCGCGATGCTCGGCTTGACGGAGCGCATTTCTTGTCGCCTCCACGACGACAAAGACCTATTGCCATCCAAGTTGCGGCGTCCGTATGATCCAAATACCTGCGCGTAATTTTCCAACGGCAGCGGCCATGCCCTGCTGGTGTTCCGGAACGCATTCGGACGGCAGGCATGCTCCGACGGCCGGCCTTGGTGGCTGCCCCTGAAGTTCTCAGCAAGTGAGCGTTTAGCAAGGGTATGCATCACCAGAACAGGGGGCTCACCATCCGGAGTCTTGCACAATCAATTTGTGCCAGAGCCATTCGCCTCGATCCTGTCTTTGATACCGAAGCTTTGATAACGAGCTTTGTCAGACGCCTGGTCTGGGCAAATTGACAGTTGAATACATTGCTACAACTCGGCCAAGCCCGAACCCGATGCGCTCCCGACGGGCAACGTGGTTTCCCGGAAGATGAATATGGTCTCCTCATGAACTCGGAAGAAAAGAGAGCCACGTTTCCAGTGAGATTGGTCGATATTCCCGAAGGCAAGTCGCGCATATTTGGGGTTGTCTTCGAACTCGACAGAGTACTTGCCGCCCTCAACAGCCCCTGTGATCAAGTGGGACGAGTCCGCCAGGCGATACTCTTTGCAAGGAATTCGTTTCGGAATGACCGTAGACGATCCACACGCGACCCCAAAGCATCTCTACCGATAGGAGGTCTTGGCTCGTCTCTTCACCTTCGAGTGTAGGGAAGGAATGTCGAAATTGAGAATGCCAGTCAGGCAATACGGGATCGAAGGGTTTCGGGCGATATCATAACGTGGCTACGGCTTGCGACTGCCCTTACAGAGATTGGCGTATCTACAGCGACTACGAGCCCGAGCACGCGCCAGCAGTTGAGCTTTTCCTCGGCAAACAAGCGGTCGGGGATTCATCGCATTTTGATTGGAGCTATGCCTGCCGATTCGGAAACCGGCAGAGATGCGGGACTTGGAGGCACTTATGATCGAGGGAATTGGCGGCGTTTTTCTGTTTTCCAACGATACAAAGCGATTGGCGGCCTGGTATCGCGACTGCCTCGAAATCGTTGCTGCGGGCGAAGACAGTGAGTGCAATTCAATCTATGTGACGTTTGAATATCGGGATATTGGAAATCCGGAGATCAAGAGAACCTTAGCGTGGGCGATTATGCCCACCGATCAAGACATCAAGGATAAGCCACGAACGGGCCAGGTTAATTATCGAGTGAAGAACTTGGGAGAAGTCCTCAAGCATCTAAAAAGTAAGGGCGTGGAGATCGAAAATACCGCAGAATATCCGTCGTACGGGAACTTTGCGTGGGTCAGAGATCCAGATGGCAATAAGATTGAGCTCTGGGAACCATTCGAGAGTGCATAGAAATTCTAATTTCTCACGGAGCTCTGTGGACGACCCTTAATTCTCGATTAGCGCGACCGGAACTAAGATATCGTGCAAGTTATGCTCGTTGAAATATCCAGGCGCAAAGTGGAAGACGGAGGTAAGAAACGGAGTATCCCGGCGACGCCAGTCGCAGACAGATCTCGGTCAACACCATCTCGTCGACCAAGTTGGACACCGGCAGTTCGTGGTCGGAGTCCGTCGGAATGAACTTGCGTTGGCGTACACATAGCAAGTCGACGGCCGCCATCAACCGGATAGCACGTGTTTGTGATTCACCACCAGCCATGCTCTACCACTGCGGCATGCACCGGGCCGATCACCCTACGCCGGCCACTCGAGCGCGATGCGGTGAATCGCTTTGGCGTCGGTTAGAGCGAACGCGAAAGAGTGACAGATTGCGTTGATGAACGGAATTCTCGGAAAGGCAGGATTAGCACCGTTAGCACTGATCCTCAACGGTAGGGGACGCCGTACCAATTCATCAGTTTCGTTACATTACAGCGATAGACATGCGCCAGTGTGTAGAGCCTGTGGATGCTGGGGACGCTGTCCTTTGCTTCCAGATCATGAAGCCGGCTGGCGGGCAGAATGAATCTCTTGTTGCGAAGTTTACGCGCTAAAACCAGACTTGCGGTGTGAACATTCCGCAGCGTTAGTCCCAAAGCATCGCGAGTGACACGCAAGCGTTCGCCTGGACTGAGTTGCCGTCGCGCCATGTCAGCACACTGTCATCGGAAGGCGTAAAGCGGTTCTCTGTTTCGCAAGAAAACGGTTAGGCGACAACATTATTCCCGTTTTTAAATGAAGCCGCCGTTTGGAACTGACAACTCAGCGCGATGGCTCTCCAAACACGTCCAGTTTACGTATTCACCGGCTACAAGGCCTCAGTGGTCAGCCCAAAACCGGCCATTTGTGGACGGGTCAAAACCGGCCATTAGACTCCTGGCT
>JAFATF010000591.1 GCA_019244045.1 Acidobacteriota bacterium
GCAGCGATTTGTCATTGATTAAGCAGTTCCTTCTGTCCCCTGTCCATGAAGGCATTCGCATGGAGTTGCGGCTCGAAGCACAAAACGCCTTCAATCATCCCCTGTTTAGTCTGGGAACACCCGGGCCATATGGGGACAGCACATTGAATGTAGGCGATCCAAGTTTCGGAGTAATTCCTAGAATGGCTCCAATCGGGCCGCGGCAGGTTCAATTGGCCTTGAAAGTGAGCTTCTAGGACTGGCGCCGGCAGCAGCAAAGCCTCACTACTCTGCAAGACTTTGTCGATCGGCTGAGCCGTAGATTGGAAACAGGTTTCAGTGTGCACCCCGGGGAAACAGCCAACCACAGATGTACTTCAAGTTGCCGCCGATTCCAGCCGACCACCCCAGTGGTAAAGGTGACATTCTTCTCCACCAGATGCACGCCATTGCGGCACGTTGCAGCAGCGGAAGTTTAAAGGGCAATTTCCGATAGCAGCGGCATAGGGCAAACCTGCGCACCAGCTGGTTGTCCTTGAAAAATAACTTGTGCGAGCGCTGAAGGACCATCCTCTCGGGGTTTCAATAGGTTACCTTATTGGGCTTTTCGTCCCATGCGCGAAAGGCTGCAAGCGCCTCTTCGCGCATCACTCCGATCATCGGAATCCGGCGCGCAGAGTAGGGCTGAGCAAGTTCGCGGTAGATCAGCAAATCATCGAAGCCGAATGCGGACGCATCCGTGGCCAGAGTAGCGAAATGAACGCGAGCGATGTGAGCCCAATAGATGGCACCTAAGCACATAGGGCACGGTTCGCAAGTGGTGTAAATCCCGCAGCCGTGCAGTTGGAAAACATTAAGATTGCGACACGCCTCCCGAATTGCCATTACTTCTGCATGTGCGGTGGGATCATTCGTTGCCGTGACCTGGTTCGTGCCTTCAGCGACGATGCTGCCGTCTTTGACGATAACGGCGGCGAAAGGTCCACCTCGATTGGAATGAACATTTTCGATAGCAAGTTGAATAGCGTGCGCCATGAAATGCTGATCCATATTGTCACTCTTGCAAAGTATCATTGCCGCCGTCGAGGCCCAGAACTGCGATGTTGCCTATCGGGTTGACTCGGCTGTTACAGACTTCGCCAAAAACCGAGTATAAAGCCGCAGCCGTCGAAGTTGGTGAATGTTTGCTGGGCTTGGCAGGAGCGCAAGGAGGCATTTGGGATAAGTCAAACCAAGTGCGCACGCGGAATAGGGAGTCTTGAAAAAGCAGCACTCGCGCGTTACTCTCTGCCTTTCGCAGGAGGCCGTGTGCGAGCTTTTCTCTCCCGGCGAGTGGTTACTCCCGGCAAGATCCAGCCTGCGGCGATACTGATAGAGGGAGAACAAATCGCGTCCGTGGTGCCTCCAAACGAAGTCCCCGCGGGAGCCGAGGTCCACGATTTCCGAGAGGCAGCCATACTTCCGGGACTGGTGGATACGCACGTACATATCAATGATCCTGGCCGTGCAGACTGGGAAGGTTTCGAAAGCGCGACGCGGGCGGCGGCTGCGGGCGGCTGTACCATGCTCGTAGATATGCCCTTGAACTGCGTGCCGGCGACCACTTCCGTTTCCGGGCTGGAGCGCAAGCGCGCCGCCGCACGGGGCCGATGCCGGGTCGACTGGGCATCCTGGGGCGGCGTTGTCCCCGATAACCAAAACGACATTGCCGCGTTGGCAGCGGCAGGTGTGCGGGGATTCAAATGCTTTCTGGTTCATTCCGGTGTGGACAGCTTCACGATGCTGACCGAACGACAGCTCAAAGCCGCTTTGCCCCGCGTCGCACAGACAGGTTTGCCGCTGCTAGTGCACGCGGAGTTGCCTCCTGCGATCGATCACGCGCATAGAGATCTGGAGCAAGCCGATTGGCGGAGTTACGGAACTTACCTCCGGTCGCGCCCCGATGAGGCAGAGTTATCGGCCATCCGGCTGTTAGTATCTCTGTGCCGCCGCTACCAATTCCGTTTACATATTGTTCATCTCTCTACCAGCCGGGCTCTTGGCGAATTGCGCGCAGCTCGATCCCAGGGGCTGCCGGTGACTGCCGAAACTTGCCCGCATTATCTGTATCTCACCTCAGAGACTATTGCCAATGGGGCCACGCTCAACAAATGTGCGCCTCCGGTTCGCAGCCGGCAAAACCGTGAACAACTTTGGCAAGGATTGAGAGAGGAAACGATCGATCTGATCGCAACCGACCATTCCCCTTGCCCGGCGCAGATGAAGCATATGGATGAGGGTAGTTTCAAAACTGCTTGGGGAGGGATTGCAAGTCTTTCCCTCGCTTTGCCGCTGATCTGGACGGAGGCCAGCCAGAGGGGATCATCGCTGCTCGACATCGCCCGCTGGATGGCGGAAGGGCCAGCCCGGCTGGCCGGATGTCATATGCGCAAGGCACAAATTGCCGCGGGGTATGATGCGGACCTTGTAGTGTTCGATCCGCAAAGCGAGTTCCTGGTGAGCAAGGAGCGGTTATATTATCGCCATCCGCTTTCTCCATACCTTGGAGAAAAACTGCGGGGTGTGGTGAAAGCGACCTATTTGCGAGGAAATCTTGTCTTCGCCGATGGGCAATTTCCAGGCGCGCCCACCGGTCGCGAGTTTCGGCTTTAAAATTGAAATGCTTTTCAGGTAAATTCCCGGAAGACAGCCCCCTTCCTGCCAGGCCCTTCTGGCATACACTATAAGCAGCGCAAATGAGGTTCCTCGGCCCTAGGCGCTCGCCTTCTCGGAGGTGTCTTCCCGCAGGTTACGTGAGTGAACAACAGTTCCATTGTCGGCATATCAGTTCCGCGAAAAGAAGGACAGGACAAGGTAACCGGTCGAGCACAATACATTGACGATATAGTTCTGCCCGGCATGTGGTATGGAGCCACCGTTCGCAGCACGATTCCACGAGGCAGGATCAAACAGATCACCTTCGGTGCGGAAGTTGCATGGGACGATTACGTGATCGTGTCTGCGAAGGACATACCGGGGAAGAATTGCATTGCACTCATTGCCGAGGACCAGCCTTGCCTGGCAGAAAATTGCATCAACCATCCTGAAGAGCCCATTCTGTTGCTAGCCCATGCCGATCGCCACGCGCTGGCGAAGGCGGTCAACGCGATCTCCATTGAATACGATCCGTCACCTGCCGTCTTGACACTGGAAGAGAGTGAGCGCTGCTGTGACATCATTTGGGGCTCCGACAATACTTTCAAGACGTACGTAATTCAAAAAGGCGATATCGACAGTGCCTGGGCAAAAGCAGCCTACATCGTAGAAGGAGAGTACAGGACTGGAGCTCAGGAGCAGCTCTACATAGAAAATAATGGGATGATCGCGTGGTTCGATCCAGAGCACGGCATCACCGTATGGGGCTCTTTGCAGTGTCCTTATTATGTACACAAAGCCTTGATGACTCTGTGCCAATTGCCGGCCGAAAGGGTTCGTGTGGTGCAAGTAGAGACCGGCGGGGCATTCGGAGGGAAAGAGGACTATCCTTCGATGATCGCCGGCCACGCCGCGCTGCTGGCAATCAAGACCAGAAAAGCGGTAAAAATCATTTATGACCGCCTGGAAGATATGGCGGCTACCAGCAAGCGGCATCCTTCACGCACGCGCCACCGCACGGCGGTAAGCAAAGATGGCAAAATCTTGGGTGGCACCATCGATTTCACCATTGATGGAGGAGCATATACGACACTTTCACCCGTGGTGCTTTCCCGCGGCGCCATCCACGCCGGCGGCCCCTACTATTGGCCTAGTGTGCGTATCACGGCGAAAGCGCTTGCCACCAATGCTCCCCCTCATGGGGCGTTTCGCGGTTTTGGAGCACCGCAAAGTCTCTTCGCCATGGAACGGCACATGGACCGCATTGCTCAGATCATTGGTGCTTCTCCCATTGTCGTCCGGCAGCGCAACTTTCTGAAGCCGGGACAGACCACCATTACAGAACAAGCGGTGCGCGAGCCCATCGATCTGGAGAAACTTCTTGACCGCGCGCTGGAGCTTTCCAGTTACCAATCCCGAAAGGAATCGTTTGCAGAAGAAAATGAAAGCGGAGAAATAAAGAAGGGGATCGGCGTGGCTGCTTTTCTGCACGGCGCCGGCTTCACCGGATCTGGAGAGCGTTACCTCGGCTCTGTAGTCGGTGTGGAAGCCTGTGCCGATGGCGCCGTGCGCGTGCTGGTGTCAAGCACAGAATTCGGCCAGGGGACGAAAACCGCCCTCTCGCAAGTCGCAGCTGAAACTCTAGGGCTAGGTTATGAAGACGTGGATGTTGCGCCGGCCGACACCATGGAGGTGCCGAACAGTGGTCCTACGGTGGCATCACGCACCGTCATGGTGGTTGGCAGCCTGGTTTGTTCAGCCGCGCTCGGCATCCGCCACGCATTGAGGCAGTCCGGCTGGCTCGGCGATTCGTACTCTCCCGAGGAGTTTCGTGCTGCCTGCCGTAACTATGTGGCCGCCCACGGGGCGCTCCGCTCCTGGTCACGGTACGAGGCGCCGCCCGACATTTTCTGGGATGATGAGAAACACCGCGGAGAAGCTTATGCGGCATTTGCCTGGGCGGTTTATATCGCTTCGGTGAGGGTTGACTTGACGACCTACACCGTGTCGGTGGATGATTTCGTCGCTTTACAGGAAGTTGGTCGCGTTCTCCATCCGGTGCTGGCTGCCGGGCAAATCACAGGAGGAGTTGCCCAGGGCATCGGCCTCAGCCTTTATGAGAAAGTAATTTGGCAGAATGGTCGCATGCAGAATAGCCAGATGACGAACTACATCATGCCTACATCGTTGGATGTGCCTCCCATCCGGGTATTCTTTGAGGAACTGGGAAACGTACACGGCGCCTTTGGCGCGAAAGGGATCGGCGAGCTTCCCATCGATGGTCCCGCCCCGGCCATCGCCAATGCGGTCGCGGATGCCTTAGGCGCACCATGCGATTGTGTTCCCCTGCTTGCGGAAGACATCTTCGACATTCTTACCACCCGAGTCGCAACCGCAGACCGAAGTGGTTCCCCCTCGCGATGAGCAATTCTCATGAAATCTCAGGCAGGCGCGAGTTCTGCTTTACCGTGAATGGTGAACGAAAGACAGTGCCCGCATATCCCATGGAACGATTGCTTGATGTATTGCGGCACCAGCTCAGATTGACGGGCACAAAGGAGGGTTGCGGAGAAGGCGAGTGCGGTTCGTGCGCCGTATTAATGGACGGCATTCTGGTGAACAGTTGCCTGGTTCCGCTTTTGCAGGCCCAAAACGCTAATATTCTGACTATAGAAGGGCTCGCCGGTGCGGGTTTGCACAATCTTCAGCAAGCATTCCTCCATTGCGGCGGTACGCAATGCGGCATCTGCACGCCTGGAATGATTCTCGCGGCGCTCTACCTGTTGAAGAAAAACCCTTTCCCGACCATCGAGGATATTCGCGAAGGACTTTCCGGCAGTCTGTGCCGCTGCACCGGCTATATGCAGATCTTTGAGGCGGTCGAGGAGGCGGCACGCCGACAAACATCAGATGAGGTCTAATCCCCGCGATTACCAACTCGTCGCCCCCGGTACGCTTCACGCGGTCCTGTCGCTGCTGGCCGAGGCACCGGGAAAATGGCTGCCTATAGCTGGCGGCACCGATTTGATGGTGCTATACGGTGCCGGGAAGCTGGCGGCGCGCAACTTGGTCAGCATCTGGAGTCTCCCAGAGCTGCGAGGCATCGAGGTTTTGCCCGACCAAGTGCGAATCGGCGCAGGCTGTACGTACGCCGAACTCCGTGAACACCCCGTCATCGCCCGCGAGTTTCCCCTGCTGGCTCGGGCTGCTTCTTGGACCGGAGGAACCGCGAATCAGAATCGCGGAACGATTGGCGGCAATATTGTCAATGCTTCACCGGCGGCCGATTCGCTGCCTGCCTTGCTGGTCTATGAAGCAGAGTTGATTCTCGTATCCGTACGTGGCGAGCGGCGAGTGCCCTACCTGGGCTTCCACACCGGATATAAAACTACCCAACTGGCGGGTGATGAACTGCTGCGAGCAGTCTGCCTCGCCAGACAGTTTTCTGAATGTCTTCATCACACGCGCAAAGTGGGAGCCCGCAGTGCACAAGCAATTGCCAAGGTGGCGATCGCGGCCCTGGGAGGGGTCGCCGGAGGCCGAGTGCAGGAGGTGCGCATCGCTCTCGCTAGTGTGGCCCCCGTTCCACTTCGCTTATTCGAAACAGAACGTGCGGTGAAAGGAAAAAGCATCGACAAATGTTTGCTGGCCGCGGCAAGGAGGGCGACGGTCTCCGAGATTCGGCCGATCGATGACATTCGCTCAACGGCGAGGTATCGCTCCGCCGTATCAAGCAACCTGGTCGAGGAATTTCTTCGCAGACTGAGCGCAGGTGCACCCATTTGAGTACCGCGCTTGGGCGGTGGAATGCCCTCTCGGCCAAGCGGGCGGCCGCCCTGATCCTCCCCTGCTGCGGGTCGCGGGCTTGGGCGCGTGGCATGGCCAGACGAAGACCACTGCTCGATGAATCTGCTGTGCTAGCCGCCTCGGATGAAACGTGGCACAATTTGGCGCAGTCCGATTGGATAGAAGCTTTTCAAAGCCATGCGCGGATTGGAGAATCACCTGCCCAAACTGTTCCCTCTCAAGCTGCGATCTGGTCAGCGCATGAGCAGAAAAGCGTCATTGACGCCGAAAGGCAAGTTAAGATCGCTCTTGCTCAAGGCAATCGTGAATACGAACAGCGCTTCGGTCGGATTTTTATTGTCTGTGCCACCGGCAAGTCAGGGCCAGAGATTCTCGAAATTCTGCGGCGACGCCTGCAAAATGGTGCCGAAACCGAATTTCGCGAAGCCGCCGAACAGCAACGGCAGATCACACAAAACCGGTTAAGAAAATGGCTTCAGGAATAAAGCGGATTTCCACGCACGTTCTCGATATCGCCCGCGGCAGGCCGGCATCGGACCTGCCCGTACGATTGGAGCGGCAGGAAGCTTCCGGTTGTTGGCGCTCGCTGTCGTCGACTCGCACCAACCACGAGGGACGCTGTAGCCAATTACTTCCTGAGACGGAAGATCTTTGCAAGGGGCTTTACCGCCTGGCATTCGACACGGCGAGCTACTATGCTTCACCGAAAGTGGATACTTTGTATCCCGTCATTGAAGTAACTTTTCGCGTACGAGACGGCGAATCTCAGTTTCACATTCCCCTGCTGTTGAGTCCGAATGGCTACACCACGTACCGGGGAAGCTGAAGCATGCGCGAATTTGCTAAGGAGCCAGGGCAGTGACTTCTTTCGTGCGCGAATGGCTTAACCTGGGTTTCCGCTGGTTCCACATTTTTGCTGGCATTCTGTGGGTTGGCCAAACCTATTACTTCACCTGGCTTGATCACCAGTTCGCCAACTTGGAAAGGGCAGCCACAGGCGGAGTGCTGGGTTCCTCCGTGTGGATGGTTCATAGCGGCGGCTTTTATGCCGTCAGCAAGAAGCAATGCCTTGAGGTTCGGCCTCAGCTGGTCCGCTGGTTCCGCTGGGAAGCACTTCTGACCTGGTTGAGCGGAATAGTCTTGCTTTTTCTGGTCTATTACTTTACCGGAGGCTTGGTCGACAGCGACGTGGCGGATATTTCGCGAGCAATGGCGATAATCATTGGGCTGTCGTTTCTCGGTGGGGGATGGCTGATTTATGATCTTGCCGCCCGGTGGCTCGTCGACAGGCCGGCCAGCATTTTTGCGCTTTTCGCCTTTATTATGACGGCTGCCTTTTCTTGGGCACTATTGCATCTGCTGAGCGGTCGTGCTGCCTACATTCACGTGGGAGCGATATTTGGGACCATCATGACGGCCAACGTGTGGTTGAGAATCCTTCCAGCACAGCGCAAAATGATGGCGGCCGCAGCAGCTGGCACCAGGTTCGATAGGTCTCTTGGCGCGCAGGCCAAGCTACGCTCCAAGCACAACACTTTTATGGCAGTGCCGGTCGTCTTCTTCATGATCAGCAATCATTTTCCGGTGGTTACTTACGGAAGTACGCACAATTGGGCAATTCAGGTTTTCCTCGTGGTTTTGGGATGGGCAGCGGCGCGGCTGATCCGCTCCGCTTAGCCGAGGTGCATGGCAAGCAAACAATCAGACCTAGTGCAGCGAAATCGTGCGCAATCAAAGCGCGCGCAAGAAGTAATTGCCCGCTGCCAGCAGCTGGCCCTCTTCAGTGAAGACGAACTCACCACGCGCCGTACTTTTCTTTCTCCTCCCATGCAACAGTGCCACCGGCAACTCACTCGCTGGATGGAGCCATTGGGTGTTCAGGTTCGCCTAGATGCCGTTGGCAACGTTCGTGGATTTTATCCGGGCACATACTCTCCTCGATTAATCGTCGGCTCTCACCTCGATACGATTCCCGACGCCGGTGCCTACGACGGCGTACTGGGAGTGCTCTTGGCACTCACACTGCTGGAGGCACTGGAGGGAAGAAAGCTTCCCTTCGGAATCGAAATCGTTGGTTTTTCAGAAGAAGAAGGAGTTCGCTTCCAAACGCCGTTTATAGGCAGTCGTGCTCTGGTCGGCAGGCTCGATAACGAGCTCTTGAACCGTGAGGATAAGAATGGAATAACTCTTTGCCAAGCGATCCAGCAATTCGGTCTGGATCCAAACCAGATTCCCTGCGCTGCCCTAAGCAATGACACTCTTGGGTACATTGAATTTCATATTGAGCAGGGGCCGATACTTGAGGAACTCGGCTATGCTCTGGGCATCGTCGAGGCCATTGTCGGACAGAGCCGGCTTGAATTCACATTTACTGGTCGCGCCAACCACGGGGGCACAACTCCCATGCATCTTCGCCACGACGCAATGGCCGCTGCCGCCCAGTGGATTACAGAGGTGGAGCGTGCGGCAATAGCTGTCCCGGGAGCGGTCGGAACCGTCGGAACGCTCGAGGCCAAGCCGGGCGTGAGCAACGTAATTGCCGGTGAGGTGCACCTCACGCTCGACGTACGCCACCGCTCCGACGAAATTCGCAGCCAAATAGTTGCCCAACTGATTCGCAAAGCAGAAGAAATTTCTGAGCATCGCAGATTAAGGGTGCGGCACAGTGTCTTGTTGTCGCAGCAGGCCGTGCCGATGAACGGGTTTCTAATCGACGAAATTCAGCTGGCAATTGAGAAGACTGGATGCGTGCCGCATCGCATGCTCAGCGGTGCCGGTCACGACGCCATGATCCTGGCGGAAAAGGTTCCGGCAGCGATGGTTTTCTTGCGTACGCCCGGCGGAGTGAGCCATCATCCGGCAGAATCGGTGACGGAAGGAGACGTCGAGAAAGCCATCGAATGTGGCTTGCATCTTCTCGATCAGCTCGCGGCATCTCCCGTGTTCTTGAAGAGGATGGTCCGTGCATAATCTTGGACAGACGCGCAGTTCTCATGGATCCAATCATCTGCTGCTGGCCGCTGACACTTTCGTGCGCACCACTCTACCGGGCATGACCAAGTGCTTGGCCGTTGTGCATGTCGGTCCCGCGCTGGGTGCCAAATTCACCGAGTACACTGCTGAATTCCAAAGCGGCGGAGAATTAGGCTATACCCCCGCGCAAAGATTTTTGTACGTAACTGCGGGCACTGTAAAGGTGAAAGTTCGTGGCGAGCAGCACAGCCTCGGTGCTCGTGGGTATGCCTACTTGCCCGAGGGCATGGAACATCAGGTGATCGCCACCCAAGCAAGCCGGACCATCGTCATAGAAAAATGCTACCACCGGCTGGAGTCGACTCCATCGCCGCAGGCAATCATATCAAGCGAGGAGGCCGTCTCCTCGCATCCTTTGCAGGATGATCCCGGCCTGCAAATCAAGTGTCTGCTGCCGGATAAGATGAGTTTCGATTTTGCCGTCAATACGATGGTCTACCAGCCGGGTGCGTCTTTGCCCATGGTCGAAATGCATGTGATGGAACATGGTCTCATGATGCTGGAAGGTGGCGGCATCTACCGACTGGATAACTCGTGGTATCCCGTCACTGCGGGCGACTTCATCTGGATGGGACCCTGGTGTCCCCAGTGGTTCGGAGCGCTGGGCAAGGCCGCGGCAAAATATCTCATCTACAAGGATGCAAACCGGCATCCTCTTGCCGGCGCGCAGCAATGAATCTTGCCATTGATTGCGAGCGTCTATGCTCCGAAATTGAGACGCTGTCGTCTTTTTCTGATGCCGCGCCTCCCGCCGTAACGAGAATCGCTTTTGGTCCCACCGATCTCCGGGCTCGTGCCTGGGTGAAGGAACGCTGCGAAGAAGCAGGGCTTGAGGTGCGGCAGGACGCGATCGGGAACATCTTCGCACGCTGGCACGGCTCCGATATCGCGGCGCAGGTGGTCGGCACGGGCTCACACATCGACGCAATTCCCAATGCCGGGAAATACGATGGTGTCGTGGGAGTGTTGGGCGGCCTGGAAGCTATCCGTGCGTTGAGACGATTGCGCTTTCGTCCGAAACACTCCATTGAACTACTGGTGTTCACTTCCGAAGAACCGACGCGCTTTGGGATTGGATGCTTGGGTAGCCGCTTACTTTCGGGAAGCTTATCGCCTAAGGCGGCGGCAAAGCTGACCGATTCTGAGGGCACAGCGATCGACCAGGTGCGCCTCGCCGCCGGCTTTACGGGCGAATTGGGGACGGTGAAACTGCCCACCGGCTATTACAAGGCATTCTTGGAATTGCACATTGAGCAAGGCCCCATCCTCGAACGCAAGCAGGTTCCGCTGGGTCTTGT
>JAFATF010000086.1 GCA_019244045.1 Acidobacteriota bacterium
TGCTGGGCATCACACGCGGGGTCTGCGGAGCAGTTGACGGCCGACCCGCGGACGGAGACCGTTTAAGCAACTTTGTATAGCCAAGGTATGCGGCGGCCGCTAGCGCGAGCGCGATGATTGCCACAATCATGAGCTTGCCGGGCTGACTGCCTCTTCGCGCTTCTGTTACATCGACCCCGGCAAATGGCGCCGCTGAGCGCTGGGGAAACAGCCTTGGCGCTTCCGGGTGTCCGCTGCTGGTAGCGAGCGCCGGCGTCTCGGGAGTTTTGTCACGCTTAGTGTCGGGGGCGGCTTCTCCAATGCTTTCAACCTCGAGTTTTGCAGCTTCCTTGGCAGGAGCCGGCGCACTGGCCGCTCCCCCTGATCGAAACATGGAGACCGCTCTCGAGGCGCTCACTGCCGCGGTGATGCCGGCCTTGGCGTCTCGATGGGCCGTACCCGAAGGCGAGTACTCGTCGAGCGCGTCCAAAAGGATATCTCCTCGAGGTTCGCTCGACTGGGTATCGACTTCCAGAACGTGAGCCGAGCCATTCATCGCCTGCGCCGTGATCCCGCCATTTACCGGATTAACTGGCGCCGGTATTGTTACGGGCGCGGAGCCACCCTCGCTTGCCGGCATGGACCCAGAGGCAGCCGGAGTTGCGGTCTTGGCTGCGGAAGGCGCTACCTGCGAGGTCGGGCCGGCAGGTGCGGCCGGTGCGGTTGCTTTGGCAGCCTCTCCCCCCTTCTTCAGCAGACCACGCGCAACCCGCAGGGTACCTTTAGCCTGCTCGATATTGATGGGTTTAGTGAGCACCAGATTGGCGCCGATGCGAAACGCGTTTGCCACTCCCGCCTGCCCTTCTACGACCGCGACCGCCAGAGAGGACTGATTCAGGCTCGAGTTGCGCGCCCCTTTAAACAACAAACTGGCATTCTGCTCATTGTTACAGTCGACCACGACTGCATCGAAGTGCTGGCCCATTAATTTCTTAACTGCCGTGAAGGGCTCGTTGATGGATTCCACGCTGAAGTCCAATTCATTCAGTAGTTGGGTGGTAATCCGAGCGATTTTCTGGTCTTGACAGAAGAGCAGCGCCTGAAAGTTCATAACAGAGTATCCTAGGTACACACTGGTGACCCAGCAAGTTACCTCGGTAACAGCCTCTGATTTCGGCCGGGCGGCCTTGTCCGCCGCATGATGGAGCAGTTGAAATCCGTAGACCGGGCGGGCAGCTACAATTCCTCCTCATGCGCCGCCTTCCCCTGTGGTTGAAGTTGGTTTGGACAATTTGGCTGATGATCTGGGTGCCGGTCTATTGGAATCGTTACGGTCCGCAAAATTTTCTCTATTTCTGCGACTTAGGAAATCTCTTGATCGGTCTCGCCCTGTGGACCGAGAACGCGCTCCTGTTTTCCTGGCAAGCGGTTGGACTTCTTCTATTCCAGACGCTTTACATCATCGACCTCGCGGGGGCAGCATTCAGCGGACGCCACATCATCGGCGGCACCGAATACATGTTCGATCCTCACATCCCGCTGCCAATTCGCCTCCTCAGCCTCTTCCACCTGGTGACTCCGCCCTTGCTGTTATGGGCGGTTTGCCGGCTGGGGTACGATCCGCGAGGATGGAAATGCGAGACTTTAATGACCTGGCTCGTACTTCCGGTGAATTATTTCTGGAGGCCACAGTACAACATCAACTGGGCGCGCGGGCTGTTCATGCGGGAGCAGCACGTGGTGCCAGGACCCCTGTACCTGATCGCCTATTTAACAGCGGTTCCGCTGCTGGTTTACTATCCCACACACTTGTGCCTGAAACATTGGACGCGCGGGCGAAACACGAAGGCCGATCACATGGAGGAGCTAAAATGAAGAGCACGGCGCGTTCACGTCAGCGTCTCCAGTGCGTTTTGGGCTGCCGCTAGCAGGGCCTGGGGGCCGACGGGCTTGCCTGTCGCAGTCTCCATCCACAGATCCGGGGTAATACGTCCAATACGGGCCATGCGCTCGAACTCCGGCCCGATCGCGCCTGCCTTCTTCATCTGCTCTTCGATTTGATGAGCGATCATGTGACCAATCGGATAATCGGGAAGGTAAAGAAAAGAATCGATCATGTGCGAGTAGATAGCGAGCAGGACAACATTTTTCCTGCCAAATAGCGGAGCGTAATACCGATTCCACAACTCCCTGGCGATTTCCAAAGTGGCCTCCTTGAGCTGCCCGGGGCTGGCCGTGGGATGGTCGTACATCCAGTGCCACACTCCCATATCCACCAGCGCGACTCCGGAAATCTCGTATGTCATCCAGAAATCGTTGAGAGCCTTTAGAGCCTCAGCATTGGCATCGGGAGCAGCCAAGCCTAACAATTCAAGATCGTGGCCCTGAAAAACGAAGGCCAGCGCCTCGGTGAAGGCGGTGTTGGGAACTCCTTGCAGCATTGCGAAATCTACATCATTCAGGGAGAACGTCTGCTCGACGTTGTGCCCCATCTCGTGCACTGCGATGTTGAATGACTTATAGCTCATCCCGGTTTTCTCGACGCGAGTGCGCAGGCGCGCCTTCTCCGAGCGCAACTCCGCGCCCATGGCGTGGCCCGAACCCCGTGCGGGCTCGACCACAATATGAGCGGCGAGATAGCGGGCTCGGTCGGAGGAGAATCCCAACTTCATGAGCAGGTGGGGAATGTCGCGCTGGTAAGCCTCCGCGGTGGGATACTTTTTTGCCACTATGGCATCGAGTTCGGCTTCACTAGGCGTGCTCGGGGGACGGAAACCGTTGTACCAGAGGTCAAACGCTTCGAGCTGTCGGCCGAGTCGCAACTCAATCAACTGCGCCACCTTACTGACCAGGGGGGATGACACCACCTGGGTCAGCATCGCCCGGGCACGTTGCTCGGGAATCTCGCGATCTTCATCAAAACGGCGGGCAATCAGTGTCGGCGCCGTTGGGGAGTGGGGGTCGGCCTTGCGCGCCGCCTGATAGGTCTTCAGCAACATGGCGTAGCGGGTTGCCGGTTCGGCCGAGCTATCAACTCTCTCCTTCCCGGTCGCACCCGGCGCGGTCTTCTCGGCTGCGGATCGAAGCTCATTGCTATAAGGGTTCCAGTCAAGCTGCGGGTTGTTGATGGCCGCCTGGGGAATAGTCTGGGTGACGATCCTTTCCATGACTTGCTGGATCATCTTCTGCTTGGCAAATCCGCGCTGCTTGTCCGCATAGCTTGCTTTGATCTCGTCACGCAAATTCCAGTGACTCAGCAATCGCAGCTTGGGGGGGAAGAGGCGCACGCTGTTCTGATCATCGATCAGGTGATCCATCCAAATGTTGTACTCGGAAATGTAGCGGTCCGACGCGGACGCCGCCTGCGAAATGGCTAGATTGACATCCGCGGGAACACGTTTGGCGAAAGTTTGCGCCAAACGCACCTCCGCCCATTGCCGTCGTGTCCATTGCCCTCCTTCCCGCAACCGCTGCTCAAGCGTGGTCAGCGGGAAATTCAGGAGCACGATAAAGGCCAGCTTGTTGTCGAAAAAATCGTCGAGCACGTGCGCTGACGGGTCATACCCGGCGAATATTTCGTCGCAACCAAGGATGGGTCCCAAATCGAGGTCCGCCTGCTGTCGAAAAGCGCGGTGGATCTCGTGCATGTGTCCCCGCAGTTGCTCGAGCAGGTCCTGGTAACGGCGGAAGATGGCATCCAAAATCGTCTCGTCGCCGGCAAAATTCTCGCGCACGAAATCGTCGAATTGCTCGGCGTCTCCATCGGAGGCCCGCCAATACTCCACCACCTGCTCCAGTCCCCGTTTGATGCGGGCCTGCTGCGACTCGCCATATTTTGCGATCAGCTCTTTGTGCAACTTTGCCACCGACTCCCGTGTCCAGGCGGGAGCCGAGTTCGGAAGTGCAATTACGGGTCGGTGTGCCATTAGCGAAGCATATGGGCAAAAGGCGCGAATGAACAGCAGGATCGCGCCCCGCCGCACAAGGCGGCGGGTGCCTTGTCATAAGGAGCCGCGATCAATCAGCGCGGCGAGCGAGAGTTCCAGTGAGCCGCAGTTTTTCGCCTGACCTCTCTGACATCGGCTCGTGGGCGGCGCTGCCAAGTTCCACTTCCGTTGTGCGGAGCAGGTGGCATGGAGGCCGCGGACTTTGCCCCTTCGTAAATTTTACGGGAGACCAACAGCTTTCCTATGTCTTCCTCGCTCAAGGGCTGCTCATGCCCGAGCAGGTGCGCGACCAAGGCAACTTTGGCGAAGTGTTCCACAGTTTCCATCTTCATATAGGCGTGCAGCAGGTCATGTCCGTAGGCGACGACACCGTGATTAGCCATAAGGATGGCATCGTAATCGGGGATGAGAGGCTTCAGAGCGTCAGCCAATTCTGTCGTACCCGGCGTCCCATATCTGGCCAGAGGCACGCAGCCCAGGCCCACTACCAGTTCACAAACGAGTGGCTGGGTGAGTCCCATGCCGGAGGCGGCGAAGCCGGTCGCGATAGGCGGATGCGCGTGCACGATGCCTCGCACGTCGCGGCGAAGATTGTAGATCTCCAGGTGCATGCCGATTTCGCTGGATACGTTGCGCCGCCCTGCCAGTTTCCGCCCGTCGATGTCGACGATCACCAGGTCCGCTGGTCGCATGGAGCTCTTGCACATGGAGGTGGGCGTCACCAGGACTCGCCGGCTATCCAGCCGGACAGAAAGATTTCCGTCCATGCCGGCCACGAAGCCACACTCGTGCATCAATTTTCCAAGGCGTATGATTTCTGCGCGACCTTGACGTTCACTGCTCATAGTTGGGAAATCGTTTCACCTTTTTCTGTTGAGGCTTCCAGAAAATCGCGGACGAGAGCACGCGAATAGTTTCACCTATGTTCTCGGTTGTGCGCGTCCAGGTCAAGATCTCAGACCATAAAAATTTCGTCTATTCTTCACGGGAGTGCTAATCTCTGATTTCAATTATGAATTGCCCGCAGAGCTGATTGCCCAAGAAGCTCTGCCCGATCGCGCCGCCTCTCGCCTTCTGCACCTGACAAGAACTTCGGAAATGCTGGGTGACCTGGTGTTCCGAGACTTTCCCCGGCTGCTGCGCGGGGGCGACCTGCTGGTCGTGAACAACACCCAAGTGTTTCCTGCCCGGCTTTTCGGCCACCGCTCCGGCGCCCGGGCCCATCCCGTGGGCCGACACAATCCTGCCGCCACAAACTTCCTGCGCGGCCGAACGGAAGTATTGCTAACTTACCAACGTTCAGAGCACCCCAACGATTGGGAGTGTCTGGTTCGTCCTGGACGCAAGATCGGGATCGGAGAACATCTGTATTTTGGCGAGCATAATCAACTGGAAGCCGAAGTCCTGGCTCGTGGCAGCTTCGGCGAGAGGACAATACGTTTTCGCCCGGTGGACGATTTTTGGAGCCTGGTCGAGCAGATCGGTCACGTACCATTACCCCCTTACATTAATCGCCCGGACCGGGCTGGTGACCGCGCGCGCTATCAAACGGTTTATAGCCGGGAGCGTGGCTCGATTGCTGCCCCGACGGCGGGCCTACACTTCACCCGGGAGATCCTCGAGCAAATAGGCCGACGTGGCATTGAAACGGTGGAGATCACCTTGCATGTCGGGCTGGGGACCTTTCAGCCTGTACACGTCGCCCGGGTAGAGGACCACCGCCTTCACCAAGAGTGGTACCAGATCCAGGAAGAAGCCGCCCAGAAGATCAATGCCGCATTAGACAATTCCCGGCGGGTGGTGGCCGTCGGTACAACCACCGTGCGCGCCCTGGAGTTCTCGGCGCGGCGGGATGGCCAAGTCCGGGCCGAATCGGGGAAAGCCGACTTATTCATCTATCCCGGCTACTCGTTTCGCGTGGTGAAAGCCCTGGTCACCAACTTTCACTTGCCCCAATCGACATTGTTGATGTTGGTTTGTGCTTTCGCTGGACGTGATCGCGTCCTAGCCGCCTATGATCACGCGATCCGTCACAAATACCGGTTCTACTCGTACGGCGACTCAATGTTTATCGAATAAGCGTCAAACCCCATCGCGGTGGCAACTCGTCGTGGACTTGAGGTTGGCGGGGCAGAGATTTTCATCTTCACTCCAGATGTGATCCATACCGAGCGCATACGCGTCCGTCGCTCTCTAGTCTTATACTGCTCTTTGAAGGGGGGAGAATGCATGAGCACGCAGCCACTCGCCAAGCCTGTCCCAATTAGTAACTTTGTCGCGGCGATCAGGCAATTCCCGCAGTCGGCGTTCACAGGAACTGCCACCATCCTCGATTTTTTGCAGACTACCTCTGTGCTGCCCGAGTCCCTCTCACCTTACTTAACGTGGGATCGCCAGCATTACACTCGTAACCTGATTGATAAAACTCCACTCTATGAGCTGATTGCCATCTGCTGGGAAATTGGCCAAGTCAGCTCAGTGCATAATCATCGCGATCAGAATTGCTGGATGGCTGTTCCCATTGGCCGCCTTCTCGTGGGAAATTATCGAGTGCTCGAGCAGGACTTAAGTGATGGCAGGTGCCGCCTGGAGCCGGCCGATACGCGCGAGATGGATATCAATCACCCCTGCGCTGTTGATCCAACTCAACCTGTACATCAGGTCCTCAACCCTCGTGAGTTCAACGCGCGGGCGGTAAGCTTGCATCTCTATTCCCGTCCATTCGATACCTGCATCGTCTATTCTCCCGAGCAGGGAACCTGCGGCGAGATCAAGCTTCACTACACGACCGAGTATGGCAGGCCAGCGGCTAAAAATTGAGCTGAACAGCGACCGCTTGGCCCGCACAACACGCCTAGTTCTGGGGCTGATAGACTTGATGGTTGTCCCCCAAAACCACATCCCCGGTCAAAGCGGCCGAACTGACCAGTGCCGCTGCTCCTGAGAATGAGCCGAGCCCGGCGCCCCGGCTTCCTGCCGGCGATCGAGGGCGGATTTTTCTCATTGACTCGATGTCCTTCATCTTCCGCGCCTACCACGCTATGGCGCGGCAACGTTCGATGTCCACAAAATCCGGGGTGCCGACCGCTGCTACCTACGTATTTGTCAACATGCTGCGCAAGCTGCGCGACGATTTTTCACCGGAATACCTGGCTGCCGTTTTTGACGTCAGCGCCCCCACCTTCCGTGACCGCCAGGCCGCAGCCATCACGGTGGTGCGCAAGTTCGACATCAAATCGCAAACTTTTCAAGAAATTCAGTATGGGGGGTACAAGGCCAATCGCGCGCAAATGCCGGAAGACTTGGCTCAGCAGCTTCCTTACATCCGGCGCGCGCTCGAGGCTTACCGCATCCCCATTATCGAGTCCAAGGGGTATGAAGCCGATGATGTGATTGGAACCCTGGCGGAAAGAGCCGCCGCCCAATCTTATGCGGTCTACGTAGTCTCCAGTGACAAGGACATGCTGCAGCTGGTCAATGAGCGCATCTGTGTCCTGAATCCGCCCAAAGATAATTTGATTTGCGATGCCGCCAAAGTAGAAGAGATTCTGGGTGTGCCGCCCGATCGCGTGGTTGACGTGATGGCACTGCGGGGAGACACGATCGACAATATTCCGGGAGCGCCCGGAATCGGCGACAAGGGCTCGGTGGAACTGATCAGGCGTTTCGGAACTGTGGAGGCGGCACTAGACAATGCCGCCGAGGTGGAAAAGCGTACTTACCGCGAATCGCTGCTCCAGAACCGCGAAGCGGTGCTCATAAGCAAGCGGCTTGCCACCCTGGAGCGCAACGTTCCCGTCGAACTGAAGGTTGACGCCATGCGCGCCGGCGAACCCGACATTGACGCTCTGCGTCAGCTCTTCAGGCAGCTGGAATTCACATCTCTGCTCAAAGATCTGCTCCCCGTCTTTCCGGTGGCTGATATTGACTATCGCGAAGCGCAATCGGCTGCCGACATTGAGTCGATGCTCAAGCCGGTCGGCCGGCACGGGGCACTGGCCGTAGCCTTGGAGCTGCGGCAACCGGCTGCGATGCCGAGCGATGATGAGCGCGAAGCCGACGAGCCGCAGGAAGATCTGCTGTCGCGATCGGGCGAGGCCATTGCCACCGAGATCTCGGCCGGCCACTCGATTGCAATTTCGGCTGAGCCGGCTATGGCGCTGACGGTCGCTTTGGACGATGGCGAGGCGGCCCGCCGGTTAACGGCAGCCTTATCGGATGGAGAGCTGGCCAAGTCGATTCACGACAGCAAGACGATAAGCCGCGCCCTCGAGAAGCTTGACATCAGGGTGGAGGGGGTCTGCCATGATCCGATGCTTTATTCCTATCTTCTTGATCCGACCTACTCCTCGCATCGTCTTCCCGACGTTGCTCTTCGCCGCTTCAATCTGAAGATGGGCGGCACCCCCGCCGAGGCTGCAGATCTTACCCTGCGCCTCGCGACCGAACTGCGCCAAGAAATCGAACAATGCGGGCTGCTGAAGCTTTACCAGGAGATCGACCTGCCGCTGGTAACAGTTTTGAAGCGAATGGAAGATAGCGGCGTGATGATCGACACGACGGCCCTGTCGCAGCTCTCCACCCGCTTGGAAACACAGATCGATGCCAAGGCTCGAGAGATCTACGAGTGTTGCCGACAGGAGTTCAATATAAACTCGCCCAAACAACTCGGGGATGTGCTGTTCAACAAGCTCAATCTGCCGAAACCGGTAAAATACGGCAAAGGGCGCATGGTATCGACCGCTGTCGATGTACTGGAAGGTCTGGCTCTGAGCCATGAGGCTCCTCGCCTGGTCCTTGAATACCGGCAACTTGCGAAACTTAAGTCAACCTATGTGGACGCTCTGCCGGCACTCGTCAATCGGGCGACCGGCAGGTTGCATACAACCTTTGTCCAGACCGGGACGGCCACGGGGAGGCTGGCCTCGGTCAACCCTAATCTGCAGAACATTCCCATTCGCACGGCACTAGGACGCGAGATTCGTGCGGCCTTTGTCGCCCAGCCCGGACACGTCCTGATGGCCGCCGACTACTCGCAAATCGAATTACGCCTGCTGGCGCATTATTCGAAGGACCCTCTGCTGCTCGAGGCCTATCGTCGCGGCGACGACATCCACACTCTTACCGCGTCGCAGGTGTTTGGCGTTCCGCCGCTGATGGTCTCCCCCGAACACCGTCGGCAGGCGAAGGTCGTGAACTTTGGCATTGTTTATGGTTTATCGCCGTTCGGATTGGCGCAAAATTTGGGTATCGAGAAATCGGAAGCCAAGCGCTTTATCGATGCGTATTTCGAAAAATACGCCGGTGTGCGCAAGTTCATTGACAAGACTCTGGAAGAGGCTCGTCGCGAACAGAAAGTACGAACCCTGTTTGGTCGCGTTCGCCCCATCCCCGACATCAACAGCAAGAATGGAAATCTGCGCGGGTTCGCCGAGCGCACCGCGGTCAACACCCCCTTGCAAGGCACGGCGGCTGATTTGATCAAGCTGGCCATGATCCGCATTGATCGGGCGATTCGTGAACAGAAGTTGAATTCCCGCATGACCTTACAAGTGCACGATGAACTGGTATTCGATGTTCCCCAGGCAGAAGTCGACGCCATGCGGACGCTGATTCGAGAAGAGATGGAAAAGGTCCATGCCCTGCAAGTTCCCCTCCTAGTTGAGATCGGGATCGGCGTCAACTGGCGTGACCTCGATTAGCCGCCAATACATGGGGCACAGGCTGATCCACGAGCAAGGTTTCCCTTCTGGGCGGCGGTCAGTGGAACGACAGGCCTCCAACCCGCAGTGAAGAATGGAGGTTGTGAGCTTCAGCTGCTCCCCTGCTCCGCGCCCCGCTGGCCAGCTTCCTCGATCATTCTTCTCATGCGCGCATTAGCAATCCGCCGCGCCCGCAGGATTTTGCGCAGGATCACCCGGTAGAGGAACCACAGCAGGGCAGCCGCCGCGAAAAGAAATAATCCCAGGTTGGAGAAGGCGAGGAGGTTGTCGATAACTTCCAGAGCTCGGTGGGGTAGGCACACAATCAGGGCAATCGCGGCGGCTAATAACACGGCGAATGCGACCTGTAGCTTGGAAGGCATCAGGCAATTTGGTCGGGTAGTGCAAACATTTTCGGCAAAACTTCTCCTGCTCTTCCCAGATAACAATCGGCGAAGGCCGACCTATTCCCCGGCTCCTCTGGCCCCACGTAGATGGTAGTTGCATGGCCTCGGGCACGAGCCACAAAGCTGGCTGCGGGCTCAACTAGTCCGGAGGTGCCGATGGCGAGAAATTGCGTGCAGTTCTCTAGCTGAAAGAAAATCGCGTCCATCTCAAAAGGGGTCTCTCCAAACCAGCAGATATGCGGCCGGATTCGCCCGCCACACTGGCAACGTGGAACTTGCTCAGGATAAAGTTGCGTATCGGGAAAAGGTGGACGTGAACACGTATCGCAGCGGCTCTTGCAGAGTTCGCCATGCATGTGCACGAGTCGCCGTGATCCGGCACGCTCGTGCAGGTCATCCACATTTTGAGTACAGAGAAAGAACCGCTCTCCTATCGCCCGCTCCCAGGCCGCTAATGCCGCATGCGCCCGGTTGGGCTTGGCCTGAGCAGCCACCTGCCGCCGCATGGAATAGAACTCCCACACCAGTCGAGGATCCCGTTGCCAGGCGCCGGGCGAGGCAACTTCCTCGATCCGGTAATTCCGCCAAAGTCCGCCGCCGTCGCGGAAGGTGGGAACACCGCTCTCCTGACTTATACCTGCTCCCGTGAGCACAAACAAACGATCCGATGGGTTCACATTCAGCACTGGACCAGCCATTCCCCCTGCCGCTCCCAAGCAAGCTCAGTCCAAACAGTAGCATTCTCGCCGAGCAGTGCTTTCTCAGAATACTCCGATTACAATGTCGGTAGCACGACGCTCTCGAGTCAACACTTGCCAGGGGTTTTGGTGAAACCAGCTCTTTCATCATGGCCACATGTGTCGCTCACCAATGTGGTCGACATTGTGCTGGTCGCGGTGATTATCTACGAATTCCTTGCCCTCATCCGGGGTACCCGCGCTGCTCTCATGCTGGTCGCGGTTACCGTAGTTGCCGTCTTTTTCTACTTTGTTCGTTTGGGGGACCTGATTACCCTAAACTGGCTGGCCAGTATCCTATTTCCTTATACCGTGTTCGCGCTCATCGTGGTATTCGCTCCCGAACTACGCCAAGCGCTGGCTCGCCTGGGACGCAGACTTGCCTTTAATAGCCAGCGCGGAGGCGATGGCGATGCTTATGATGACATCGTCTTGGCAGCCAATCTGTTCTCTCAAAATCAAACCGGGGCTTTGATAGTGATTGAGCGCGAGGTCGGCCTCCGCACCTATATTGAAAGCGGAGTACCCTTGGACGCGCACCTCTCCTACGACTTGCTGGCCACCATTTTTCGCCCCAGCGCTCCTTTGCATGACGGTGCCGTGATTGTGCAGCGGGACCGGGTTGCAGCCGCGGCCTGTTTTCTTCCCTTGTCTATGAACCCCGTGCTCTCGACCCAACTCGGGACACGTCACCGCGCCGCCATCGGTATCACGGAAGAGACCGACGCTATTGCAGTGGTCGTTTCTGAGGAGACCGGCGCGATTAGTCTGGCCGTAGGGGGCAAGATTGAGCGCGATATCACGGTCGAGCACCTGCGCAACCGCCTTAGCAGTGTGTTGCGCCGTTACGTGCCGCCTGCCACTTTGCCGACCATCACCACTCCGGCTTTGAGCAATGGAGCTGAGGAATCGGTGCCGCGGGCTTCGGTGCCCAAAGGCTCAGATTCACCCTTCGAGTCCTAACCAGCGCATCATGTCTCAATTTCTAAGAAAATTCGTGCTTCCGAACTTCGGTTTAAAGCTTTTTTCACTGGGGTTGGCAGCAGGCCTCTGGCTGGTATTGGCGCGCGATCCCGTGGCCGAGGTTGCCCTTGACGCGCCTATTGAATTTCAACATATGGCGGACAATCTTGAAATCAACTCCGAGCACGTGCCCAGTGCGCAGGTTCGCGTGCGCGGCCCGGAACGGCTGATACGCAGCCTTCGCACCGATCAGATCCATGTCGAGGTCGACCTGGGCAACGCCCGTCCCGGCGAGCGCACTTTCAATCTCACGGCTCAGCAGGTTCGCGAGCCTCGTGATTTGAAGGTGGTTCAGGTCGTGCCCAGCCAGTTCCAGCTCAGCTTTGACGTGCGAGCCAGGCGTGAAATTGAGGTCCGTCCGCGGGTGACCGGGCAGTTCGCTTCCGGTTTACGCATCGCGAGAGTGGTTGCCAGCCCTGAGCGCATCGCTATCACCGGGCCCGGCGCGCGCGTCAACGCCATTGACTTTGCCACCACCGATCCCATTGACGCCAGCGGTGTGACGGTTTCGCAAACTTTTATTACTAATGTGTATGTGCCTGATCCCCTTATTCAGGTTGTGAACCCCGTGGCGGTGCATGTCACGGTTATTATGGAGAGGTTCTCCGGATCTTCCGGCCTTCACTAGAGCATGAGCGATCAACGTCAGTTGTTTGGCACAGATGGTATTCGCGGTGTCGCCGGGGAATTTCCTTTAACCGCACAAAGTACCTACATCATCGGCCGGGCTCTCGGCCATGACCTGGCCCGGCAGTCGATCTCGCCACGCGCTGTCATTGGGCAAGACACGCGCGAGTCAGGACGTTGGATTGCTGACCGGGTTGCACAAGGCCTCTTATCGAGCCGCGTTGAGGTCAAAAGCGCAGGAGTGATCACCACACCCGGAGTGGCCTATCTCGCTCGCTCCCGTGGTTTTTCAGCGGGCATCGTCATCTCTGCTTCGCACAATCCCTGGACAGACAATGGCATCAAGGTCTTCTCCGGCGACGGCTACAAACTTCCCGACGCCAGAGAACTTGCCATTGAACGCGAGATCTTCGCCTTGCTCGAGAACCCGCCCCAATTGAGTGCCGATGTTCCTCCCATCTCCAGCCTTCCGGGGGATGCGGCTTTGCGGCGAGCCTATATTGAGTGGCTGGCAAACAATATTGACACCGAGCTCGGACGCCTGCGGGTGCTGGTCGATTGCGCCAATGGCGCGGCCACCGCTGAAGCTCCCGAACTTTTCCATCTCTGCGGTATCCAGGCGACATTTCTCCATGCCCGCCCCGATGGCAAGAACATTAACGAAAACTGCGGCGCCCTTCACCCTGAGCGTCTGGCGCAGAGCATGATCGAGATGCAAGGCCAGTTCGATCTGGGCGTCACCTTCGACGGTGATGCCGATCGCGCCCTGTTCACCGACGCCGCCGGCCACGTGGTGAATGGGGACGCCGTTCTGCTGCTTATCGCTCGCGACCTGCAAGCCCGCGGTGCGCTCATCGGCAATACGGTCGTGGCTACCACCATGTCCAATATGGGCCTGGAGATTGCGCTTAACAGATCCGGGATCGCCATGCTGCGCGCCAATGTTGGCGACAAATACGTGCTGGAGGAGATGCTCAAGACAGGAGCCACCCTGGGAGGAGAGCAATCGGGTCACATTATTTTTCGCGACGGTGATGCCACCACGGGAGACGGGTTGCTCACTGCTCTGCGCGTAATGGAGATCATGGCTCGTACTGGACGCTCTCTCGTCGAGCTTTTGGCCGACCTGAAAGTGTTTCCCCAGACCATTCAAAACATTCGCGTGCGCCAAAAGGTGCCCTTTGCCCAGGTGCCGGAAATAAGAGGCGCCATCCAGGCCGCGGAACAGGAACTCGATGGAAACGGACGTGTCGTGGTGCGCTACTCCGGAACTGAAGCCCTGGCGCGTGTGATGATCGAAGCCGAGTCAGAAGAGAAGATGCGCGCTCTGGCCGGTCAGATTGCCACGGCCATCCGCAACTCCCTGGGTGTGTAGCTTTAAGTAGACCAGCAGACCGCAATCCCCCTCTGGCTTTCCCCTTCGCGTTGGATTGCATCAACCGCCAGGCAGCAGATTCAACAAACATAGGGATTCGTTAGGTGGAACTACCGTGCTTTGGATGGTCCCGACTGCCGGCGCACCAAGATCAAGGGAACGGGCGAAATTCGCGTGATTGAAGATGTATAAAGATTGACGCTGCTGCGAAGGCAACTCGTTCCTGGAGGCGGATTTCATGACGGACTAGAAGACATAAGTGAAAGCCTCGAATCACAATTTCGGGGACTTCCATAAAATCTGCTCTGTGAACTCCTATAGGCCGCTGCCACCGTGCGGGATGTTCAAAAATAGTTTCTCGCGGTTCAGGTAATCGAGACCCTTTCGGAACGCTCCGCGCTCCCGTCAAAAGTCAGCTATGTCATCTCGGCGAGCGGGCAGCGCTGAACCAGCTTTAAATCCAGAGTGGCGCAGCTACCTCCCATTCTCGCTGCCACGGCTAGGCCGGTGACGCGCTGGCATTAAGCGGTGTGAGCCTCAGAGGCGAAGGCGCTCCGGCCGGCGGCTACCAGGAAAATAGCACTCTTACCCTCTGCGTGGGGAGAGAAAAACCTGGTGACATCGTCGTCATAGAATGTGAGACCGGTGGCGCCCAGATGCTGAGCATAGGCCGCGATGTATAACTTGCCTCCCATAATTCCAGCTTCGAGTTGAACAGCCCGATAACCCCGATTCCCGAAACGGTTGAAAACGGTGTTGAGATCAGCCAGGAAGAAAATACAGACACTCGCAAAGGCGGCGAGTTCCTGTTCGAGCGCCAGGTAGCCAGCCATTTTGCGGAAATTTCCCTGCCGCAGCAGTTTGAGAGCATGCTGATCAGGCAGATACACGTAGCCTCCCGGGGCTACATCTTCGACATCGTTGACGATCACATAAAGGTCGTTTAAATGCCGATCGGCGCCATCGAGGAAGTCAGCCGGTATGGGGCCGGTGGCGGCCTGGAGCAAGATAGAAAGCTGTGTTTGGGTGATCGGCGCGCGGGCAAATTTGCGGGTTGAGCCACGGCGGATAATGACCTGCTCAATCTGATCGGTGGGCGGCCCATTAACCACCCGCGGCAGGGAGATGACTTCACTTTCGGCTGTTAGGGTTCGAGTGGGCACGTGGCCGCGCCAGGCGGCAACTTCCTCGGGCGACAGCAGCGAAGAAGCTTGATGCATCTCGCGCATGAGCGGATAATCAACTTCTGCTTTGGAGGCGGAGAGGAGGGCAAGCTCGAGCGCTGGAATCTTGCTCATACCTCGGGGTGCCTCCGTTGGGCGCCGTCCCAGAGATAAAAGGGAGAAGGTCACCTCGCGCCGAGTATCCAGACCGAGAAAATCATTCAGGGACTGATCTATAAAACCCGCCACCACCTTGGTGGGGAGCGCGAGGGCGCTGCCGAGGGCAAGCAGGTTGGCGAGAATCGTGCCGTTATCCCACCCGAAATGCCGGTAGGTACGAGCCTGGTACTTCCAAGCATTGCGCCAGTATGTGCCGCTGCAAACGAGGATCACCGGAGCCTGCAGAATGGAGGACTCGTTGCCGGCAAATTCAGCAATCGTCCGGCGATAATCTCCCGCTCGAAGTTGGCGCAGGCCGAACTCGGCAACTCCGAAATGGTAGACCCCGGCGGGAAAGTCGCGAAGATCGCCGCAGACGAGATACAACTCAATTTCATACAGGGCGCCGGTACAGGCTGCCGCGCGGAAGAAAATTTCGCCACCAGGATACTTCTTCTTCTTGGTTATGCCTGCGGATAAGAAAAGAATTTGGGCAAGAGTTTCAAGATCGGGCTCGCGATCACTCGCGGCCGGGTCTTTGGGGACTGCCAACGCCGACATAGCGGCGACGCCGGTTGGCCGGCCCTCATAGGACAGACGAGTGAGGCTCAAGGTGGGATAGATCTTGTACTCGAGCGGCTTATTTGCCCAGTCTAGTTGATGCAGAGCGGTTCGAATGCTCGAGTAGGAATGTTTGGTGGAATTGTGGTACTTCCAGGCGGCAGCCGTATCGCGATTCATCATGCCCCTCAGCGACACCGCTCGAGTCGAGGCTTGGGACGGGGGCACGCCCAGCGGTCGTTCCCCTGCCGCTTGGAAGCGGCGGGCAAGGGCGATCGCGCGCGCTGTCTATCTCTCGTGGGCGTTGGCGCAGTGTTCCCGCTGTTAACCTCTAACCTGAGGGCTAGACGTGCTGGGATCAGTTGTTTGCCTTTCGCCGAGAGGAGCTCGCGCCGAGGGCAGCTTAGCAGGTTGTGAATCGTCCCGTTTAGGTTTGAGTTAAATTCCTTTTCTGCGCAGAAAAGTGGCGACCACCTGCTTGGCGTCGCGGTGCTCGCCGTCCACAGCATAGTTCAATTCTCGCATGTCCCGATCCGAAATTTTTCCGGCAATGTCACTCAACGCCTGCTGGATCTCGGGATGAATGCGCAGAGTTTCCGCGCGGACGACGGGTACCGCTTGATAAGGCGGAAAATAGTGACGATCGTCCTCGAGGACAAATAAATCGAAAGCGGGAATGAGCCCATCGGTGGTGTTTCCGGCAATCAGGTCAACCTGCTTATCTTTTAAGGCGCGGGTTAACAGACCAAGATCCATGATGCGCGGCGGTTCGGCAAAGCGCAGATGATAGGTGGCGACCAGGCCCTTGTACCCGTCGGAACGCTCCATGAACTCGTAACCGAACCCTGCCCGCCAGTGGGGGGTGTATGCGGCGGCCTGCGAGATGGTGGCAAGGTGCAGGCGACGCGCATCTTCCGCGCGAATTTCGATGGCGAAAGTGTCATCGAAACCAAGAGGTGCACCCACCGCGAGATGAAAGCGGGAAGCGTATTCTTCTTTTACGCGGCGGTAGACCTGGGCCGGCTCACGTCCAGGTTGCTGCTTCAGGATCGCTGTCAGTGCCGTGCCGGTGTATTCAGGATAGACATCGATGCGCCCGGCCAGAATTGCCTGCTGGCATATGAAGGTGCCCGCCAGATAAAACCGGCGCTCCACCGCCTTGTGGGTTCGCGATTCGATGTGCTGGGCGAGAATTTCGCCAAGGATAAGCTGCTCGGTGAAATTCTTCGAGCCTACCACAATGCGATTCGGGTGAGATCGAGTACAGGCGGCCAGCAAGAACAACAGCAGCGTCAATTGAGCTAGGGACTGCGCCTTTGGCGGCTTGCACATAAGCTTTTCCGGCCGTCCTCCCGTTTTATCCCCGCTTACCCACGCGAAGCGTCGACGCCGCTCCCGGTTACCTAAGCCGACCAGAAACTCCTGCTAGGCGTCATTCAGACGCGCTGCAGACGCTTTTCGACCAGGCCCAGGAGAAAATCGGCCAGTAATGCGAGGAGAGCGGCCGGGATGGCACCGGTGAGAATGACGGCATCGCTGACCATGGCCAAGCCGCGAAAAATAAATTCACCTAGTCCGCCGGCACCTATGGCAGCAGCGATCGTCGCCAAACCAACGGAAATAACGCTGGCCACACGCACGCCGGCGATGATGACCCCTAGCGCCAGTGGCAGCTCGACTTGAAATAAGAGTTGACGGTCGGTCATCCCCATGCCACGGGCAGCTTCGACTACGGCGGCATCAACCCCTCGGATGCCTACGTAGGTATTACGGATCAGTGGCAGCAGGGCATAAAGAGTTAAAGCGAGAATTGCCATGCGATCGGCACGCTCACCAAACCAGGGGGCGGGCAGTAGAAAACCGAAGAGGGCGAGGCTGGGAATGGTCTGAATGATGTTTGCGCTACCCAGAACGGGCTTATCCAGAACCGGCCAGCGGGTAATCAAAATTCCGAGCGGGATTCCGATCAGAATGGCAAATAGCATCGAAATGCCGACCAGCCAGAGATGCTCGAGGGTTAGCTCGAAAACTTCTGCACGGTTCTGCACCATGAAATGCCAAACGCTCATCGTTCACCTCCGAGCGCGGTGTTATGCAAGCTGCCGCCGGCAGATCTCACGTAGGCGGAAATCAGAGGATCGGTGGATCGCAGAAATTCCGCAGTCGTTGCAAGTGCAACCAGACGTCCGCCTTCCATTAGCGCGATACGATCGCCGAGCAGCAGGGCTTCGCGTACGTCGTGAGTTACAAAAACGACAGTTTTACGCAAACGCTTCTCCAGCGCCGCAAACTCACTTTGCAAATCAGCGCGCGTGATCGGATCGAGTGCTCCGAAGGGTTCATCCATGAGCAGAATGGGCGGATCGGCGGCCAGCGCACGAGCTACGCCGACTCTCTGGCGCTGTCCTCCTGAGAGCTCACGGGGATGGCGCGACGCCAGCTCGGGATCCAAACCCACGAGCGCCAGCAATTCTTTGAGGCGGGCCTGGATGCGGTCAGCAGGCCAGTGCTCAAGCCGGGGAATCAAGGTAATGTTGCGCTCGACGGTGAAGTGCGGAAATAAGCCAACTTCCTGGATCACGTAGCCTATGCGGCGGCGCAGCTGGATGATGTCCCAGCTGCGAGTGGAGCGACCCTCGACCATGATCTCGCCTCGGCTGGGGACGACGAGATTGTTGATCAGCTTGAGTGAGGTAGTTTTGCCGGATCCGCTGCGGCCTAAAAGAATCAGAGTTTCGCCGGCGGCAACCGCGAGATTCAACTCGTGCAGAATTTCCCGTGACCCATCGGGCTGATAGGCTACGTTACGGAATTCAATAGCGGATTGGCCAGTGCTTGCCATTGGCGACAAAGACCGGGAAGAGTACAAGGCGAGCCAAATCAGCGATTACAAGATTCCGGTGATACGAATGCCAGCACCATGGGTTTTGTAACGAATATTGAGCGCGATTAGTAACGCAGTAATCTGTTCGACGATGCGGGCGTTTTCCAGTTTTCCTCCGTCGATTGCGCGCACGCCGGGAATCTTTTCCGCAAGCTCGGAAGCAATTTTGCGGGCCTGCTCGTCATCGCTGCAAATGATGCTGTCGCACTCGACGGCAGCATCGCGGTGCAGAGTATCGGATGAGATGTTATGAAAAGCCGCTACCACCGAGACCCCGGGAGGGACCAGTTCGGCACTCTGCTGGGCGGCCGAACCTTGCCAGACGCCGAGTACCCGCGTAGCGCGTCCACCCACGCTGGCAGCTAGTGGGACGGTGGCATCAATGAGGACCGTGCCGGCTTGCAACACCGCCTTCAATTCTTTGAGCAGAGCCGCCTGGCTTCCGAAGGGAACCGTCAGCACACACAGCTTCGTTCTGGCGCAGGCGGCTGAATTTTCCATGCCGGAGACGAGGGCGGAGGGGCCGACCAGCTGAACGATGCTTTGTGCCGCCGCCTGCGCTCGTCCCCGATCCCGGGAGCCGATAATAACTTCCTCTCCGGCGCGCGCCCACCGCAAAGCCAATCCCTGACCCAGTGCACCGGTTCCACCGAGGATCGCGATGGCACGCCTCATGCAAACTCCGCCAGCATAGCCTGCTCGCAGGTAACCTCTGGCGCGGGAAGCTTGATCGTGAGACGGGTATAGGTCGTGTTGCGCTCGGCCGGAATGCGCCCCAGGTGCGAGATGAGACGCTGGAAGTCCTCTGGGCTGGTGTACTGACCGGCGGTAGCGCCGGCCTCGCGCGAGATGTTTTCCTCCATCAGCGTGCCCCCATAGTCGTTGGCACCTGCCTCGAGGCACAGCTGAGACAAGTCGTGATCGAGTTTGACCCACGAAACCTGAATATTATTGATTGAGCCGGCGAGAAGCACACGAGCAAGCGCGTGGATTTTCAGGTGTTCTTCCCGGGTTGGGCCC
>JAFATF010000009.1 GCA_019244045.1 Acidobacteriota bacterium
CGTTCAGTTGCTCGAGCTTTCGCTTGAGCTGTTCAAGCTTCTGCCCGGCTTCGGCGAGTTTGCCTTCTGCTGTCAGCCGCTGATAGTCGGCCAGATCCTTAACGGCTCCCTCAATGAGTACATTCAGATCGGCTGTGGCCTGGGAGATGACCGATGTTGTGGCTTTCTGCTCCTCTGGCGCGCTCGATGCGATTAAAGAAGGCGCCTCTCCAGCAAATAGCGCCTTCAGAGCCGATTCAAAATTTGGCCCGTAGACCAGTCGGTCCTGCAACGCGAGCACCACTAGGCGCAGCTCCGGCATTGGGCTTCGCTCCGCCTGCAAGTAGATCGGCTCCGCATACAATAGAGCGCGGCCACAGGGAATGACCAGCAGCGTACCCCGGCGTACGTGAGAACCTTGCTGATTCCACAAGGTCAACTGTCCCGATAGCTGGGCGTTCTGGTCGATGCGTGCCTCGATCTGCAGTGGACCGTCGACTAGTCTGGTCTTGGGGAAATCATAGACTACCAGGTGGCCGTACTCGGTGCCATCGCTGCGGCCAGCGATCCAACCGATCAGATTGTTTCGATTGGCGGGGGTAAAGGGCAGGATAGCGACGAACTCGATGGCGGTTTCGCCGGGCAGCTTCATCAACACGAAGTTCGGCTCCATAGCTAGCGCCTTCTGCTCGCCCGCTTCGTTCATACCCACCTCCGACGCTATCGTCCACAAATCCTCGCGATTGTAGAAAACTTCTGGGTCGGTCATGTGATACAAACCGAAGACCGCGGCCTGCATTCGCAGCAGCAACTCGGGATAACGGACGTGCCTTTGCAGGTCTGACCGCAGCTCTGACGCATCCTTGAATAACGAGGGAAACATCTCACGATAGGTTGCGATGATGGGATCCTGCGCATCGAACACATAGAACATGGTACTCCCATTGTAGGCATCGACAACCGCCTTGATGCTATTGCGCATGTAGTTCAGCGAATTACCGGCCAGCGAATAGTGGCTGGAGTAGGGATAATTATCCGAGGTGGTAAACGCATCCATAATCCAGAATAAGCGGCCGTCATCGCCGATGACGATGTAGGGGTCTGATTCGTACGTGAGAAAGGGAGCAAGAGCCGCCAGTAGATCGTGCACGTTGCGACGCATGAGCAAACGGCTCTCTGCGTTAATATCGTCGCTGAAGGGAAGCTTAGTGAGATCCCCTTGGGCGAACGCAATCAGAATGCGGCGTAATAATCCCCTCAGGGGAATGCCACCGGTGCCGACATACGAGGTGAGGTTGTTCGTTTGCCCCTGCGGGTAGTTGAATTCTTGCTGCCGTGTTTTGACGTACACGTCCCTGCTGGTCAGCTCTCCGAAGTAGATCTCTGGGCGCCTGATGGCGATACTCGAGGCCGTGCTTTGCACGGGCATGTTGCTCAGAATCAGCGTCGGCAACCCCTCCGGAGTGAAGCCATTGACAGGGTTCATGGTGATACCGTAGCCATGCGTATAAATGAGCTTCTCATTGATCCAATTGCGGCTGCTCTCCGGAAGCTTGTCAATGCTCAGCTCGCGCGTGGCGAGCATGACCTGGCGCAGGGTGCCGTCAATTTGGTAGCGATCGATGTCAATATCAGGAAAATCATAGTACGTTCGGATCTCCTGAATTTGACGCAAGGTATCTTGCAGAGCGCGCCAATCCCAGAGGCGTATGTTGTGCAGGGTGGCCTGGTTGTTCGGCGCATCGGCTGCTTCGACTGTGGTCTCCGCGGGGAATTCTCGCTGGGAAATGCGCTCCAAACCGTAAGCTTGGCGGGTAAGCTCGATGTTGTGGGCGATATAGGGGCGCTCCCGAACTAGCTGGTTCGGCTTCACGATGAAGTTATCGACATACCAGCCGACGACCTGAAGTCCCACATAGCAGAGGAGGGCAGGAACAACTGCTGCCGCCAACCAGCGCACGCGAGGTGGTGAGACCAGATTGATCAGGCAAAGCACGGCACCAAGCAAGAGCGCGGCAGAGACCGCGAACAGCCCCGCCAGAGTAATATGAGCGTCGGTGTAGGTGACGCCGGTAAAGATCGTATGCTCGTCATATAAGGTTTCAAAGCGGCTGATGTACACGCGGAGGGCGAGAATCAAAAGCAGGAAAGCAAATGCGATCGAGAAGCCACGCCATGGCAAGGGGACAGAGATGCCTCTCCGGCCTGCGAACACGCGAGTGCTGCCGGTGATCACAATAAAGAAAGCGGCAACCATACAGGCGATCACCGCTACGGTGAGCAACCAGCCAGTGATGAGTTGCCAGGCGGGCAGCGTGAAGAGATAGAAATGCAGCCCCTTATGGAAAATCGGATCGGTGACGCCGCTTCGCTCTGGTGCATACCAGTAGAGCGCGAATGTGGACCATTCCGGCATCATGCCGGCGCCGGTGAGTACCGCAATAATCAGCGACACCGCCAGCACGATGCGAGTGAGCACGCGCTCAACTGGCAATCTTAGCGGCTGCCCGCCGATGTAGATGATGCTCCCGCTAAGCAACTCCGTCTGGTAAGCGCGCTTCAGAACCAGGAACCATCCGTACAGAATTAAAAAGGTGGCGGCAAGAAACGCTGAAAAAACCGCCCACTCGAGGCTCAGGGTTTTTCGGAACACCTCCCCATATCCCAGCGACCCGAACCAAAGCGCATCCACGTAGTACGACAGCACGGAGCGGCTGCCCAGAATGATAATCACAACGAGAGCAAGCAGGAAGAAAACCCGGCGGCGCAAAGGTTTTCTGCCCCATTCGATGGTATGAGCCATGAGGTTAATCCGCTTCCCAAGAATTTCCGGGACTGAAACTCAAGCGAACGGCATTGTATCGCGTATGCAACTCAGTAGGGGCGCCCCCTCATTGTGTGCTGAGGGCCAACCATGAGACCCGGCGAACAAGACCCGCTTGTCCAGCCGCGGGTCACGACCTGGATCCGCCGCAGTGAGAATTTGCGAAGCGCGGCCCAAACTGAACGGGAAACCGGGCCAACCCGGTCCTCGCAGAAACTTACGGCATTGGTCGCTTACCCGGCGCAAACAGCTTGCGCCCTATGAAAGGCGTCGGATCGCGCCGTGTTGTTCGCGAAACATGAGCAGCACGCCGCTGAACCGGGAGATTGTGTTCGATGACCATTCGCTGGTGTGCTAAGTTAGCAGCCGATGATCTCACTCCTCGCCGGCAAAGTTCGCAATGCAGTTTCTCAGGCTCGCTGGGATGAGGCGATCACTCTGCTCGAGAGTTCTGACCCTGCGCATGCGTCTGAAGTGTTAAGTGGGCTCTCGTTCGAGCAGCAACAAGCATTGTTCCGCCACTTGCCGCTGGACGTCGCCGCTACCCTGCTTGCTCCGCTTCCCTACTACGACCAGTACGTGCTTTTGCATTCCCGGCCACTCGGGGAAATGCGGGCACTCGTCGACCGCCTGGAGCCCCACGAACGCATGCGCCTGTTTGACGAACTTCCGGAGGAGGCGTGGCAACAGTTAATGGATGAACTGTCCGGGAAAGAAGGTGTCGAAATTTCCGGTCAGACCCAGGCCATGCCTGAGGCTCGATGGAAAGGCAGGCAGCCGACAGAAGCGATCATCGAGGCTCGACAGGTGGAGAAGAGTTTCGAGCAGCCGGATGGCAATCAGGTTCAGGTTATCGCACCCACCGATCTGCTGCTTGAATCGAATACCATCTGCGCGCTCCTGGGGCCCTCCGGCTCCGGCAAATCGACATTATTGCGCATTTTGTCGGGACTCACGAGGCCGACTAAGGGCATGGTTCTCTGGCATGGCAAGCCTCTCGATCACGACTGTAATGTGGGGATTGTCTTTCAGAGTTTCGCGCTTTTTCCCTGGCTCACAGTTCTCGAGAATGTGGAGGTTCCGTTGCTCGCCCGCGGCCTCACACACAAGCATCGACATCGGCAAGCGCTACGGGCTTTGTCCATGGTGGGGCTCAAAGGATTTGAAAATGCCTATCCCAAAGAGCTCTCCGGGGGAATGAAACAGCGCGTGGGGTTGGCACGGGCTGTCGCCGTCGAACCTGAAGTGCTATTCATGGATGAGCCATTCTCGGCTTTGGATGTGCTTACGGCCGAGAACCTGCGAGGCGAATTGATGGAGTTGTGGACGAAGAACCAGATCCCCACGCGAAGCATTTTCCTGGTTACCCACAATATTGAAGAGGCGGTATTGCTGGCCGATCGCATAATCGTTTTGGGAACACGTCCTGCGCGGATTCGCGCCGATTTTCGCATTGCTCTGTCTCAACCGCGAGACCGCAAGTCGGGAGAATTTCTTGTCTATGTGGATTACATCTACAAGGTCATGACGCAGCCCGAACTCGAGCTAGGATCGCTGACCAAACTGCCTACTTTGCCTAAAGCGTCATTCCCGCTGCTCCCTCACACCACGGCGGGTGGAATCGCAGGATTGCTCGAATTCCTCAATGAACGCGGCGGCAAGGAGGATTTGTACCATCTCGCCGAAGAGTTGCTGATGGAAGTGGACGATCTTTTCCCCATTGTAGACGGCGCCGTCCTGCTGAAGTTCGCCTCCTCCACCCAGGGCGATGTCGAGATCACTCCGCAAGGAAAGGAATTTGCGGAGGCCGACATTGTAGGCCGCAAGCACCTTTTCCGCGGCGCCCTCTTGCATAACGCTCCCCTCATGCAACAGATTCGCAATGCTCTGGAGCGAAAAGCCGACCGGACGTTACCGCTCGATTTCTTTCGAGATATCTGGGATGAACATCTTTCGCAAGCCGACGTTCAACGGCAGATCGACACGGCATTGAATTGGGGCAGATATGCCGAGCTTTTCGCCTATGATTCGGAAACTGACCGGCTGATGCTAGAGCCCATGCCAGAGATGACGGACTCGAGTGCGACCGCTCCTCCCCATTGATGCCGACGAGACGATCAGTTCGTAAACTCAGTTTAGAGCCTACCGGTTGGGGCAAAGTGCCGGTAGGTGCGAGCTCACTGCTACGCGAATTGCCGATCGTGTTCGGCGCAATCGGATTGCTGTACGGCCTTATCGTGTTTGCACATTATTGGGCAAGCCCGGTGAACTCACAGGCGGACATCAGTCTGCGGGCCGGTGCATTACCGAAGTACGCACTATTTTCCGTTTTGAGGATCGCGGCAGCTTATGTGGCCAGCCTGGCCTTCACTATTCTGTACGGTTACCTGGCGGCTTACAACCGACAGGCAGAGCGGGTGATGGTGCCTCTTCTCGATACCCTGCAGTCCATTCCTGTGCTCAGTTTTCTTCCCCCGGTCATGCTCTCGATGGTCGCCTTATTTCCCAGCCGCCAATTGGGAGTAGAGCTGGGATCCATTCTGTTGATCTTTACCGGGCAGGTATGGAACATGACCTTCAGCTTTTACTCTTCCCTAAAGACCATCCCGACAGAAATGCAGGAAGCGGCCCTGGCATATAGGCTTAGCTGGTGGCAGCGGTTTTGGCAATTGGAACTGCCGCACGCCTCAATCGGGCTGATTTGGAACTCGATGATGTCAGTTGCGGGCGGCTGGTTCTTTTTGATGGCCTGCGAGATGTTCGTTCTGGGCAGCCACGATTTTCGTTTACCGGGCCTGGGGTCGTACCTGCAAACGGCAGCCAATCAGGGAGACACCCGGGCGATCTGCGGTGGTTTGGCTGCCATGATTGGCGTCATTGTCCTGATTGATCAAATTGTTTGGCGCCCCGTGATTGCCTGGGCGGAGAAGTTTAAACTGGAACAGGTGGGGTCTGGCGAGACTCCGCGCTCCCCCGTACTGTCTCTGTTGCGGGCTTCAAAACTGTTGCCGGTGGCCATCCGGACCTTCTATTTTCCTGCCCGCGAGAGACTAGACTTGCATTTCGCGAAGACGCGCGCGCAGGCGATCGGCTGGGGCGGCAGGGGCCCGCTTCCCCACTTCACGCCTCGAATCTTGGCGGGCATCATTCTGGTTGCGGTGAGCTATACGATGGTCAGGATGTTTGCGACGCTGGCAACGCTGTCCTCAGCGGAATTGCGCCATATTGCCTGGGGCACCGGGGCCACCTTCTTGCGCGTGCAGGCTACTCTGCTGCTCGCCGCTCTGTGGACGGTTCCTGTCGGGGTCACAATCGGGCTACGCGCGCGATTAGCTGCGGTCGTGCAACCATTAGCCCAGATCGCAGCCTCAGTGCCGGCGACCGCATTGTTTCCTGTCATGCTTCTGGTTTTGTTTCGTATCGGAGGTGGTCTGGGGATCGGCTCGATTCTCTTGCTGCTTTTGGGAACGCAGTGGTACATCCTTTTCAATGTCATCGCCGGCGCCACGGCGATACCGGCAGACTTGAAAGAGGTGTGTGAGACCTATCAGCTGAGCACCGCGGAACGTTGGCGCACATTGTTCCTGCCTGCCATCTTCCCTTACCTGATCACAGGCTTTGTTACCGCCTCAGGCGGTGCCTGGAATGCAAGTATTGTGGCAGAATACTTTCGCTTTCGCGGGCAAACCATGTCTACAACCGGACTGGGCGCAATCATCAGCCAAGCGACCGACACCGCGAACTTTCGCCTCCTTGTGGCAGCAACGGTGGTAATGGCTCTCCTGGTCGTAACCATGAACCGGCTCGTCTGGAGAAGGCTGTACGCGCTGGCTGCAACGCGTTTCAAATTAGAAGCTTAAATACATGTGACACTGGGAAAAGATGGGCGGCGACAGGCTTGGTAAGGAATCAAGGGAAATCGCGATTTCCGGTTTTGGGTTTTCGGCGGCTACTCTGTTTCTGATCAGCACAAAACAGATCCGCCATGGACGAGCATAGAATATGGTTGTTCCTGTGCGAGTTCAGCCGCTTAGAGCAGACGGGGCGAAACAGCTTCCGCTATCCGGAACACAGAGCAAGACCCAGCGAAGTGTCTGACAAATGCAGAGTGCACGCGGCGGCAGAGGTGTTGTTTCAATCGCAGAATTCCCACCCGGCGGTAAACGCCCTCATTGACCAAACAATGAAGCGGCCTCTGACGCCATTTCCCAGGGTATCGACAAGGCCGTACCTGCAGCCCCCAGGGCGAGGATCGTTCGGATCCAAAACTTGAAACTACTTTGAGCTGAAAATGCCCGTTGCGGCAGATCGAAAGTAGAGATTCGGAAGCGGTGTCCCTCCTTTAGCAATAAGAGCGGATCGTTCAATTTGTGCGAGGTTGACCTGGGGCAATGAGCAAGGCGCTGACGGCGAGGCGCGACCAGGAAAAGGCGCTCGCGAAACAGCTCGTGACACGTGCAATGAGCGGCCGGAACCGGTAATGCGACCGGAGCCATGTCGACAGCCCTTCACGCACCAGGCTAATAGACGTACCGTGAGCTTTTCGACGACGCCGACTTGAACCTGCGGAAGTTACGCACGTACTAGCCAGGTGTGCAGGCAAGAAACTCCGGATGGCGCTTACGAGCCTTCCCTGCTCGGTCCCCGCCCATCCCTTGAATTTCCCTCTTAACGGAGGTGACTTCTCAAAAAAACCTCCGTCTCTGGGGTAAGTGCTCTCCGAACCCGGTCAGCCGAACCGTACGCCCTAGACGTCGAAGAGCTTGGTCCCGAGTTCATCTTCCAGCTTTCGCACCTGCTGCGATTACGATGGTTGCGCCACGATGTTCTGTGTGCTGCGCGGGTGCAACTGCGAGTCCTGCCACGCGCACAAAAATAGCGAAGCTGATGAAGTCCGAATAGCCCATCCTTGCCCTCCTATCATCAACCAGTTTCCAGAGAAAAACTTATTCCTGGAGAGGAACTATATCTTAGACCGGGAGCAAGCCACGGCGAGCAGGACGTTCCATGGCTCAGACGAAAGATACCCAGGGTAAAGCAACGGCGATGTCCACGCAGCGACTCGGGTTGATTCATAGCGCCAGGCGCGGGGTGGACGTCGAAGAGCTGATCAAGAGGCTCATAGCGAATGCGGCGGCGGACGCCAGCACCTCTTACTACGCCATCCTTCGCATGCACCTAGCCTGCCACGAGGATACAGGCCCTATGGGAAGATGCCCTGAAGAGCGAGCTCGTGAGAGATGATCCTTGCCGCTCTATAAGGCCGGTGGTGAGCTGCCAAATGATCTACCCCTTTCCAGGGTCAAGGTGGTTGTCGCACGGCCAAGCTCCCGGATCCGCCGACCGTAGTGATTTTGCCCGCTGCTAGAGTGTGAACGTTATGCCATTGTTGGCAGCTGGATTGAGACCTGCGACATGACTTTGGCCAAAGACCCCCGGGCCTGCAACATGGCAGCCGGCCGGCGCCTTCGGTGCGAGGCAACTCTGCCGTCTCGGCCGGAATCTCCCTCAACAGGGTCGAGCAGCTGTTCCAGCAACGAAACTGAACAAGG
>JAFATF010000030.1 GCA_019244045.1 Acidobacteriota bacterium
CAGAGCTTCCGGTGTGACTGCCAGGGTGACGTCTTTTCCGGGCTGCACCGCACCCCATCGAGGAGCTGGACCGTCAACAAAGCCGGGCTTTTTGGCAGCCAGTGAGTTCAGGCAGGCGACGGCGCTTACATTACCACATGCGGCGGAGGACGTGGAAAATTCAAAACGTCCTTCGCTGTCCGTCATCGTCGCAAAACGACTATCGGAGGAATACACCAGAGCACGGCCTACCGGCTCGTGGGTCATGCTATTGATCACGGTCCCTTTAACTGTTTCGCCGGTACTTGATGGCGTTGCTTGCCCGAACACCCCGGGTGTGCTCAGCAAACCGGGGAGGCAAAGAAACAAAAGAAACAATCGAGTACTCCACGGGCTCGACATACGAATGTTAGACACCATGGAACCTAGAACAGTACCCCGGCCGCTCTATTTCAGATATTTTGGTCGAAGACCGTCGGACACGCAAACCGGGACTGCCGCACTCGAATGCCTGTACCTGTGAAGAAGCGGCAGGCGTCGGTGGTCCCCGGCCAGGCCAAAAACTGAAGCGTTCGGCAGCGTCCGCCGAACGCACCGCTCGACAACAACGCGGCAGCTACCCGGACAACTTTTGTCTTGCTTGATGTGTTCTCAACCCTGAATAGAGTCGCTCTGGTTACCGGCGCACCGGCGGGCATTGGATTGGAAGTGGCAAAAGCTTTAGCGTCCAAGCTAGATTCGCTCATTGTGATTGCCCGTCGAATAGACCGTTTGCAGCAGTTGTCAGCAGAACTTCAATCCCGCTATCCATCCCTGAACATACTGGTCGAGGCTGCAGATCTGTCCCACCCTGAAGCGGTTCAGAGCCTTCTCGAGAGATTGAACGCGCATGATCGAAATGTCGACATCCTGGTCAACAATGCTGGTTTAGGAGAATCGGAACTATTTGAACACTCGCCCTGGATCCGAATTCGCCAGATAGTCGAACTCAACGTTCTAGCGATGTTGCGGTTGACCCACTACTGTTACCTGGCATGATCCGGCGGCGGCACGGCGCAATCTTAAATATTCCGGAGCGGGATATGCCGCCATGTCGAATGCTGCTGTCTACACAGCTTCCAAACACTTCGTGCGAGCATTTACCGAATCTCTGCGTGCTCAACTGGCCGGTACGGGTATCAGCGTCTCAGAAGCCGCACCCGGACCGGTTGCCACTGAATTCGACCAGGTTGCCGGTATCAAAGGGGGAGCCTCGCCAGGCCAAAGCATCTTCCGTATCAGCGCAGAGGACTGCGCCGCACAGATCGTTAGAGAATTCGACAGAGGTTCACCCGTCATTTTTCCTGGCCGGAGTTATGGCTGCCTCATGAAAGTACAGCCCCTGATGCCGCGTCGGCTGCTGGTAAGACAGTTTGCGCAAGCTGCGCGCAGAATGCGTGATAAGAGAGGCCCTACGCAATAGCGTGGAGCTCGAGCTATTCGGGCGTAATCTGGTGGCCCTGCGTGACGCGGGTACCGTTGTTTACCAAGGTCCGCTTGACAGCTGCTCGTATGCTTCCTTGTGGCATGCGGGAAAAAAGAAGCTTCCGCTCAGCTTGCATATTTCTTGCCCTGTGCGCCTTGCCGGCGGCTTCGGGTAAAACAGATATCCGCCGGTTCGTTCTTTGAACCGAATATTCAATCTATGCCAGCCAGCTGGTCTATCTAGCCAGAGAAGCCAGCAGGCGGACCAAACCTATCGATTGTTCGCCCTCTGGACGCACGCGAACTCGCTTCTCAGGCTGCGTCGTTCTTGCCTTGAGGCGGGGGTTCTATACCGGGGAGTGCATGGGACAGAGTATCTTCCACTTGAGGCTGCTCCGGTTGCCGGGCGTGGCCATTGCCATTCGAGGGGGACATGGCTCGGCTGGAGCTCAAGTACTCCGTGAGCTCGGCATCGTGCCAGCTGAGAAATCTGCGGCCTACGCGTCGGCTGAGTGCAGGCCGCAGTGGCATCCAGCGCGGTAGGCGGCGAAAGCGAGATGCGGCACGCAACATTTTGATGCGGTGCTGCAGATCGAATGAACGGATGTACTGGCGGATGATTTCCGGCATGCTCATGCGCAGAGCGGCGGAGAAATTCTGTTTCGCCATAGCCTCGAGGCGCTCCGGATTGGTCAACATAGAGATGAGATGTGCCGCCAGGCTGTCCACACCGCCAGGCTCAAACAGCTCGATGGCAATACCTTCCTCGTCCAGGATTTCTCGGAAATCCGAGATGTCGGACGCAAGTATGGGGACGCCATATTCGCAAGCTAGGTGGGCCACCCCACTTGAGCCGGCAGACGAGGTATAGGGCATAACTGCCACACTGGTAGTCTGAAACAGGTCGGGAATGGCTTCTTCGGCGACGTAGCCGGTAAAGCGAATGCGCGGTTCGTCCTTATGAAGCGCGGCCACCGAGGCAACATATCCTGGAGTTTTCGGGTGGTCGCCTCCTGCAATGACTAGTTCGGCTTGCGGGAGGGCTTCTGTGACTTTGTGAAATGCTGCGATCAGCAGTTCCAGCCGCTTGTAGGTGCCCCATTTTCCGAATGCCAGGATGCGATGCACCGGATTGCCGCGCCGGGAAAGATCGGGATATTCGGGTCGCCCTGACAAAATCCCATGTGGCCGCACGAACACCGAGCCGCGACGATACTTCTCGAGGAGAACCTTGCGATAGGCGGGCAGCAAGACAGAGAGAGAGTTTGCCGACAGCAGCATGTGCGTGGCAACAGATCCCGCAAGCCTATAGAGGCCGTGCGACCTCACGCCGGCATCTTTTAAGTCCACGGTCTCGACCAGTTGGTGCAAGGTGACATGAGTGTACAACCCGCTGATGCGAGTGAGAGCTGGAATCGCCAGCCCGGTGAAAGCAGGAAGGGCGCTTCCTCCGAAGCTGGCGAAGCCGATGTTGTACCAGACAACATCGGGCCGAATGCGCCCGATTACCCGCAACAGGCGAATGGGATTGGAGAGCTTGTTGAATCCCCAGCAGCGAATTACCGAATAGCCCGGCAACTCCGGCACCTGCGAGTCCAAATCATCAGCCAGAATGGTCAACTGCAGCCCGGCCTGCTGGCTCAATTCCCGGGCAATATGGAACCCGTACTCGTTCAGTCCCTGTCGGCTCGGTGGAAATGCACTGACCAGACAAATCTTCATTGCTGGCTAGACCCAAAAAGAAGATCGCGTGAAAGCTTGCCCAAAAGAGAAAAATAGTAAAACGCAACTTTGACATCTGCCTTGCTCTTGCCGGCATGTCTTTGCGCAAAGCGAAAGGGAATCTCAACCGCCGAATGAATTCGTCCGCGCACCAGGATCTCCAGTAAGATCTTGAATCCCTGCGGCTGCAGCTGAATTCCTTCAATACATTCCCGCCGTACGATGAAGAATCCCGACATCGGATCCTTCACATGTACACCGGGTCTTTGCAGAGGCAAAGTGGTCAGCGTTGTCAACCACGATACGGCTTGACGAAGCGGGTTCCAGCCTTCAACCCGCCTGCTCTGGACGTAGCGGCTGCCAATGGCAATATCATGACCTTGGCTGACGGACCGCAGCAGCTCGGGCAGGAGTTCCGGGGGATGCTGCAGATCCGCATCCATTACGCCAAGGAGATCTGCGTCCGTGTGTCGCCAGCCATGGGCCACGGCGCCGGAGAGCCCTTTGGCGCAGGCCCGCACCAGCAGGCGTATGCGGGAATCCTGTAGCGCCAAAGCCCGGACCTTTTGCTGAGTTTCATCCCAGCTGCCGTCGTCAACAACGATGACTTCGTAATCGATTGCCTGAGGATTGAGCGCCGCCTGTACGCGCGCGAGCAGCGGCTCAACGTTGCCCGCTTCGTTCAAAGTCGGAATCACCAAGGCAAATTTCTTGTTCGTTAGCATTTCTGGGAACCCGGAATTCTGAATTTCGCTTGTTGGATGGGCTCTTGCGGAGAGACGTTGTATGCTAGCCGCTTAGGTATTGTTCGATGAGAACACTCGTACGCTAGAGTCCTCGCCTAGAGATTTGGAGGGCTCGGGGCCCGCGACAGCCTGCGAGGGTAGTTGTGGGCAGCGCTTGAGGAACTCGCCTCGAATCACGCGCTCCACGTCTTCGACACGTCCGGGTGGTACTACTACCATCTCAGGCGCCATTTGACTGAGGCGCAAGTGAGAACGCCGATAGCGATCGAGGAAATCCAGGGGGTATTCAGGTTTCCGGGCCAATGCCGTGGCTGGATCGGCATCGAGCAGAAAGGCGACATGGGGACGCGGCGCGAAAGAGAGTAAAAGCCCGATGTAAAGCCGCCCTGCCCAATTTCCCGAAATATTTGCCAGTTGATCATAAATGTAACGGTCGAAAACAATCACGTCAGCGTTCGTCACTCGCGCTTTGGCCCACAATTTGCGGAGGCTGAGCACGTCGAAGAAATAAAATAACGAACGCACCAGGGTCAAATACCAGGTGCGGGCGTTCTTGTCATTGCGGCGAACCGGCTTACCCGGCGCGCCTACCCCAAGTTCTCCGCCGAGCAGCTTGTGGCTAACTCCCGCGCGCAAGTGCGGCAGAACCACCACATCATCCCAAAAAGCGAGCCGCAGATCGGAGATGCCTAATTCGCCGAGAAACTGATGCAACCGCTCAATCTGCGTACTCTTGCCGGCGCCATCAATGCCTGAAAAACTCACGAGGATGGGTCGGCTTTGAAAGCTCAGGGAGGGGACGCGCTGTGGGGAAGCCGGTTCCATGCGGACCTAGTGCGCCCCGGGCGGCTTCGTGGGAGTGCCTCGAGTTAAGGCATAGACTGTCCCCAGAGCCGCACCCGCGCCGGCGATTGCACCGATCTTGATGAGCAACGACCGCACTTGCCGTTGCTTGGCGGGGGCAACCGCAGACCCGGCGGGCTTTGACGCCGGCCCCCCAATCGTTCTGGTCGCTCGTGCGGCAGCCGTACCCTCTGGCTGCGCGGTCTCTTGCGGCGTGGCGGCGTGCTCTCCCGCCGAGGTGGGCGAATTCATGGGCGCTTCGGCTGTTGGAGATACCGGACTCGCCGGGGGCTGATTGTTCTCCTGGTGGGGAGCGTTTTCCCGTGCCGCCGGGGGGCCCGATTGAGGGTTTTCCTGTCCGGCCATGGCGAACAGAATTTCAGGAGTTAGCGAGAACAGGATTACGAGAACCAGGCTAACAATGCGTGTTGTCGAAAGTCGCATAGGCATCCTCCAAAGTGGCACCCGAGCGTTATTCAGGCGGCTTTGGACACGGCCGCAGGCTCGAGCTGGAGCGCCGCTTTGTGGGTCGGCAAAGTCCAGCTTTCGAGCGCATCCTCGACAGAGTCGTAGCTTTCGGCGACCCCGCTGATCTGGGTCAACTCGAGCACGAGCTCGGTTTCCGGCGAGGCGGCTGCAAACTTTAACTCGCCATCTTGGTCTGCGATCTCATCGATGCAGCGCACCATCAGGTCCAGGCCTTGCGCGCGCATGTGCTCGACGCGAGAAAGGTCGAAGACAACTCGCGGTCGGTAGCAATCTTTTAGTTCGGCCCGCAGTTCGCGGAAAAAGCGTCGGCCCTCGACGGCATCGAGGTGCGCGGGGAACTGCTTCACAATGGCTAAGTGATTCTGAATCATTCCTGCTGCCCAGGTTCGAAGGCCTTATTCCATGAATCCGTTGCCCCGAACATAGTCTAAGGATGCGGGTGCTCTGGACGGGGTTGGCAAATCCAACCCTGATCCACCCAGAGCAAAGACCGACCCCAGACTATCGAGAATTCGGCGCGAAGCGCGCTTACCGGTAGAACCGACTAGGCCCGTGTCGGCCAACTCGACTTCCAGTTTGCGTCCCAGGTGGACAAACCGGCCGCCGTCGACCACCGCATTCGAGACCCGCAGCCCTGGCGCAACATAGGTCCGAGGAAGAATGCTGGCGGCCTCCACCACGGTCCCGCAATCAATTTCACATTCGCGCTCGATGGCACTGCCGGAGCGAATCACGCTCCCGGCTTTGACGCGCGTCTTGGCCCCCAAGAAACAGGGGCCTAAGACACGCACCGACGAGGCAACGCGTGCACCCTCTCCCATCCACACGCCTGGCTGAATTTCCCGCGCTATAGGCTTAATGTTGCATGCGCCCGAGAGGGCGGATTGCACCAGTTCCCGGTAGTCGGCAGGGGAGACAAGGCGGTGAACGAATCCGCTAAACTCGAAGGTAGACGAACAGGAAGACAGCGCCTGCAGTCGGCGGCTAAGGTTATCATCTTGGTCGATGGCCGAAGCGCGCAGCAGGGTGATGCCGACCAATCCTCGATCATCGGCTACATTCGTCACGGGAGAAGAATTGTCGCGGTGAAAGCTGACCAGCTCATAAAGATTCATCTCGGTATAGGCGCGCAGGTCAAGCAGCAAGATCTCCTCGACGCCCCCGCGCGCGTAATCAAGCACCGCCTGCTCCCAACTCTGCGCTCCTGTCTTATGTTCGGGTGCTACGCTATCGAGAGCGGAAATTAATTGCACACCGCTCTCGCGCAACTGCGCCACCATGCGGCGAAGCGGGCTCGCGCCCAACAGATCCCAGCAAACCATGGGCTTCTGGCAGCTACTGTTAAAAGGGGCCTTGTAGGGCGGGCCAGCTGAGGTAGCCTTCCCGAGATTCCGCCCGATGATAATAATTGCGCCTAGTTCCACAGTTGACCTCGGCTCCCCAGTCACTCTCAAAAAGCCGTCCGAAAATCCTCGCTTCGAGGCAGGTGACTTATGTATTCACGCCCTAACAAATCTGGCCGGCTGAGTTTTCTCCCTACCCATCCGCCGATCGACTCACAGACCGCTTTCCGCCATCAGCCTATTAGCACTGCTCGGCAAGGGGAACATCGGTCGACTATCGGCCAGCTGGTCTTCAAGGCTTTCCCAGGGTGCCGTCGCCGATTGATCCACGGCCGGTGCGTGCTGGGCTTTGACGCGGCGTTTCTTGCTGGTTCTCTGCGCAATGGCCTCCTCAAGCATCTCGTTCTTGTGATAACCCAACAACTCCCGCATCTTCAGCTTGGCTTTGTGCAGCTGTGATTTCGAATTACCCACCGAGCAACGAAGGATACGAGCAATCTCCTGGTGTTCGTAGCCTTTGATCTCGTGCAACAAAAAGATCGTGCGGTAACCGGCGGGCAGGTCCTGCATAGCGCGTGCCAGCGCGATGCGATCCACACAACCGGAAAGCCTTTCGTCGAGGCTGCCATATTCGCGCTTCACAACACGCGTGTCCTGACTGCTCGATTCATCGAGGGAAACCTGGCGCAGGCCTTTTTTACGAAAATGCATCAAGACGGTGTTGACGGCCACGCGATATAGCCAAGTGGACAGGGCGGAGTCGCCGCGGAAGGTGGCGAGCTTGCGGAACACCTGCAGGAATGCATCTTGGGTGAGATCTTCTGCTTCCGCAGTATTGTTCGTCATGCGCAAACACAGCGAGTAAACTCTTGGCTTGTGTGCATAAAAAAGAGCTGCGAAGGCGTCGGAGTCTCCACGCTGAGCTCTTTTGACGAGTTCCAAATCAGACAGAGACTGGGCGGTGGTGTTGAGGTCAGAATTCACTTCGATCTCCTTTCGGGTCTCAGGTGCGGTCTCTTTCTGCTTTGAGACTATGGTCAACCCGCAGGAATCGCTATCCGGTGCAGCCCGTAGTTCAATTGATTAGTTGCTGTAACCGTAAGCTGGTGTAGCTTTTGGCTGATTTCCCGCGTTCGAGTGCGGGATTTGCCGCGCCCTCGTTGCCGGCCGGCGAGCCCATCAGACCGTAGCTGCAGCTGGTTCGGCGGAGGCAATCTACAGGAACTTATCTAGTGATCCTACAGTTCAATGTGGATTGCACCGATTGGCAGTTGGCAACGGGGACAAGATGATTCCTGCTTTCGAGCCCTCCCTGGTCAAAAGCAGCGTCTCGCGAGCGAGCCTCCCTACCTTTTCGTCGTTCTAGCTGCGTTCGAGAGCAGCGGCGCGAGTCCAAGACAGCTTTGTCGACTAGCATCCCAAATGTGCTCGGTCGCGAGAAGAAGAGTCGCACGCGCAGACCGTGTAATCTGCCGACCCGCCAGCTAGTAGGTTGACCGTTTTTACAGAGACTCTTCCCCGTAACTACAGACTTGCTGGGATTGTTGCCAGCTGGTTTGCCCACCTATCCTGTGTCGTGAAAGTTGCCCTCAAGAACCCACCACCAGGGCAGGAGTCGGCAGCAAAGAACCGGCACCTGCCCCTCGCCTTCTGAACTGGTTTTTACTTCGTCCCTGAGTGACGACCATCGGCGAGAGACCATCTGAGGAAAAGAAAATAACTATATGGAGGACCACGGTGAAAGCCAATTCGTTGCGAGAACTCTACCTCGGAGAGCTACGGGATCTGTATGACGCGGAACATCAGATCATTAAGGCTCTCCCCAAAATGATCTCCAAAGTATCTTCCGAGGAGCTGAAAAGCGCGCTTAACGAGCACCTTGACATAACCCGCCAACAAGCCGAACGTTTGGAGCAGATTTTCCAAAACTTGGGCGAGAAAGCAAAAGCGGAGAAGTGTGCGGGAATGGAAGGCGTGATTAAAGAAGGCAACGAGCTGCTGAAAGATGTGGATGATGAGGACGTGCGCGATGCCGCCATCATTTCAGCGGCGCAAAAAGTCGAGCATTACGAGATGGCTGGCTACGGTACGGCGCGTACCTGGGCGAGCTTGTTAGGCGAACAGGACGCGGCCGATTTGCTGGAGGAAACGTTGAATGAGGAAAAGGAAGCTGATCAGAAGCTGACCGATATCTCTGAAAGTATCAACGTTGAAGCTGGCGAGGGTGAGGTCACAAAAACAAGCCCGAGCCGCCGCGCCAGCCGTCCACGACGAGTGGCGTAAAACAAAGCTGCGGCGCGCCTGAAGCGAGCGAATCCTCCCTGTTGCGGGAGGATTCGCTGTTATAGGTGCGATGCGAGCTATAACGAAGGTTGGACGACGTGCACGATGTTATTGCGCACCGCATACAAAACAAGGTCGCTGACCGAGTGCAGCTCAAGCTTGCGCATGATGTTCGATCGATGGGTTTCTGCCGTTTTTACACTTAAGCCCAGGGCAACCGCGACCTCCTTCGTACTTTTGCCTTCGGCCAACAACTGTACAATCTCGCGCTCTCGCGGGGTAAGCCGGCCGCGGGTAGGCGGCGGCGTCACGCTCCCAGGCGCTCCGTTTTTCAAGAAACCTTCCAAGACCATGGCCGCCACTTTAGAGGTGAAATACGTCTTGTCGTGGCGCAGGGCGTCGACGGCGGCAACCAGGTCGCGAGCGGCGTCGGATTTCAATAGAAACCCACGCGCACCCGCATTAAGAACTTCGCGCACCACTTGATCAGAGTCGTGCAGGGTGAGAATCAAAATTCTCGTCTGAGGATTAATTTTCAGAATCTGCCGGGTGGCTTCTAATCCATTCAGGCTGGGCATGCCTATGTCCAGAATCACCACATCAGGCTTTAGCTTCTGGACCCTGTCCAGGGCTTCGCGGCCATCGGCCGCCTCGCCACATACTTCCCAGTCCGGTTGGGCCTGCAGTAATGCACATAGCCCACGCCGAACTACCTCGTGGTCATCTGCGACGAAAATGCGAAAGGACATCGAACCTACCTTCTCGGCTTCGGCCTCAGAAGCTGAGGGAAGCCGCGCAGAACTGGGGACCAACCCGGTGCAAACCTGTCCATCAGGCTGCAAAAGGAGTGCCAAACCCCAAGTCTTTTAGGGGTGCAGCATCTCGCGACCCTTCTGCTGCCCGCGGTGTAAATCTTACTCGGCTGGCTACCAATCGCATCGTTTCTGCCAGCAATTTATCAGTTTTTCCCGATCGCGTTGGAAGCCCGAGGTCCAGGATCTACTTACAATTCGAATGTACCATGCACTGTCAAGTTGCGCTTCCGGAGAAGCATGTAAGTAGATGCAGAACATTGTGTAGCGGATCGGGGTGATGTTTGCCGGACGAATTCTTATCTGTCCTAACTGACGAGCCGTCCGATGTTCTAGCACCATCGTGCGGCGCCAGTAACCTGATCGCTTTCATCGATATATCTATAATCAGGTCATTATCCGGTCAGAAACGACTTCCGGATCGAAGGATGTCTCGCGTCTTCTACATTTCGGCTCTTGGCTTGGGGGTCCTACTGCTCGGACGCTGCCTTGCTGGTGCGCAATCGGAGGAGCTACCGCTCGGCGATCTGGCGCGCAGCTTAAGGAAAAATCAGTTCCCTCCCCGAGCTGTCATCGACAATGACAACCTTTCGACGGTTATGGAACAGGGGGAAAATAGGCGTTGGGCGACACCGGAGCGGAGTTTGCCGGGGAACAATCGGCGGGTTGAGAAGGTTAAGATCTCATCGCCCGACGTAACCTGTGCGCTATCCTTCAGCGGTCAGAAGGATGTTTTAGGGGAAAACCGCGAGCCCCAGAAACTACCTGAGGAGGAACTAGGCAAGCTCGATGGCCCAGCTTCCATCGTCGCGGGCTCACTTCAATTGGCCATTCACAACGGCAGCAGCTGGGATGTACGCGAGATCACGGTCAGCGTCACAGTGGTTCAGCACCCCAGTGATATATCGCCTGCCTTGGATGGCCTCGCTCTTACGCCGGCGGCCATGAACGACGCCGCTACCGCTGAGAAGCACTCCGATCGAACCGTGCTGTACCACGTCAAGGGATCGGCTGCTCCGTCCTCGACTACCCTGTTCCAAACGCCCCTAAGCCTCACGATAAACGGCGAGCAGGAGTGGCACTGGGCGATTGTACAAGCCAGGGGCCTGCCGCCGGCGGCTCCCCCGACGCCAGCGGCACCGCAGATCCATTCGACTGCCCCGCAAGCGCCGAAGTAAGCGAGCGAAAGAAGAAGGGGCGGCGTGTGGCGTGGTTTGCTTCCCCAAGCAGAATGAAGTTAAAGAAGGCTAAATCGCGGCGCTGCTCCGTCCAGCGGCTCGCTTAGGATGTCAGGCGCTGCTGAGAGGCCGGGCTAATGACACCGCCGGCCAGTTTCGGGTTTTGCAACTTGGAACACAGCTTCGGCTCTTCCACTCTTGATACTGCGGTAGGCCGCATCGATGATCTCCTGATTCTGCCACCCTTCCTCGCCCGGAACTCGATAGGGAGTGCGACCCTCAAGGGCTTCGGCGAACATATCCACTTGGCGTACATAAGCAGACTCGTTCGACAAAAGCTCGGCATCGACAACGTTGCCGTCCCGCCGGAACTCCACTCGAATAGGTCGCTCGACAGTAAAGCCGTCATCGGCGCGCAGCACACCGCGGTCACCTACGATTTCGACGGGAGTTCGGTAGTCGGCTCGGAAACTGACGAGGGTCGCGGCTAGAGTGCCCCGTGAAAACTCCAGAATCAGGGCAGCCGCTGCTTCTACGTTTCCCGACTCACCATCGCAGGCTGCGCGAGCACTGACCGACACAACTTCGTCGTCGAGCATGTAGCGTAGTGCATCGATGGCGTGCACCCCTACGTCTGCGATGGGACCACCACCGGCCAGCGCAGCATCATAGAGCCAGGTACGCGCCGCGTTACGCGCCGGAAAAGAAAACTCGGCGCGCGCGAATATCGGCGTACCAACGTCTCCGGCGTGGACTCTCTCGCGTAGCCGGGTAGTAGTGTTTTCAAACCGGAACACCTGGGCAACGCCCAGCAATAGGTTTGCCTGGCGTGCGACTTCAACCATTTGCCGGCACTCGGCGGCGTGGATGCCCATCGGCTTTTCGCAGAGCACCGGCTTGCCGCATTCGACAGCGGTAAGCACGTCTCCTAAGTGACATGCATTGGGTGTGGCAATAAAGACGGCATCCACTTCCGTTGATTGGCACAGCTCTCGAGCGGAATCGAACGCCAGGGGAATATTGAACTCGGCGGCCGATTGGCGCGCACGAGCAAGTGCGCGACGCGAGAGAGCCGTTACACGACAATTCTGGGCCAGGGCGAAGCCGGGCATCAGACGCTTCACCGCGTGCAGACCAAAACCGACGATTCCAAAACGGATCATAGGTCGATCCAAGGCTCATGGTTCGGGGAGCTCGGCTCGAAGGGCCCTGCGCTGCGCCAGAAGTTCAGAACGGCCTTAGCGG
>JAFATF010000253.1 GCA_019244045.1 Acidobacteriota bacterium
TCTTGTTGCCCAGAGCCCGAAGACTTTACCAAAGCCCGTATTCGTGGGCTTGGCGCCATCACGTAGAAAACCTAACACCAGGTCTGGTTTGTGATTGAATCGCGCGCAGGGACTGGCAAGTCGTGCGCGCAGAAGCTTCAGTTGGGATCAAGTTCTGCCCCTTCTGGGCACGGCCGCGGCCCTTCGGAGCAGAACTTGAAATTGACATTCGACGCCCATGATCTTATGGGCAAGGGTCGGGGATTCCGTCAAGCTTAGTAGTGAGGTAAGGAACTCCCCGCCAGAGCAGCCTTCACCAACGTGCCGGCATAGGCGAGATCCACGCTGAGCGGCGTCGTGAACTTCATTCCATATCTCCAGCTGGCAGGCGCCTCCGGGTGCACTGCGCATAGAATGGCCCAGCCACTCCCGTATCTGCCTTCCGTTACGGCGGCTGTTCCGTCCGGGAACTTAGCTACGACGTTACCCCAGCCTGATAAGTCTGGGCCGTCTTGCCAGTACATGTCGTACTTGGCGCCTCCGGGTAAGGTGATGTTAACGGCTTCTTTGTAAATTCCGTGATAGTAAGCGCTAAAGAACCTGTAAATTACACCCGTCATCTGCAGACGGTTGTACATTGACCTTCCGGCGAAAAACCCTCCCGCACACAGGCCAAGATAATGCATTCCGCCGCTAATCGCAGTTCGCACGTTGTTGGTTGCAGTTCTCGACAGGTACTGGCCAATGCTGACGGCATTGCCGCCCGGCATTACAAATAGCCTGTGCGCCAGAAGCTGGCCGACCGACATGCTATCCAGCTGGCTTGAGTTCACCGTGGCGTAGCGCAGTCCGAGCGAGTTAAGCAGCGATTTCACAGCCGAGACGTCGCCCGACGAAGTCCCGCCACCCACGTAAAGAAGAATGGACCCAGAACTCGATGAGTTCATCGAGGTTATAGCGCCGGCGGCCGAATTTAGGCCTCCAGGTCCGCCGCTCGAGACAGCCGCTGCCTGTGTCTCGCTGGGCACAACCGTCGTCCAGCCGGGGCTAGGCGTGCTATCCAGGTAGGCGGATTTTAGGAAAGTCAAACCGCGACTTCCGCCGTAGTAGCTGACCATAATCTGACCGGTCTGGTCATTGGCGTAGATAAGATCGAGGTGTCCATCCTGGTTGACGTCCCTCATCCCCACCGCACTCCAACCTTTGAGCCCACTTCCGCCAAAGGCTGCGCTGCTCAGGACGCGCCCATCGGAGAGGTAATTAACCATCACCTTGCGCGTCAAAGAGTTCTCCAGAATCAAATCCGGTTTTCCGTCCCGGTTCACATCCGCAGCCGCGACCACCCTCCATCCTTCCGGCAAGGGGGAGCTAATGGTTTGCGTATCTAAAAGAGTCGTTCCTTCGGGTCCACCATAGAAATACATATCCGCCTGGTGGGTCCAGTCGTTCACAAAGAGAACGCCTGTCTGGCCATCGCCTTTGTAATCGGCGAGGGCCCGGGGACTCCAGCCAGCGCCGGGCGTGACCAGGAAGGTGGAGTGCAGCGGTGTCGATCGATAGGCACCCCCATAGAACCTAACTTCCAGTGTTCCCGTCGAGCGATTGAAGTGGACTGTGTCGCCGACACCATTGTGATCAAAATCGGCAACCCCGATCAGAATCGATCGGTCCGAGCGACGAGGGGCCAAGCTCGAGGCTCCTCCGAGTGCTGTGCCGAGAAAAGTATCGCGAATGAGCTGGCCGGTCGCGAGCTCCATGCGATAAAGATCATGCTTATAAGCGGCCGGTGTTTGGGCAAATGCTGAGACGAGAGCAAGAGATAGGGCTAGAATTACGGACGCACAAAAGCGTGAGCCGGGGGAGCGCACATAAACCTCCGCGTGAAGCGATTTGAATTTTGGAAACGAACGAAGCGGCAGATTACCGACTGCAGCGTAACTGCTTCTTTTAAGTGGGCTGATTCTACGAAATCAATCCGCGAAGAAAAAGACACGGAAGTACATGCAAAATCGTCACATGGGCCTCACATGAAAGTTGGGGGCGCGCCATAAGCAATTTAATTTCAGCAGCTTAGGACAGATTATCGCGTTGCAGGGCCGCCCACGACTGAATTGTCACATTTTTGTAATTTACGTTTTCAGAAACTCTGGATTGGCACTTTCTCTGATCGACGCCTGCTTTACGACGGCGGCTGCGGCGCAACCCACAGGTCGAAGAACTACCTGGACCCGGCGCAGGGAGGTGACCCGAAACCAGCAACTTTGCTCTTCTGGCGCGCCGCTACGCGACCATGGGAAGGTGTGCAAGTGATAGGGCCAGTCGCGGAATCACGATTAGCATTTGCTATATTCGCCATTCGCCTGCGAACAATGCCATGCCAGTTTCTCTATTCCAGAGCGTGAGCGGCCTCCGACAGGAATTCCGCGCGACTTTCCGCCTGGCCCTACCATTGGTCATCGCGGAAATCGGCTGGATGAGCATGGGCGTCGTCGACACCATTATGGTGGGGCGCATGAAAGATAGCGCGGTTGCGATCGGAGCGACGGGCCTTGGGCAGAGCCTCTACCACAGCATTGCCATCTTCGGGGGCGGCTTGTTGCTCGGCATGGATACGTTTGTCGCTCATGCCTATGGCCGCGAGGACTTCGAAGATACGCGTCATTCGCTGATCAACGGCCTGGCGCTCGCATTTCTGCTCGCGCCTCCGGTCATGCTCGCCATCTCCTTTTGGCCGGTGTTGATGGAGCACTTCGGCATCGGAGGTGAACTGGTCAACCCCATGCGCCCGTTTTTGTCGGCGCTTAACTGGGGTACGCTGCCGTTACTTGCCTATTTTGCGCTGCGCCGTTATCTGCAGGCGATCAACGTCGTGCACCCCGTCATGTTCGCTCTCATCTCCGCAAATCTCGTCAACGCATTCGGTGATTGGGTCCTGATTTATGGCCATCTTGGTTTTCCTGCCGTGGGCATCACTGGTTCGGGATGGTCGACGTCATTCGCACGTATTTACATGGCGCTGGTGCTCGTGGTCAGCGTCTTGCGCGTGGAAGCGAAACGCACGTCCACCATGGGGCCGACGGCCATGCGGATAGACTTCAGGCGTATGTGGGCATTGCTACGACTTGGCATGCCTGCGGCTGGGCAGATTTTGCTGGAGATTGGCGCCTTTGCCGCGGCGACAGCGCTTTGCGCCAAGCTCGGTCCGGTCCCCCTTTCCGGTCACGAGATCGCCCTGAACTGCGCCGCCTTCACCTTCATGGTTCCACTCGGAATCAGTTCGGCTGCGGCCGTCCGGGTGGGACACAACCTCGGACGAAGGGACTTTTCCGCGGCACGGCGAGCGGGCTGGTCCGCACTGGCCTTGGGCACCGCGTTCATGACTTGTGCCGGGCTTGTGTTTGTGAGCGCCTCCAGAATGATTGCCCGCGCGTTTTCTCCCGATCCTCGGGTGATACGAATTGGCGCGCTGCTGTTGCTGGTGGCGGCGGCCTTTCAGTTGTTTGATGGCCTGCAGACGGTTGCGACCGGGGCGCTTCGCGGTACGGGTGAGACGCGAACGCCCATGTTCGCCAATCTGATCGCCTATTGGTTGATCGGTCTTCCCCTCGGTTATCTCCTGTGCTTCCGCTTGGGATGGGGAGCGGTCGGCATTTGGATCGGCCTCTGTTTGGGACTGATCCTGATCGGTTCGTCGCTGCTGCTTGCGTGGCATCGCCGCTTGCGGCCAAACCTCGCCGAAGCTATGGTGTCGGAGTGAAAGTTACATGTTCAGCACACAGGAAAGGCTAAGGGGGTGTACTTCAGGATGTCAGCCCATAATGGTGGTGTGTTCAACCCGTACTATATCCGACATTTGTTCGCGAGCATAGGCCCGAAGCACGGCGGCCTTATCGCCGTCGGGCATGCGTAGAAATACTTCCGCCAGCGCCCCAGAAAGTCCTCAACCGCTCCCCCAAGTGCCGCGCCCGCCAGGCGAACAGTCGGCACATTCGATCGGGCGGCGCGTGCGGCGATTTCATATAAAATAAGGCAAGACCCCGGCCAGCGCAGTCTGCGGTGCTCGCACGCGGAAATAGTGCGAAATCGGGAACTGCGCCATGTGATTTCGCAGTGCGGCCAAGTCGCGGGTGAAAGCCATAATCCAGTCATCTATA
>JAFATF010000400.1 GCA_019244045.1 Acidobacteriota bacterium
GCTCGAAGCGCCGGCGCAGGGATATATACGGTCCCGGAACTGCCGGAATATGCCGAACAGTTCGTAGTGTCCGAACCCGGGTTCGAAAGCAGCTTTTACGACGACGTCCGGGGCTTGGTTAAGAGAATAGTTGGCCGTCGGATTATAAAGACCGCCACTGACACCGCTCGCCCCCAGTAAAGCATTGGCGGAGTTCCCATGGGCCGCCAGGAGCGCCTGGGGATTCTCCAGCGCCACACCTAGCCAAACCTTGTTGTCGAAACCCTTAACCACGCGCAAGCCATATTGTCGGGCCCAGCTGAAACCCACGTGGTACGCGGCATCGATGGTCATGGGCAAAGCCTCAGTGCGGTTATCGAGGCCCTTCTTGGTTTCCGTCACCAAACTCCACATCTGCCCGCCAGTTATGCTGAAGCCGTTATCGAAGGCCGCCCGAGCCCACGCTTGCCGCTGGCGGAGGCTGTAGCTATTGCTCTGGTTGTTATTGGAGGTGATACCGGCCGATAAAAAATCGGCCTCGTAATAGCCGCCTACTTTGGCGTTCTTCAGCTTACCTTCAACCAAGGCGGAAATGCGTGACTGACGGCCTGAGGCAAAGAATTCACCGAGATTGTAATTCGCAGAACCGGAGAAAGGCACGGTGTTAAACGGTGTATTGACGTCGGCCACCAGACCTCGTTGCCGGTACACGGATTCTGCCGCCAGGAAGCCACCGGGAGTGATGGTGACTCCCTTGAAGTGGATACTGACCGGGCTCTGCAACTCCTCGGTTACGCGCTTCTGCCCCTCCTGGACGGCAAGCGCGGTACTCTCGACGTTGCTCTTCAGATCGTCTACGTCGTTCTTTAAAGAGCCGACTGTCTGTTCTTGCTGGCCCGCCTGGGAAGCGGCAGCCTGTGCCTCGGTGTGAGCCGATGCCGCTGCGGCCTGGCTCTGATTGAGTTTGTCTTCGAGTTGGCGAATGTCTTGGTCGCGGCTCTCCAGGTCGGTTCGAAGCTGCTGGATTTGCTGCTGTTGCGCTTCGAGCGCCTGCTTCACCTCCTTGAGCTCGCGGGCGAGGCTGCTCGATGAAGAACTCTTGGTTCTTCTGGTCGTGGTCGACGTGGAATTTGCGGTTTGTCCAGCCTCAGCTATGGCGCTGCCGAAAATGACAAATGATAGCGCAACCGGTAACCATCGTTTCATTTCTCCTCCCGCAGAATAAGCCAGTGGCACCCGGGTTCGGGGAACACGTGCCCTTACATGCTGTACGAGTATTGTTACGAGCCTGTGAATTTCACATGAATTGACTGTTACAGCGCTCCACCCGCAAACGCCTAATCTGGCCGAGACAATTCTGAAGTGCTCTGGCTCAGTCAGTTCAGGTTGAGAAAGGCAAAAAGTTCGAGCCGAATTGAAAGCTCTCACGATGCCCCGCCCAGGCTGTCTCTCGAAGTTTCAATCGAGATGGCCCCGGCATTTTAGAATGCGAGCGGATTAAAGGGGCAGGGGTGCGAGCGAAGCGGTCGATGTAGGAATTGTCGTGGGCATGACTAAATGAGCAGCGCGCTTGCCGAGGAGGCCCAGCCTGATCATCTTCGGCCCTTGCTATTTTCGTAAGACCGTCTCTTCCGAATCCAACAGCAATTTGCGGGTACCTGCCGGAACTCGGATTCGAAAGGCGGTCTCGGGTCCGTCGGCAAAGACTCGCCCCGCGTAGATTCTGCGATTCCCGGCCAGCTGCGCAAAAACCGGCACTGACGTTACCAGGTCGGCGGGAGCATCCTTTTCGAGGATCGTTCCGCTTGCCAACGTCATTCGGCCATTCTCGCTGAATTTCACGCCCTGAAATTGGAAATGGGGAATTGCCGTACCGTTCACCCATCCTTCCTCAAACCAATCCAATTGTTTCTTACCTTCGTATCTTTCCCCTTGGGGTAGTTCATCGGCAAACACCTCGAGTACTTCATGGGTAGTGACCGGCTGACCGGCGTAGCGTTGTCGCAAGTTGTGCAAGGCGCGGGCGAAATGGTTAGTACCTTGTTGGGGTGGCTGCGCGTCGCTCGACCGGTCGTCAAGCATATGGCGAAGCATGTGAAAAAGCCATGTGCCGCGGCCATAACTGATGGCCTCGTAGCCATCCGGAAATTCTGACGAGGACAAACGCAGCCCGAGTGTCACCGGGCCGGCATCCTTCAGGGCAGCGCCTGCTTTGTTGTGTTCCAAGGCGAGATTGTCACGATAGCGGTTCATGACACGATGAAAAGCGATGCTATTTTCGGTTTCGAGGATCATCAACGAACAGTAGTTCGCCAGGCCTTCAAATAGCCACTGATCGCGATATCCTCGCCAGAAAACCAGGTCGCCCCACCACTGGTGAGCGGTCTCGTGCGCTGTCACCTGCTGGGAAACAATTGCGTCCACCGGATCGGTCAGAAGGTGAGCCCTTTCGTCGGGCGATAAGAAGGAGAAGCTCGAGAGAAAGACGAGTCCGGGCCAGCCCTGGCTGAGCGGGCCAGGCATCTGGGTCAGCCGCAGAGTGCCATAGGGATAGGGGCCAAAGCGCTGGGAATAGAAATCAATCGCTCTGGCGGCGGTTTCAGCCACCCTTTGAGCATTACGGGCGGGTGATGGCGTGGGAGAAACCATGGGGACCGCCTCTGGCCGCCCGAGCGGCGGGAGAAGGGGAGGAACGGGAGGGAGGGCGAGTTCTGATTCAGCCGGTTTAGGAAATGTTCGCTCCACGCCCGCTGCCGCGTAGGTTTCAATGCTCGCAGTTTCCGCTGCTACGTCGGCCCGGTAGTACCGGCCGAGATTAAATCCGGCGACCGGGATGGCGACTTTGGTGGTCCAGTGACTGGCGATTTCTGCCGGAGCGCGCGATTCTTCTACACCCTCCATCGCCCCCCGCCGCGTGCCCGTAGCCAGCAGAGTCCAACCCGCAGGATAACGAAAATTTAGGTCGAAAGTGGCATCGGCCATGCCTCGGTTGGGATACCAGATTCCTCGCGCTCCCACGTACAATAGCCCACCGCCCGCCTCGGAGAGGACATCCCCTCCGTAGCTGAAACTGAGCTCAATCTGCTGACCGGCTTCGAGCACTTGAGGAAAAACAACCGCCACCACATCATTGCCTCGGCGGTCGAGCTGGGTTCCTTCCACGGCTTGGTTCTGAATGAATTCGAGCGCTGTGCTCCCGGCGCTAACCGCGCCGACCTTAAGGTGGCGCGAAAGCTCGAACACTAGTGTCCGCGATCCCCCGTCCAGTACCGCGATGTGCATCCGCGCGGTCGCTTGCAGGTTAGTTGGCGGATTCACGCGGGTATCAATTTGGTAGCTGCGGATGGCGATCTCGTCCCGAAATTGCCTCTCCCCCAGCGCCGCCGAAGGGCGCACCGCAAACTCGGCCCACACGTTGTAATAGTTCACGCCGTCATGCGCTTTCTGCTGCCCGATGGAGACCTGCTCGGAAGCAACTGAATCATAGTTGACATCAAATACGCCGAGCTTGCTGCCCTCAACGCGCGCGTGCAGGAAACGATCTGTCGCCCCGAACTCGCAATGGGCTGCTGGGGTGAATTGTCCCGCCGCCGGCAGGCAGTGGCTGAAGCTGATAAACAGACGCAACGCGTCACTGGCAGCCAAATTCTTCGCCGTGCTACCCCACTCTGCAACGAAATCCTTTGCCTCATCGGCCGGCTGGAGATCGGGCTGCAAGGCGGCAAACAGCTCATCATTGAAGCGCAAATAGGCGGTCTTAAATTGCTCCTCAAGGATGGCCGCGCCGGTGAATAGCGTCATGGAGGCGCGCTCGGCCTGGTTGGGAGGAACGACCAGCAATTCGCCATCACCCTGGAAAAATGCTCCGGTAACCCTCCCATACACGTCGGAGGTGAAGGCAATCTTTCCGTCATCTAATGTGACGTGCAGCTTGGGATAGTCGAGGGCTGCATCGCGAACTTTGTACACCCGAGCGGGATCGAGTTCAACGCTGCGTAAGCGAAGGTAAAGCTCCTCCCCAGGCTTAGTGGGAATCGGCGTGGGGCCATCGAAGCTCCCCATCAGGGGCCGCAAACGCGGGCAGGCGATTAGCAGGAACCAGGTGACCAAAAGGAACTGGGGGACAGGCTTTCGTACGAATTTTCTAATTACTTGCGTCACTAGGTAGGCCCTCGGCCGATTGCTAGAATTCGCCCGTGCGCGCCTATCACATTCCATGGCTTCTGGTGACAGCGGCCGTTCTCGGCCACGCTGACGTTATTCACCTGAAGAATGGCCGCACTATCTGGGCCGATCACGTGCGTCAGACAGGATCTCACGTGGAATATGAGGTGGGCGATAGTACCTATGCCGTACCACAATCCCTGGTCGACCGGGTAGAAGCTGGGGGCGTCCCTCCGCAATTTGCCTCCTCAAACGGCCCAAAAGCCGATCAGGACATCCCCGCGGTCGTGCCCCAAGCGGAACTGCAGGCGGGCGCCGACCTGCCCTCCAAGCTAATTCGCGATGGCCACATTGACAAGGATGCGCTGCGCTCGGTCGAGGACAGCTCCCAGCCCGAGATCACGGCGGCCGCGTACTTTATCGCCGGCAAGCATGAATTCGACTACGGGAATTTTCCCCAGGCTCGCACCTATCTTGACTCGGCCTTGCGTTTTCAGCCTGACAGCCCGACGATCCTCGATTATTATGCCGCCACCCTGGTCAGAATGGGCACAGCCAAAGATGCCGTCTCCTACGCCGAGCGGGCCACTCGTCTGGCGCCTGCCTCGGCCGATGCCTTCGCTATGCTGGGGGCTGCCGAGTATGCCTCCGATGACATCAAACATGCCGTTCGTTCCTGGAAGACCTCGCTTCGTTTACGTCCCGATGCGACGATTCAGGCGTATCTGGATAAAGCAGAACGGGAAGTAAAGAATGAAGCTGAGTTTTCCGAGCACGCCACGAATCACTTCACCTTGCACTTCGAGGGCAAGCAGACATCGGATGCCTTCCGCCAAGCCATCCTGATGAGTTTGGAATCTGCGTACAACGATCTTGCACGCGATCTCAATTACACCCCGCGCGAGAGCATTGCAGTTTTCCTGTTCACCGAGCAAGCCTACTTCGATGTCACCCAGGCCCCCGCCTGGACGGGAGCAGTTAACGATGGCAAGCTACGCATTCCAATTCGTGGGGTCGATTCGGTGAACTCCGATTTGGCTCGCGTTTTGAAGCACGAGCTAGCCCATTCATTCATCAATCAGATGTCGAACGGACGCTGTCCGCAATGGCTGCACGAAGGCATCGCCCAGGTACTCGAACCGAAAAACCTCGGCAGCCGCGGCAATCGACTGGAGCAGCTCTTCGGTCTGCAGCAGGAAATCCCCTTCAATGCCCTCGAAGGCGGCTTCCTGCGCTTCTCCACCCCCGAAGCCATGCTCGCCTATGACGAGTCGTTGGCGGCGGTTGAGTTCATTACCGATTCCTACGGTGTTAGCGAATTGCCGAGAATCCTGTCACACATCGGGCGGGGAGAAGCGACCGAAGTAGCCTTGCGTACGACCATTCACGACGACTACGGCCAACTCCAGACCGATCTTGCCCGATACTTGGCCAGTAAATACGGCAATTGAGCAATCGATCGAGCGAGCCGCTGCGCGCCATGAGGCAAAAAGCCGGCTCTATGCCGGCTCTTTGGCGGGCGAGGTGCCCGGCTGAATCGAGAACTACTTCTTTGGCGCGATCGCGTCCTTGGCGGCCTTGGCCAGATAGAACTTTGCCGTGGTCTTGGCTTTGATCTGAATGGGCTCGCCGGTCTGCGGATTGCGTCCAACGCGGGCTTTACGGTGCACCTTTTTAAGACGCCCCAGACCGGGGACCACGAAGATTCCGTTCTTCTTGGTCTCTTTGATGGCGGTGTCGGCCAGGTGCTCTAGAAATGCCGCGGCGGTCTTGTTGTTAATTTCCGTCTTCTCGGCCAGGTGGCGGACGAGCTGAGTCTTAGTCATTCCTGCTGCCATGAATCCTCCTAATTGTTGTTGGATTGCGAGTCGAGTCATCTTATATCAGGGTACTGTGGAAAAGAAGCGTTTTCCCTGCATATTTGCTGGTTTTTTTGTGAGCAGCACCATAAAAACGGCATAAAGACGCGTTTTCCGCAAGGTGAGTCGTGCCAAATGGCCGTGAGCAGCGCGTGCGGGCTCTGCCCGCTGCTCGGAACAGGTTGGGGTAGCGTCCTAACAGAAGACGGCCATCAGGATTTCATTCACCGCGGTCCCTGGCAAAATCCGAGAGGCAGTGAGCGAGCATCCTAAGAAAAATGACGCTTCTCGGCCTCGCCATCACGGCAGCAACTGTATTAATCCTGCTGATTGAATTTCTGCGACATCGACAAACGGGTCTCCCCGCCTATGGCTGGGCGGGCATCGTGGTACTGAGCGTCGCGGAGATTCTGCTCTTCAAAAGGCTTGAGCCGATACCTACCTATTTCACCCCCATAGCCTGGACCTCCTACATTTTGACGGTCGATGCCGCGGTGTTCTCCATCCGCGGGCGCTCGCGATTGCGTGATGCCCCGCGGGAATTCCTGCAAACCGCCCTGCTGTCGATCCCCCTGTGGTTAATCTTTGAAGCCTACAACCTCCGCCTGGCGAATTGGACCTATGTGGGCGTACCCGGCGGGCCAGTCGAGCTCTTGTTGGGTTATGCCTGGGCGTTTGCCACCATCACGCCGGGAATTTTTGAAACCGCCGATCTGATCGAGTCCTTCGGATGGTTTCGTCCTGCCGGCCGGCTCAGACTAGCGGCCTGGAGCGAAACCACGATGGCACTGCTGGGCGCCGCTTGCCTGATTCTTCCATTGGTGGTCCCCAAAGCTATGGCCGAGTACCTTTTCGCTCTGGTGTGGATCGGATTCGTATTGCTGCTCGATCCCATTAATCGCCACCTGGGCTGGCCCTCACTGCTATCTGACTTGGTTAGGGGACGAACCAGCCGCTTCTCGTCGCTGCTCCTGTCGGGATGGGTCTGCGGATGGCTGTGGGAATTCTGGAACTATTGGGCATCGGCCAAGTGGCACTACATCTTTCCCATTATGCAGGGATCAAAAATTTTTGAGATGCCAGCAATCGGATACCTGGGCTTCCTACCCTTCGCTCTCGAGTGCTTCGTCATGTACGTCACCGCCGCGCAACTGGTAGGTGCAATTCGCCTAGCCCGGGAAGCCGAAAGGGCCAAAGGATAGTTGTGCGGCGGCCCAGCTAACAGACCGGTTCCCGACCAAGGGGCAAGGGCGCGAGCTTTGACTGCGAAGGCGGTCTTGTCAGGGTTCGCCACCGAGGGCCGATCAGTGCTCTACTTTTTCTTTTCGCCAGATTTCTTGGGCTCAACTTTAGGCTTCGCCTCATCCTTCTTTTCAGGTTTCTCCTTCTCCGATTTCTCTCCCTTTTCCGTGCCGCCGTCGGAGGGAGCAGATGGCGCGCCGCCCTTTTTGGCGTAATCGGTAACATACCAACCCGAACCTTTGAACTGCACGGCCGGAGGCGAGAGCAACTGCTCGACGGCTCCTCCACATTCGGGGCATTTGGTCACCGGAGGGTCGGAAAATTTCTGGATCTTCTCGAAGCGATGATGACACTTCTTACATTTATATTCGTAAATCGGCATGAGACTCCCAGCACGATTAGGGAAGGTGCCTGCTCGATTCTAGGGTGCGCTCTTTGAGCGCGTCAATTTGAACCCATGGTTCCGAATGGTCCGCCGCCGTTTGACTACTCGTCTACGTCAGCTCGGCTGCCCCGGTCACGGGCTGGAGTAGACTTTCTTACGTCAAGCACGGCGGCCGGCTCTCTGAGGAGTGGCCAGCCAGCAGCATAGCTGCGATGGAGTTCGATCCAGCGTGACCTGCCCAATTGAGTACGCCAACTAGCAGTTGGCTTCGAAAAAACAAAGATTAAGGGGCATAGAGGATGCAAGCGCCGGCCGCGTGAAAGCTGGCAGGTATCGGAGCACAGGAGATGAGGAACAATGAAGACCCGCGAGGCGAGCGAGCTTGGGCCAAAACTCTATCTGGTCGCCACTCCCATCGGCAATCTGGAAGACATCACCCTACGCGCTTTGCGAGTTCTCAAACAGGTTGATCTGATTGCCTGCGAAGACACCCGCCAGACACAGAAATTGTTGAATCATTACGGGATTGAGAAGCGCACCGTCAGCTATCACGAACACAATGAGATGATCCGGGCCGCCGAATTGATTACCGACGTGGAAGGGGGTGCCAATATTGCTCTGGTTTCCGATGCGGGCATGCCGGCCATTTCGGACCCGGGCTTTCGTTTGGTAACCCTCGCCATTCGCCACCATGTGGCGGTGGTTCCCGTTCCCGGCGCTTCCGCGTTCCTGGCAGCCTTGGTGGCGAGCGGACTGCCCACGGATTCGTTCCGCTTCAGCGGCTTTCTGCCGGCAAAGCGAAGCAAGCGGCGCGAGCTTTTCGAAAATATCTTCGCCTCTCCGCGGACGCAGGTTTTCTATGAGGCTCCGCATCGGCTGCTCGAGACTCTGGAAGATTTGGTGGAAGTGCTCGGACTGAACCGCCAGGTGGTGATTGCTCGCGAGGTGACGAAGATCCACGAGGAGTTCCTACGAGGCCGAGCTGGCGAGTTGCTGGAAAAGTTAAAGCTGCGCGGCGAAATCAAAGGCGAAATTACCTTACTGGTTGGTAAGTCGGAAGACTCCATCCAGACGGCCGCTGCGCAAGTCGGAGTGCGGAGCCGCGTGATGCAAATCATGTCACAAGAGAACCTCGATCAGAAAGCGGCTCTAAAGAAAGTGGCCAGAGAACTGGGTATCTCAAAAAGCGAAGCCTACCGGGAATTCGAGCGGACAAAGTCGACTACTTAGCCCTTGACGTCTGCCGGTGAACGCCTTCCGACAACCAGAACCAAAGAATACCGCATGCATAGTCCGGAAGGGCACCGGCAGTTGCGTAGATTACGAACTCATTGCGCCCTGTGCCCCGGCTGGAGCGGGCGAAAGTTCAGTCTAAGGCGGCCTATCGCGCTTGCTCAATCAACCCGACCTAGCCCCTGGTCTTGCGCCAAGCTCGCGTTTCACGACATCGCTCACCTGCTTACCGTCGACCCGGATGCCGGCGCCCTGGAAATGGCTCATGACCTGTTTCATGACTCCTCCCATGTCGCTCATTGTGGGTGCACCCATGGCGGAGATGACGGCTCGCACTCCGGCCACGACCTGCTCCTCGCTGGCGGCTTTGGGCATATACGATTCGATCATCGTAATCTCGGCCTCTTCTTTGTCCGCCATCTCATCCCGGCCGCCTTTGCGGAACTGCTCGACGGCCTCTTTCCGCTGCTTAATCAGCATGCCGAGGACTTTGAGCGATTCCGCGTCGTCGAGAGGCGCCATTTTTTCGATTTCCCGATTCTTGAGCGCGGACTTTACCATGCGCAAGGCCGAGAGTCGCGCCTGATCGCGAGCTTTCATGGCCGCGGTAATGTCTTTCTGAATCTGTTCGGGTATCGACATTCAGGCATTATAGGCCCCGCCTTATCCGACATGCCTCGATACCGGCGATTCGGCCGCTTGTCATACACTAAAGAAGCACTTCGGGGTGAGGACCGCAGCTATGCTTCGCAAAAACCGCTTATTTACTCCGGGACCGACGCCACTCTTGCCGGCGGCGCAAACCGCGATGGCGTCCTTCGGCCTGCACCATCGCACGGCCGAGTTTCGCGCCTTGTTAACGCGGACGCTGGCTGACCTGAAAGAGTTTATCGGAACCAACCATGACGTTATCCTGCTGGCATCTTCCGGCACCGGCGCCATGGAGGCTTCGGTAACGAACCTAACCTCCCCGGGGGACAAGGTTCTGGTGCTGACGGCCGGCAAATTTGGCGAGCGTTGGCGCGACTTGGCCATCGCTTACCGATCAACCCTCGAGGTAGTGACTGCGCCTTACGGCGAAACCTTCTCCTTAAAAGAGGTTGGCCAGAAGCTGACGCCCGACATTCGCTGCGTCTATGTGCAAGCCACGGAAAGCTCCACCGGGGCACGTCACGACATCGAGGGAATCGCGAAGCTTGTCCGCACCCGTGGCGAGGATAGCTTGCTGGTAGTGGACGCCATCACGGGGCTCGGTACCACGCATCTCGACATAGACCTTTGGGGGGTAGACGTCATCATTGGCGGCTCACAGAAGGCGCTGATGGTTCCCCCCGGGCTCGCATATCTGGCTATTAGCGAGCGTGCCTGGCAGCGCATGGAGGCGACTAGGTCGCCGCGATACTACTTCGACCTGCGCAAAGAGCGAAAAGCGGCCGCCAAAGGGGAATCGGCATTTACTCCGGCAACCTCCCTCATTGCCGCCCTGGGTGCAGCACTGGATTTTGTTCGCCACACAGGCCATGGCGACCTGGTGGCGGGGCGAGTGGCGCTGATCGATAATGCTGAGGTGTGCGCAGAGATGACGCGGGCCGCAAGTCAGGCTCTGGGCATGAAACTCTTTGCCCCGGCCTGCCCGGCTGCGGCGCTCACCGCAATATCGGTTCCATCCGGACTCGATGCGGGCGCCATTGTGAAACAATTCCGCGACACCTTTTCGGCGGTTGTGGCCAACGGCCAGGGTGAGATGAAAGGCAAACTGTTCCGCATCGCGCATATTGGCTACTACGATTTTCTCGATACCCTAGGTGTGATCGGTGCACTCGAACACGTGCTCGCCGCCGTGACCCGAAGACCGGTTGAATACGGTGCAGGATTGCGCGCGGCCCAAGAAGTCTATCGAAAGAAGATGAGCGATGCGCAGGTGGTGGGGGCCTAGCGCAGCGATCGGGGCAAGGACTTTGGGCAGGCGGAAATACCTCACATTGCGACAATATGAAGAAGATTAATCTCAAGCGACAGATAGGCGAGGCCATTGGCGCCTGTCGGGAGAAGAAGGCCGAGGAGATCACTGTCCTCGAACTCGAAAAGGGCTCGGGGGCGTTTACGGACTATTTCCTGGTGTGCAGCGGGACCAATCCTCGCCAAATTCAGGCTATTTCCGACGAAATCGAAGAGCGCCTGCAACGGGCAGGCTTACACCCCACGCATGTCGAGGGCTATAACCAGGCCGACTGGGTGTTGCTCGATTATGTTGATTTCGTAGTGCACGTTTTTTCTGAAAAAGCACGCCGGTACTACGAGCTGGAGCGCTTGTGGAAATCGGCCAAGAGAATGGAAGCGAAAGAACTGGAGCCGCGAGCCGGGAAGAAGCGAGCAGGGGGGCGGGTGCAAAAAAAGAAGGCCTGAGGCGAAGCCCGGGAAGCAAAGACCGCAGCCGAGACAAGCCGCCGAATCCATGACCTGGTCGGGCATCACAGAGCTGGACGAGCATCCATGTTGCCTTTTCCCGCGCCAAAGGCGGCGAAGCCGCGCCTATGAAAGCAGACTGGGGATCTTCGTATCGGCTGGTGGCCGCTGAAAAATGGAAGTTGCAATCGGCGGCGATGGGCCGGGGGGTCACCGAAGCGCTGGTCAAATATGCGCAGCCGTCGCTCGGGATGCGTGTGCTTGACTTGGCGAGCGGCACAGGAGAGCCGGCCATCAGCCTGGCTGGGCTGGTCGGTCCCAAAGGAATGGTGACCGCGCTCGACCTTAGCGCTGAGTTACTGAAAATTGCCAGCACGCGCGCCCACCAGCGGCGATTACCTAATCTCAGCCTCTGTCAGGGGGACGCTCATCGACTGCCCTTCCGAGACCAGACGTTCGACCTCGCGAGCTGCCGCTTTGGCGTGATGTTTTTCGCCCAGGTGGATGTGGCGTTCGCCGAATTGCATCGCGTCTTGCAGCCAGGGGGGCGGGCGTGCTTTGCCGCCTGGGGACCCTTCGAGCAACCGTACTGGCAATCCACGATCGGGATTGTGGTTAAGCATCTCGGCGGCGCACCTTTGGACCGGCATGGTCAGGATCCTTTTTGCTTCGATGAGCCGGCCAGGCTGCAAGCGGCACTGTCGCGAGCTGGATTTCGCCAGACTGAAAGCTTTCGTCAGAATGTTCCTTGGACCTGGTTCGGCACGGCCGACGAGGTCTGGCACTATGTCCAGGCGGTCTCCACTCCGTTTCGGCCACTATTGGAGTGCGTGCCACAATCGAAATGGCCGCTCATCAATGCCGAGGTTCATAGCGCGGTGGCAAGCTACATCCAGGGGGACAGGATCGAGTTCGGAGCTGAGATCGTGCTGGCCTCGGGCAAGAGAACCTGAAACGAGCTGAGGCAAGCGACAATTACGCATCGCCCTGGCCGATCGCGGCCCGCCGCGAGGAGTGCCGCCCCGACGCGAAGAGTCTGCTAGAAATTTCTCGCCTGCCTTCATCGTCCGTGTGGTAAGTAATCTTGGTGCGAAAAATCAAGGTAGCCTGGGTTGGGAAGACGCGCGATCCTGCCATCCAGTCTCTCACTGCCGAATACCTGAAACGGTTGAGTTATTATGCCGACATCGAGGGGATGTCGCTTTCCAGCGAGGACGCGCTGCTGAAGCAAAGTGGAAAGTCTGGTGCGCGGCCCGCCTATTCGGTTGTGATCCTCGATTCCAAGGGCAAAGAGCTTTCCTCCGAACAGTTCGCCCAGTTCCTGGAGAATCATCAGAACCAAAATCCCCAGCCGCTCTTATTTGCCGTGGGGGGACCCAACGGCTTCAGCTCAGGAGTGCGCCGATCAGCCTACTTTGTTCTCTCCCTCGGAAAAATGACTCTGGCTCATGAGCTGGCGAGGGTCGTCCTGCTGGAGCAGCTCTACCGCGCTTTCACCATCCTAAAGGGCCATCCCTATCATCTTGGGCATTGATGTACTTCCCCGCAAGTTGGCTTGTACCTCGGTTATGTAGCAGCCCTGTCAGGGGCGCCTGTAGGCTGAAGGTGGCAAGTTGCACGAGGCGAAAGCTGATCATGAAAAACGCTGACGAGGTACTCCGGCGTAAAGAGCTGGAAATAAAGAGAGTCAAAGGAGAGATTGAGGCTTTGCGCGTAGCTGCCCAGCTGCTGCGCGAGAAAGAAGACCCGGCTCCCGTGAGACAGAAGTTGGCAAAAGTGCTGAGAATTCGCTGATCCGGTCAAGCCTTCGCTAAATTCTCCCGTTTATGAGAGCATCGGCCACTCTGGCCCCCTGAACCGACGATTCACCGGCTACAATCGCTTACCAGGTCCAAAAAACAGGCGGACTTGAATTTCTATATGGCGGACATTCGCCGAGGTCTGATCATCGTGAACACGGGGCCGGGCAAGGGCAAAACCACGGCGGCCATGGGGACGGCGCTCAGGGCGGTGGGCCAGGGCATGCGCGTTTTGATGCTGCAATTTCTCAAGGGCTCCTGGCATTATGGCGAGCTCGATGCAGTCAAGAGTTTCGGCGACAAGTTCATCATGAAGCAGATGGGCCGCGGCTTTGTGAAAGTTGGCAGCGAAAAACCCGACCCTGAAGACGTGCGAATGGTGGAAGCGGCGTGGGACGAAGCGCGCTCTGCCATCCTGTCGGCCGAGTGGGATCTGGTCATCCTTGACGAAATCAATTATGCCATCAGCTATGGCATGCTGGACCCCGCCCCGGTGGTCGACACCCTGAAGAGGAAACCCGATCCCGTCCATGTTATCTTGACTGGGCGCAACGCTCATCCGACAATTGTTGATCTTGCCGACACGGTGACCGAAATGCGCCAGGTGAAGCACGCCTATGACAAGGGCGTTATGGCGCAGAGGGGAATCGAATACTAACGGGCCACTTATGCCGGCCCGCTTCGAGAGCAAAGACTCGCGTTCATGGCTTGGTTTAAGCGTCAATCGGGAGAGCTGGACACTTCGGGCGAGAAGAGGGTGCGAACCGAAGGGCTCTGGGTTAAGTGTGACGGCTGCCGCCAGATCATTTGGAAAAAAGATCTGGAAGAAAACCTGAACGTTTGTCCCAAGTGCGACCGCCATTTCCGTATCGACGCGCACCTGCGCCTCGCCCAGTTGCTCGACGATCAGCAATACGAAGTGGACGATGCCGGCTTGACCTCTACCGACCCGCTGAAATTCGTCGACCTGAAGCCTTATGCATCGCGACTGAAGCAGGCGCAGCAGGACACCGGACTGAAGGATGCGGTCATCAATGCGCGCGGTAAGCTGCTTGGCCGAGCGGTAATTGTCAGCTCCATGGAGTATGCCTTCATAGGCGGCAGCATGGGGGCGGTAGTCGGAGAGGCCATCACCCGGGCGATTGAGCGGGCAGCCGAACTGCGGCAGCCGATCATCATCGTCTCCGCGTCAGGAGGAGCGCGGATGATGGAGGGGGTGATCAGCTTAATGCAGCTTGCCAAGATCTCTGCCGCGCTGGCCCGACTCGATGAGCAGAAAGTCCCCTACATTTCCGTGCTCACCGATCCCACCACCGGAGGCGTCACCGCCTCCTATGCCATGCTGGGCGATCTGAACATTGCCGAACCAGGCGCTTTGATCGGATTTGCCGGACCGCGGGTGATCGAGCAGACCATCCGCCAAAAGCTGCCCCAAGGTTTTCAAAAAAGCGAGTTTCTTCTGGAGCATGGCATGCTCGATGCCGTAGTCCATCGCAAGCAGCTGAAAGCTTATATTGCGCGGGCCTTCGAATTCATGATCCCGGTAAACGGCGGGCGGCGCGCTTAGCTGCAGTCCCCTTTTGCGCGCCAGCAGCCCTGGCTGCCAAGCTGTTCAGCTTACGCGGCCCGGCCTTTCCGAGCCTGAGCCCGGTGGCGGCCCGCTCTACTTATTAAATACGGCGCTGTACCGGGTACGAGATTCAGCAGGTGTGCATGAGGGCGAAAAACGAAACGAGGAACTCTAAACTGTTACCCTGCGGGCCTGGCATTGAGACCTGAGACCTTGTCCTACGAGAGAGCCGTGGCGCGGATATATGCGCTCGGCCACGAACTGGCGCAGACGCCGTCGCATAAATTCGACCTGGCGCACATGCGCGTGCTGCTCGCGGCCCTGGGGGAACCGCACAAGCGCTTTCCGGGCGTGCTAATTGCGGGCACCAACGGCAAAGGCTCGACGGCTGCGACCTTGGCAGCGATTGGGAACGCTGCCGGTTTACGGGTGGCTCTCTATACCTCGCCACATCTGGTGCGTATCAATGAACGCATCTCGATTGCCGGCCAATTGATTGACAACGATGATTTCGCTCTGCTGCATGATGTGGTCGAGCGCACGGCGGAAAGGCTGGTGAGCGAGGGCGATTTGCCCTGGCATCCCAGCTTTTTCGAGGTGCTGACGGCCATGGCCTTTGAGTATTTCGCGCGCGCGCGGGTTGATCTGGCGGTTCTCGAAGTTGGCATGGGCGGCCGTCTCGATGCTACTAACGTGATCGAACCGCAGCTCAGCATTATCACCGACATTTCGCTCGATCATGAAAAGTTCTTGGGCCATACCGTGGCCGAGATTGCCCAAGAGAAGGTTGGCATCATCCGCGCCGGCAGTCCAGTCGTGACCTTACCGCAGACTCCGGAAGCCAATGATGTTATTGGGCGGGCCATTCTCGCGCAGAATGCCCGGGCCGTCAGCGCCGTGCCCTTTGTCCCGCCGCTTTCCCCGGCGGCGGATCGCACCTATGCCCGCCGCGCGCGGCGCCACGGATGGTCTGGCGAGCTCAGGGAAGACTTTGTGTCACCGTGGTTCAGCCAATATCCGTTGCAGGTGTTGGGCAAACAGATCATGATTGAGTCGCCGCTCGTCGGACGCCATCAACTACGCAATATCGCGCTGGCGATCGCCGCAGCGGAGGAATTAAAAAGTCGGGGTTTTGCCATAAGCGCCGAGGCTATTGAGCGCGGAGTCAGGGAGACTCGCTGGCCGGGGCGCTTTCAGGTCCTGCCTGCCACGACGCGCTGGCCGGAGATTGTGCTGGATGTTGCGCACAACCCGGCGGGAGCCTGGGCGCTGCGGGCTGCGATCTCGGCATGCTACGGCGAGCGGCCGTTTACCATCATTTTTGGCGCCATGCGCGACAAGGCAATTTCGCAAATGGCAGAAATCCTGTTTCCCTTGAGTGAACGAGTGATCGCCACGCGGGCCGAAAATCCCCGGGCCGCGAGCCCGGCCGAGATACGGGCCGCCGCCCAGCGGACGGGCACTGAAATCGTCGAAGCCGAAAGTGTCTCGGCGGCTTTCGATCAGGCGAGCAAGCTGGTCGGAGGCTCGGGCCTCATGGTTGTCAGCGGATCGATTTACCTAGTCGGAGAAGCGATGCGCGAGTTGAACCTGCGCATCTAAAGAGCGAGTCATGGTGAACGCATCGGAAGTGGACGACAAGGTCGACGACAGGGCAGGCAAGGGACCTTCTGCCCTGCCCGGCCAAGAGCTCGCTGCCGGCTTCCTCCGTCGGTACGGCTGGCTAAGCCGCCTGCGTTCATACTTCCTACTGGATCCGCTGATCTGGAGCTACACGCTTGTCATGGGTATTCTCTCGCTGCCCACCTCCCTATTCAGCAACCGCGGACGCCTGCAGCACGCCTTCGCGCGGGTGTGGTCGTGGCTGATCATGAAAACCATCTTTTCACCGGTTAAGGTGATTGGACTCGAGAAGATCGATACCGGCAAGCCGCACGTTTACGCCGTTAATCACGGTTCCGCACTCGATATTCCGGTGCTCTATGCACACCTGCCTTTTCAATTTCGTATCGTGTTTAAGAAGGAGCTGCTGAAATATCCCATCGTCGGCTGGCATCTGCGCCGCTCGGGGCAGGTTTGTATAGATCAGCAGAACAAGTCTCGAGCCGTTGGAAGCGTTCGCGCCGCCTTGAAGAGCTTGCACTCGGGCGTGCCCCTGGTTATCTTTCCCGAAGGCGGCAGAACACCGGACGGAAAAATCAAGCCCTTCATGCCGGGAGCCTTTTTCTTGGCCATCAAAGCGCAGGTCGATATCATTCCCGTCGCGCTGGTTGGAACCTACCAACTGTTGCCCATGGATACCTACCATATCAAGTGTCGCCCCCTCGAGATGCGCGTAGGCGAGCCGATCTCAACGGCTGGTCTAGAGGTAAAAGATCTGGAAACACTCTCGACGTGCGTACGCAACGCCATGCAAGAGCTGTATGGGCGAGAGCCTGGCCATTCCGCTGAGGCTGTAGCGTCATGCAATGAGAGTTGACCCGGCTCCCAAACACCTGAGTTGCTTGCCGCGCTCCCTGGCGCCGGGTCAGGGTTATGGCATAGGCTTGCGACCGCGGGAGGCCTTGCCGAATGGCGCGACACAGCGTCGTGCGGGTAGGCTCTGCCCCAAGCTGCGAGTGCTTTGATAAACTCAACACTCGAACATGTCGCAGAGTCTTGAAACTTCGCCAGCCGTGGACACCATCAAGCTCACACTTCCGGATGGATCGCTGAAACAGGTTCCCAAGGGCACTACTGCTTTCGAGATCGCCCGCTTAATCAGTCCTCGCCTGGCGGAGGCTGCGCTGGTGGCCAAGACTGACGGCAATCTGATTGATCTTACCCAGCCCCTCGAGAAAGACAGCGAGCTTCGTATCCTCACCGAGAAGGATGCCGAAGCCCTCGCAGTGTATCGCCATTCCTCGGCGCACCTGCTGGCCGCTGCCGTCCTCGAATTATTCCCCGAGACTAAGCTGGGCCACGGGCCGGCGACGGAGAATGGTTTTTTTTACGATTTCTATCGCTCGACTCCATTTACTACGGAAGACCTCGAGAGAATCGAGGGGAAGATGCGGGCGTTGGTCGGCGAGAACCTACCCTACGCCCGTGAGTTCCTGCCGTACAAAGAAGGGCTGGAGCGATTCAAGAGGGACGGGGACTTCATGAAGTGTCATTTCATCGAGCAGTTCACGCGCCCCGAGGAAAAAATTTCAATTTACAAGACCGGCAAGTTTCTTGACTTCTGCCGTGGTCCCCACATCCCGTCGACCGGGAAGATCAAGGCTTTCAAGCTGCTGAACATCGCCGGCGCGTACTGGCTGGGCGACGAAAGGAATGCGCAACTGCAGCGCATTTACGGTACCTCGTTTTTTTCCCAGAAAGACCTCCTGGACTATCTCCACCAGCAGGAGGAAGCCAAGAAGCGCGACCACCGCATTCTCGGAAAACAGCTTGACCTCTTCTCCATCCAGGAACTGGCCGGCCCGGGGCTGATTTTTTGGCACCCCAAAGGCGGCATCATCCGTAAAGAGATGGAAGACTGGATGCGAAACGAGTATGTCCGGCGCGGATATTCATTGGTTTATACGCCCCACGTGGCGCGCCGCCAGTTGTGGCAAACCTCAGGCCACGAGGGATATTACGCTGATAATATGTTCGACGTCATGGAGCTCGACGATGCCGAGTATCGTCTGAAGCCCATGAATTGTCCCTTCCATATTCTGATCTACAAGGATTCCCTGAAATCTTATCGTGATCTGCCGGTGCGCTTGGGCGAATTGGGAACCGTATATCGCTACGAGCGCTCCGGCGTCATGCATGGGCTTATGCGCGTCCGCGGTTTTACCCAAGATGATGCTCACATCTTCTGTACTCCGGAGCAAATCGAGGCTGAAATTGCCGGCTGCCTCGATTTCGCCTTGGACGTGCTCCGGGACTATGGCTTTGACGAGTTTCGGATTGAGCTTTCCACCTGGGACCCTTCCCTTCGCCAGAGCTTTGTGGGTTCGGAAGAGCAATGGAATTTGGCCACCGCATCGCTTAAAAAAGTCTTGACCGAGCGCCGGATTGACTACCAGGTTGTCGCCGGGGAGGGCGCCTTTTACGGCCCTAAAATCGACATTAAGCTGGTCGATGCCATCGGCCGGCTGTGGCAACTTTCGACCGTGCAGTTTGATTTCAATCTTCCCCAGCGCTTTGGACTTGAGTATGTCGCCGAAGATGGTTCGCGCAAGCAGCCGCTCATGGTTCATCGCGCCCTCTATGGATCGGAGGAGCGTTTCTTTGGTGTTCTAATTGAGCACTACGCCGGCGCCTTTCCAGTTTGGCTATCGCCCGTGCAGGCGGTGATCATTCCCATCGCCGAGCGCCATGGCACCTATGCCCATGAAATCGCAGGGCAGCTCAAAGCCGCCGGGGTTCGGGTTCACGTCGATGCACGCAACGAAAAGATGAATGCCAAGATCCGTGAGCATGCTTTGCAGAAGGTTCCCTTCCTGCTGGTGGCGGGCGACAGGGAAGTGTCCTCCGGCCGGGTGAATGTGCGCACGCGAGGAAAAGACCAAACCGAAGATATGGCCGCCGCCGAGTTCACGGCGAAGATCCGCCGGTTGATTGCCGACAAGAGTCGATCGCTTAATGGTGGCTAAGGCTTGCTCTCTGGCGTCAGCTCTTCGCTGGGCTTGAATCAACTCGCCCGATTTCCGCTTCTGGTAACGAGAGCGCAGTCGCCGTCGCACAGGTAACGAGCACGTTTGCCGGATGCTTTTCCCGGCGGACTGCTAAGTGCCTCGACTCACCGGCCGGCGGCCGGCACCGGAAAGCCTTCCCTCGCCAACGCTAATGTCCATATGGTTACAGGCCCACGATCGGTTGCCCTGTCCCGGTTGAGCCGGCTATAGTTTCTCCCGATCGCTCGGAGGGCGATGCATGAGGCTGCTGCTCAATTGGGTCTTAAGCGCCCTGGCAGTATGGATTGTCTCCCGGATCGTTCCCGGCGTGGTAGTACACGGAGCGGCGGCCGCTCTGATTGCGGCCTTGGTGATCGGTTTTGTAAACGCGACACTCGGCCTATTTCTTAAGGTCATTACATTTCCCCTCACCCTGGTGACGTTTGGACTTTTCTGGTTCGTTATCAACGCGGCCATGCTGGAATTGGCTTCGGCGATTGTCCCGGGATTTCGAGTACAAGGCTTCGGGGCCGCGTTCATGGGAGCAATCGTTCTGAGTGTGGTCAACATGCTGCTACGTTGGCTGGTCGAGCCGCGCCGCGAACGCCTGTGATTATTTTCGCGAGAACGTTCAGCTGGGTTGCTTGTTGGGCCGAAGCGCCCGCCAATCTTCTTCCTTGAGCAAGCGCCCCAAAGCGCTGAATTCGCCCGCTCCCTGCAAAGATTCGCCGCCATCCATTCTTACCACCTCCCCGTTGATGTAAGCGGAACCATCGCTGATGAGGAAGGCGGCGAGATTGGCCAATTCGCGAACGGTGCCGAATCGGCGAAGCGGGTTACGCTCGATCGCCGCCTGCTCAAGGTCGGGGCGCGGCAGCACCCGCGAGAATGCCCCCTGGGTGGGAATGGGCCCCGGGGCGATGGCATTCATGCGAATGCCGCGGTTGCCCCATTCGACGGCCAGACTGCGAGTCAGAGCCTCTACCCCCGCCTTGCCTATGGCCGAGGGCACTACATAGGCTGATCCGGTAGGCGCGTAGGTGGCGCTGATGTTCAGCACCGTGCCGGGCCGAGACTCGGCGAGCCATCTTCGCCCACAGGCCATAGTGACGTGGAGGGTTCCCATCAGTACAATGCCGATCACGGCCTCGAATGCGTGGGATGATAAATCTTCGGTACGCGCCAGGAAATTGCCTGCCGCGTTGTTAACCACCGCGTCGAGCGGGCCCTCGCGCCAAATGTTTTCAATCATGTCACCGACTGCCGCGCGTTCCCGCACGTCACAGGGCAGGGCTGAAATACTTCCGTGGCTGATCAGGGCAAGCTCGGCTGCCGCCTGCTTGAGAACGTCCTGCCGTCGTCCACATATATAAACCGTCGCCCCAAGCTCGAGAAAGCGCTCTGCCATGCCTTTACCTAGGCCGGTACCGCCTCCAGTGATGAGAATGCGCTTAAGCGCCAGCAGGTCGCTTTGAAACATCTGTCCTCCTCGCTTCCATGACACCTGGAGAGAGTGGTGTCGGCTCGCGCTCAACTCCTCTTGCGGCGCAACCCCGACCCGGGTTGGCATTATGGGATCAAATCGCAGGCCACGCGAAATCCGTAGTCCGCATATTGAAATTCCGGTGGAATGCTGGAACGCGCAGCGCAGCGCGAGATTTTGATGTGGTGCCGCCACGACCCTCCCCGAGAGGCACGCCTCGTTCCCCCTTCGGGCCCGGGTGGGTTACGTTCCGGCGAGTGCGCGTAATAATCGGCCTGAAACCAATCGTTAGACCACTCATGCACGTTCTCGCACATTTCATACAGGCCATACCCATTCGGCAGGCTGCGACCGATCCTTTCCGGCCCCGTCCGCCAACGTTCGGAATAGCCGGGGCGCGTTGCCGGAGCCTCATTGCCCCAAGGGAAGAGCTTCCCTTCAACGCCCCCGCGCGCCGCCCGTTCCCATTCCGCCTCGGTGGGCAGGCGATAGCGCCGCGCGCTTGCTCCGCCAAGCCACTCACAATATCGGGCGGCCTCATACCAGGAAACAGCAACCACCGGCTGCTGTGGATCATTGAAATGGGGATCCTTCAAAAATGGTGGGGCCGGAGCTCGCGTTTCACAAAGAAAAACATGGTAATCGGCGTTGCTGACTTGGCAGCGGGCAAGTTGAAAGCCATCCACCCAGACGCGATGCACAGGACGTTCATTGTCCTGACCCGCTTCTGAGCCCATCAGGAACCATCCCGCCGGAATGACCGCAAGATCCGGTTCGAGCGGCTGCAGTCTGCCGATGATTGGCTCCGGGTGCGTCGACATGTTGGAAGTTGAGCCTAGCACAGGAACCGAGAAGCCTGCTTCAAAGTGCGCCACAACATTTGGGATAGCAACGGCGAAAGCCCGAACGTCGAGAACAATTCCCGCAGGCGCGGCGCGAATTCAACGCCGAGTTCCCGTTCCCTTTTCCCTTCACTCTCGTGAGGCACCTGTCAGCCGCACCCTTAGCCCTGTTTCAGCGATTAGGTGGTTTCCCGTCCGACTTACCGCCTCTTATCGAGCGTCGCAAGTCCAATCGAGACACCAGCCGGGCAAACGCAATGCCCGTTTTCAAGATCAAAGAATAGGGTCCGGCTGGCCCCGAACGCGCCGCATAATGGCCAGTATCTGGTTTTCTTGAAACAGCCTGATTCCCGCTATTCCCCACGCGCCCGCCTCCAGGCACGATTGAATGTTGCTGAGGGCAACTCCGCCCAAAGCCAGCACGGGCACACTATGACGGCAGGCACGGGCCAGCTCATCGACTCCGCTTGCCGAGCGGCCGAACTTCGCCTCGAACACCGGACCGAAGACCACAAAGTCGGCCCCTTCCTCGCCTGCCCTTTGGACCTCGTCTTCAGAATGGCAGGAGACGGCGACAATGCAGTCCGGCGTGCTGCGCGCAACGACGCTTGCCGCGAGCGCCGATTGCGAGGCCTGCGTTTCGCCCGAAAACGTGGGGTTTAACCGGTTGGGATCAATGGCAAAAGACTCATACAGGGCTCGGACATCACGGACAGAGATGTCAGGAGAGCGCAGATGGACGCCGTCAGCGCCTACGGCAAGAGCAACATCGGAGCGCGAGTTAATCAGAAGACGCGGTGGTATGGGCCGACTGCCCGCTTCGTGGGCGATAGCCTCGAGCGCCTCACGGCTGAGTTTCTCGAGATCGCGGGTGGAGAGGTCTTTTTCCCGCAGCTGGATAAAATCGATGCCGCCGGCTGCGGCTTCGGAAATCTTGGCCAGCAGCTGCCGCCGACGCGCGCTGTCCTCCCCCGAAAACTGCTGGCGATCAGTGATGTAATAGACGAGAGGGCGTGGCAGGCGGTGTGGCAACGGGGTTACTCGCAGTTTCAAACGCCGACGATTGCGCCAGGTTCGCCGAGAGCGGCGCCTACGAAGCACACCCTCTTTTTTCGCTTCAGCGGGCGGTTTTCTGCGCCGCGCTGAACGTGGTCCACGGGCCAGCCCGCATATCGCGCAGAACGGATCGTTCCCACTCGTACTCGGGGTGCAGTTCGAGAAAATCCTTGGCCACAAAATCCTGCCCGCAGGGATGCCCGGCGCGAGCCCACAGGCTCATGTTGGCGGTCATTTCGCTATCCGTAACCTTTCCTTGCACAGCGCCACCCGGGTAGTAGGGATTCCAGTCCCACTCGGGTATTCCTTTGCCGACGACATCGACGTGACCGCACAGTGTCCGCTCATTGGCCTGCTGCTTTTTCTCGAAGCTGTCGAAGTGGTCGGCGAGAAACTGCTGCGCCATTACCACGTCGATCTTGCCCTTGTTCTCGTTCATCAGCTGTTCCCAGCGTACGCGGCGCGCGTTGGGCGAGGAAGACAGATCATGGGAGTCGAAGCGGGTCTCCTCTGCCAGAACCCTCTCATCACGGGCAAAATTCGAGCTGACAAAGTACCCGTCGTGCGTGCGCCATAGGGGGGTATTTTTGAGACCGAGCTCGAGGTAAGCGATCTCGCCGGTCTTGCGGTCTCCGATCAACCAGTCATTGGCGTAGCCGCCATTATTCCCCTCCTTAAGGATGCGCACGTAGTCGTCGATGGACTTGGCATACTGGAGAGCCTTGCGCGAGCGCACAAATTCGGGCTTGCCGTTCGGATCCCAGCCCTCAAACTGCGTGATGGTGGTTTCAGAGATCATGATGCCGGCAGAGTTAATTCCGAAATCGTCATCGCTGGTGATCACCCCGGGGAACCCATCCATGAGAATGCGGTTGCCGCCCCGAGGAGCGATATCAAAGATTGCCACCCAGCGCGAGCCAGCCAGATAACTGGTCCAGTTATTGTGGGCGAGCACGATTTGGTGAGCTTTCGTCATCCTCCCGGTGGCGATGAAAGCGCTGCAATTCCCCGGCGGTACGGGGTGCGGAGCATTGGCGGTCTTTTCCTTTTTGTTCAGCCATGGCACGTAGTAGCTGGGAAGTTCCTCGAAGGCGTTGAAGGAGACCAGGTCATCAACGTCCAGGTTTACGCCTTGGGCCTTCAGTCCGTCGACAATACCCTGCAGTTCTTGCTGGTATTCGCTATCGATATGAGGCCAGAGCATTTCGCGTGAGGCCCTGCGATAGAACTGCCAATCCCGCTTGGCGTCATGCGTCATCTGAAGTTGGATCGCCTGAAAGGCATCCTGAATTTCCCGGGCAAGCAAGTAGCCATGCTGGAAGCCGATGTCGGCGGGGGACCCTTCCAGGTGCACATACGTCCAGCCGCCCTGCTCGAAGCGGTAAGCTTTCTTTAAGCGAGCATCGGTCTGGGGATTCGCGGAACTGACGATCGGCAGCGGGCACATCGCTAAGACTGCCAAGATGACCACGGGAAGACGATTCGTTCTCATGAAGGAACCTCAAAGGCACGGAAGGGTGTTCCGAACGATCTTAGAAATTCTTATGGGCCAAAGTCAAAGCGAAGCTCAAGGCCCCGCTGCCGCAGGGCAAATTCAACGAAGGAGCGAGAAACCCGGACTAGGGCGCAGGGGGCGGCGGCGGAGCCGAGTCCGCGGCCGTGACTTCGCCCTGCTCGCCATTGACCAGATCCTTCAATTCTTTGCTGGGCTTGAAAAAAGGAATTTTTTTGGCTGGTACTTCAACCCGGTCTCCGGTCTTAGGGTTGCGGCCGACGCGGGGCTTGCGCTGCCGCGTGCGGAAGCTGCCAAAGCCACGAATTTCGATTTTATCGCCCACTCGCAGCGAGCGCACGATGCTGTCGAAAATGGTTTCGACAATGACTTCACTGTCCTTACGGGTCAACTCTGCCAGCCGCGAGACTTCATCGATCAGGTCGGCTTTGGTCATCTCTATCGCTCCGTTTGTGCTTTTTCTTAACTCACCAGGGTTCCCATAAAGTTCTCAAATTTCAGGCGTTCCGCGCAAGGAGCATTTAGGGCGCATCCGCGATCGGGACCGGGTTGCTCGGGACTTGCCCCGCCGGCTCACGCTTCTTCGCCCTTAGCTCGGGAGCGGTGTGCCGGTAGCTCGTCAGAAGACCAAAGGCCCTCACCCTGCACCTCGAGGATCTTACCCGAACTTGACGTGACCGCTTTTACCTCCAGAGGTAATAAAAACCGACATGGTCTTCGAGCAGCTTCTCCGGGCTCGGCAGCCATTGGGAGGCGTCCCCGAAGATAAGATCGAGCAAAGTCTTACGGTCCCGCTCGGGGCGAACCAGGGTCGGCTCGCCACGTATGCCAACCGCTTTGGCCGTATCCTTCACCGCGCCCTCAAAATCGCTGACCTGGTCGATCATCTTCATGGCCAATGCTTGTTGACCGGTCCACACCTTGCCATTGGCCACGGTACGCACGTCATCCATCTTCATGTGACGGCCGTCGGCAACCGCCCGAATAAATTGCGTATGCATATTGTCAATGAGGGACTGCAGATACTCCTTCTCGGCCGGACTCAATTCGCGGGCCGGGTTGCCGGTGTCTTTGAACTCACCCGCCTTCATGGTGATCTGTTTCAACTTGGCCCATTTCAACAGGTCTTCGTAGTTGACCCACTCGGAGATGACGCCGATCGAGCCCACGATGCTGCCCTGGTCGGCATAAATTTTGTTGCTTGCGGAGGACACATAATAGGCCCCGCTAGCTCCCACCGTCTCGATCGAGGCCACGATCCGCTTCCTTTTGTCATCGCGAATGCGTTTGACCTCACGATAGATCTCTTCCGATGCGGCTACCCCACCGCCGGGCGAATTGACATGCAGAATGATAGCCTTAATGGCATCGTCGTCGGCATATCGCTTGAGTTCGCCTACCACCGTGCTGGGAGAAAGAATCACTCCTTCCAGATCAACCACCGCGATCTTGTCGCCGAATGCGCTGCCCAACGATCCCCGCTCGCTGGCGTGGAGGGTGACATAGACCACCGCAAATACCACCAGCACAAACAAGCAAAAGATACCGCCACCAATCACGATCCAGAGGAGCGTGCGCGACGTTTTATTTTCGTCCGGCATAGAACTTGAGTCTACCGTTTCTAGTTTGCGGTTTCTAGCTCGTCGTGTCCGGCTCGGCCCGGGCACGACTGGACCACCGCTCACACCGGTGCGGCCGTGCGGGGCATCGAGTACCTCGAGCAGCGGCGGTCAGCTGGGGGCGCCCGGCTGGTGGAGGGCGGGGGGTCGAACTATGACGCTAAGCGCATTCTGTGCCACGCCGACTTCAACCGGGGTTCGGCAGACATATTCGCCGTCGGCAAAGACATTGGCCGGGCGCTCGGTCTCGATTCGCAGCCGTAAAGCGCGGAAATAATCCACTTCCTGGATTTCGAGGTGCCGGCCAAAATAAACGGTAGGAACCAGCGAAAGCAACTTTAATTTTTTTAGCTTCCGCACGACGCATACATCGAGCAGGCCGTCGTCCATCTGAGCGCGGGGGGCGATTCTCATCCCCCCGCCGTAGGCGGGCGTATTGGCGAAGGTAGCCAAGAACGTCGGCTGGGTGTACCGCGGCTTGAATTTTCCCGTTTGCTCGGAAACCAGGATGGTCGTCTCGCGAGGTTTGAATTTGGCGAGCGCGGCCGGCAAGGCCAATAGATAACCCCCATGCGCGCGTACCCATCGGGGAAAATCATGGGCCCGGCGGGCTACGTCTGCATCCAGCCCTATGCCGCCAATGCAAGCGAAATAATGCGAGTTATGTGGAATCCAGTAACTGGATCCAGCGGGAGATGCGCCGGGCTTCTCCGCTTCGTGGGCCAGCTGCGTGATCAAACCCAAATCGACGTCTCGGCGGTTTCCGCCCCCCGCGCAGAATTGGTGCCATGCCGCCAGGGAGTGGCGAACATTATGAATCCCAAGCGCCCGCGCAAAGTCGTTTCCGCTGCCCCGCGGTACCACCAGCACCGGCAGGTGGAGCCTGACCAGTTGCGCCAAATGGCGGTGAAGTGTTCCGTCGCCTCCAAAGATGACCAGGGCGTCGGCCTCCGAGTCAGAGGCCGGTAGACCGATTTGCCAAGTTGCCGGCGAAGCATCCTGAAACGGCCTAAGATCCCGCGTGGACGAGCCCATGCCGAAAATGGCGGCTGCGCGCATAATTTTTGCTTGAGCCTATCAAAAACCGGTACAAAGGCACAGTAGCTGACAATCATCACCGGGAAGCTCGATAGCATTCTGGGCTCAACCTTAAGCCTGCCATAGGCTCGCTGGACGCGACCAAGGCCGGCGGCAATGGCGGCGGTAAACATTTGAGCCCTTCATCAAAGAAAAGGTGAGACCCGCTTATCGCAGAGTCCGGATACGCAGAACTCTTCGCGGCACGATCATCCTGCAAAGAGGACAGCGCTGGGTTTATTCGTAGGTCGAGGCCGAGAGGTGGTCCACGCTCAGGACGGCGAGCTCGCGGGGTTGGCCGTGGTTAAGACAATCTTTTTGATTTTTCGTCCCACCCTGACCACGAGTTCACCGGGAACGACCTTGGCAATCTGTGTGGCAGATACCGTCTCTCCGTTGATCTTGACTGCCCTTTCTCTTCGTTTTCGCTCTGCCTCGCTGCTGGATGCGACCAAGCGAGCTTCGACCAGCAACTTGTCGGTCCGAATCGCAGCCGCAAAAAGACCGTGGCTATCGGTTTGCCCTCTCCGCTGCCAGACATCGACGTTAAAGAAGGCGGCGGAAAAGGCGCCCGGGTCATCGAAACTGATCTCGAGCCGTTTAAGTGCCGCTCGGCCCAGCGGTGGGCTCGTACCCTGCTCAGGGGAGCCGACAATTTCTTTGGCGAGCTCGGAGGTGATGGGAACTTCGATCACCGCCAGATCCGACGGTACCTCGTCCTTCTGAAACTGCCTGGCCCAGTCCTCCATAGCCTCTTCGGCCGCTTGCGGAGAATGGAATTCCGTCACAATACGCCGGGCCAGCTCCTTCTTTGCTTGCATGGGGTGCAATTCACGCTTGAACTTCTCGATTTCGGCAAGCTGTAGATCGGTTAAGAGCTCATAGTAGCGCCACATCAACTGATCGCGGATGGACATCAGCTTGCCGTACATTTCAAGCGGCTTGTCTTGAATGCCAATCGCATTGTTCAGCGACTTCGACATTTTCAGCGAGCCATCTAGGCCTTCCAGAATGGGCGTGGTTACAACCACCTGCGATTCTTGCCCGAAGTGCCGCTGAATCTCGCGACCCACTAGCAAATTAAACTTCTGGTCGGTACCGCCCAGTTCGATATCAGCTTTCAAGACTACCGAATCGTAGGCTTGCGACAAGGGATACAGGAATTCGTGCAGCGCAATGGGCTTCTCTTCCTCGAAGCGCGTATGAAAATCATCTCGCTCCAGCATCTGCGAAACCGTGTACTTGGCCGCCAGCCGCACCCAATCTTCGGATTTCATCTTGCCCAGCCACTCGCTGTTGAAGCGCACCTCGGTTTTCTGGCTGTCGAGTATTCTGTAAACCTGAGACATGTAAGTCTTGGCATTGCGCATGATTTCTTCCGGGCTGAGCGGCGGCCGCGTGGCCGAGCGGCCGGTTGGGTCGCCAATCATACCGGTAAAATCGCCCACCAAGAAAATGACGGAATGGCCAAGATCCTGAAAGTGTTTCAGTTTCCGCAATAAAACCGTATGCCCGAGGTGGAGGTCAGGCGCCGTCGGGTCGAACCCGGCTTTGACGCGCAGGGACTTGCCCGAGGCGCGCGATCTCGCGAGCTTCTCGCGCAAGTCGGACTCGCGGATGATCTCGAAGGCACCCTTCCTGATGTAGTCGAGTTGTTGATCAACCGTTTTGAACTCAGGCACTGAAAAAAGATTATATTGGCCGCCTCAGAATTTAGAAATAACGACCACTCGACGATGGGTCGAGCAGGCACAGGTAACTACATTCCGATTGTCTTTGTCAGCAGCGAACGTCTCACCATGGACAGGCTGGCGCGAGTTGTTCTAGCAGTGGAGAAACATTTGAGGCCCGTCCTGAACGA
>JAFATF010000270.1 GCA_019244045.1 Acidobacteriota bacterium
ACGCGTCAATCACGGTAGCGATGAGGTGCAGAAGTCTGAAATCCAATGTGGCTGTCCTTGTCTGGTATCCAAACTTGGGCAGCTACGGCACAGGACTAAAGATGAGGCTAAACCAACCAAAGGTAGTTGTGAAAACCGCCTCTAAGGAGAGCGCGCATCACGGTCGTGGACATTGTGGGCTTCCCAGGAACCCAGACGTTCCCATTTCAAGAACGATTGATCCGGTCGGCAAAATGAAACGACGAAAAAGTTTCGCATAGCTTGCGAGCCATTCGATATAGTCCTCTCCGATCTCATTTCCATATTTTTTACCGCGTGTGAGCGGAAAGAGTGGAGAGGTGAAGATAAGCCGTACTCGACCAGCAAATTTTCTAGCCTTTTAAGCTGGAGAATGCTTTCCGCTTTGCCGCGATACATGGCACCGGATGCAGTCTCGTAAACAGGAATCGATCGTTGGCGACCAAGATTTGGTTGCTGGTCGATATAGATTCGCGTTGTTCGGATAGTCCCGTTTACAGCATGTCCTTCCGGCACCGTCTCTTCCCGCGCTCAGTGAAGCCCGAAGTGGTTCGTCCGAGTACAGCTCATAACAGCCGGATGCACAAGCGTTCTCGGGCGATGGCTGTATGCCCTGGCTATCCTCATGGTTGGGAGAGCGTCTGGGCGGATAGAGATGCACGAATCCATGGTCATGCGCAGCGGTGAAGCGCAGCCCACGAGGCCGTCCGCGCACTCATCCCATAGCCCTTTCCGATCCGACCTCTGCATATGACGGCCGCAGAAACCCCTTTGTGCAACTATAAGGGTCAAGAAATCACTAAAATTTCATGTCAAGTAAATAAAGATATCATTATAACGACAAAAACATGCGTATTTATGAGATCTTGATTTGGAACAACTGTCCAGATAATGACATAGATACTAACTATCACTTCGACTTCCCTGAAAATCCATTTAGGGTGGACATTAAAAATCTGGCAAATATCTTTACACGTCAAGGCTTGGTCAAGCGATTATGGAACGTGCGCGGATCAGAAGCTCAGACATCCGGACCAGAGTCGCCAGATCCTCAGTTTGAGTTAGACCCGAGCGGCACCCCGGAACCGACTACGGCGTACCTGCCTGCCGAGCTTGTGGATGAGGGGCCTCCAAGCGGTCTACATCGGCTCTTTCCATTTCGGGATTACCGAGAGGTAGCAAGGGATAGGCGTGGTTTGATAAAATCGAACGCCATTCTTTGGCATGTTGTGGACCTTTCCATGCCGCTTTATTCCTGTCGATGTAGGACTCTGCAAACGTCTTGAACGTGACAAGACTCTCTTGCTCTCTATTATTATCCGCTTTGCGTTCTGCTCGTCGGGTTTCAATGGGATCAATACCCTGAGAGACCATCTTGCGATATTTCCAGGCGTTTTCTCGGGCCTCGGCGAGCGACATGAGCCTGAAGGAACCCAGGCCCATTTCCCGTGCCCTCCCGCGCAGCATGAAACGAAAAATCCAGGATTTGCCGCTGCCCTTGCCCACGCTGAGGTACAGCCCGTCGCTAACCCAATGTAGTCCTGGCTTGATGAGCTTTACGGTCTCAACCGTTGATAGTTTTCTTCTGGCTAGGTGCATGGCAGTCCCGACCGAAATTATCCACAAGATTTCCCACAAACTGAGGGCAGTTTGTAGCACACGATGGCAAAGGATGGAAGAGATATGTAATTGAATTATAAGGCTTATTTAACCAATTAGGCGAGGCTGGCAAAACAAATCAAACAACAGGAATGATTCCTGAACAGAAGGTGGCCGGAGCTCTCGCTGAGATGGTTCTCGGGCACCAGGAGCCTTACTGGATTACCTTTTCCGTTAGCGACCTCGATCAAGCGCGAAAAACTCGTTTCATGGACATCGCACGCTCGCGCCAATACACGTAATCGGTCTGCGATGCGCACGGCGGGCTCGCCATTGACTGAGGGACGATAGAGGGGTGCCGTCGCGGATTTGGTTGGAATTTATTTGGCGTGGTCTTCCGATCGGGCAAGGATATTGGATCAGGCAGCAAGGTCAGTCGGGTTGTCAGCGAGATGCTGGGTGAGGGTCTGCCATCCGTCGACTTTACGCATGACGATCTGACCGGCAGCGAGCAAGGCCCAGAACCACATGGCGGCGGTCTCGGCGGAGGGCCGCACGGTTTGGGTTTTGATGCGCCGCTTGAACTCCTCGTGGAGCCTTTCGATGGCGTTGGTGGTGCGCGCGCTTTTCCATTGGCTGGGCGGCAGTCGGGGGAAGGTGAAGAGCCGGTCCCCGGCTTTCTCGAGGCTGTCGGCCACCGTCTTGCCCTTGAGCCGCCATTTGCGAATGAAGGCCCGCCGGCGCTGCTCGATCTCGGTGGGTGAGGTTGCGTAGATCATATCGGTGGAGTCGGCTGAGACTTCCTCATGCAGCCGTGGCGGCGTGTGGGCGAGCAGATTGCGGTGCTTGTGGACGGTGCAGCGTTGGGTCGGCACGTCGCCCCACAGGGTGGCCGGCGCCTGCTCCCGCCCGGTGCCGCCGTCGACAATCAAGACCTGCGGCTTGCGCCGGCC
>JAFATF010000427.1 GCA_019244045.1 Acidobacteriota bacterium
TTGGTTTGCGGCGCACCCCCGCTATCAGCGGCACTTCACGCCCACGGGCGCTTCTTGGTTGAATCTGGTGGAACGCTTCTTTGCGGAGATTACCGACAAGCGCATTCGCCGAGGGACTTTCCGTAGCGCGGGCGAGTTGGTGCGAGCCATCCGCGATTACATCCGCCGGCGCAATCACCAGCCACAACCTTTTATGTGGACTACTTCGGCTCGCTCGATTGCGCGCAAAGTTAGACATTGTAACGAAGCGTTAGAAACAGGACACTAGTTGCTGTGCCGTCAGCCATACGCGCGAAAACCTTCACGCCCATAAGACCGGCGGCGACCGTGCCGCCCCTTTCTATCACTCGATTGCGGGCACACTCACTCTGGTTTTGACCACCGGAACGGCAAGAGTTATATTCGTAGCTCGGTGAAATTCGTGGGCTTACCGGTAAAAATGGTTGGGAAGTTCTCTACTAACAGGTTCACCACCGGAGGAAGCCGGCTCCGCATTTTCGATCATGGTCGCCGCTACTCGCGGCGGCGCGAATTACGGCCGCCGTTGTAGGTCACCTAAATCCTGTAGGTCACGGGGTTCACATCAATTAAATGGCCGTTAAGCAAACTGGGCAGCCGATTCGGAAGGGCTCTCCCTTCTCTTAAGCTTCGCGACTTTGGTGCAGGTTCAAGAGTTAATATTTACGGGCGCATGTAGCAGCGATTAGGAGCGATGGCACGTTCTGGAGAAAGTAATGGGCGACCCGCTCTCGAGGGAAAGATGCTGCGGCTACTCTGCGTTACTGCACATCCGGATGATGAGGCGGCAGCTTTCGGAGGTGCGTTGCTGCTTTATGGGTCGCGTGGCGTAAAGACGTATGTGACCTGCCTCACTGCCGGTGAGGCGGGTAGTCGTGGCCCGACCGCCAAGTCTAGGAATGAACTCGCGGAGCTTCGACGTGCCGAATTTGCTCGCGCTTGTGCAATCCTCAGAGTGTCTCATGCTCAAGTACTTGGATACCCTGATGGAGAGCTGTATCACGTACCCGCTTCCGGTCCGGTCGCCGACCTGGCGTATAGAATCCGCAGCATTCGTCCTCAGGTTTTGCTCACTTTCGCACCCGACGGCAGCACAGGTCATGCGGATCACTCGATGGCCTCCGTTTTTGCTACATTTGCCTTCCATTGGGCAGCCCGCGATGACTGGTTCGTCGAGCAGTTGAATGCAGGTCTCTCGCCGTATGGCGTGCAGAAGCTCTACTATCTGACCTCCGAATTCGCGTTTCCGGGACGGCGGCCACTCAGTCTGGCACCAACCACGGCAACCCTGGACATCCGCGATTTCCTCGAAGACAAAATTCGCGCCTTTCAAGCACATCTCACCCAGGCGTCCCCGATCGTAGAAACCGTAATTAGGCAACAACGGGGTACAGAAACATATCACTTGGCCGCAGCAGTTAGCTTGCGCAGCATGGAAATGGAAACTGACCTGTTTTCCTCCATCGTCACGGACGAAGTTGTTGTCGGAACAGAGCGCTGAATCGTTCGCACCATCGGCTTTGCCTCACCTTGTTTCATCAGGTTTCCGAATACTGGTGTGACGTGGGTACTCGTGCATGAGTAATTGGAACTCCGTTGCCCGACCCAGCCTCTTTGAGTAAGTGCACTGACCCGGGCCTCAAGGTGGCCATCGCCGGTCACCGAAATCACGGCGAACCAGAGCAGGGCGCTGGCTGGATGCCATCCCACAGACTGGCACTGGCTAGTGGTAACCGGCGTTCAGGTTCTTTATGGATTGGTGCCGGGCACGCGGAGTTGAGATACAAGAGCTTCGTTTGTTTCGGCCGCCGCTTTCCGAGTAACACGCAATGCCGAGGTGCAGATTGTGCTTGTCCCGCTCGTGGAGGCGGTCGATTCTGTGCGCATCGAACTGCATAACCGCCGCAAGGGCGATGCGGTACGAATGGAAATTGCGTCCGATGCAGATCATGATATCGACCATCGAGCGGCTGAGAACCAACTTTGCAATCGAACTGGAATTATGGGCCCTCGAAAAGGTATGCCAATCATGGCGTTGCGCGGTGCTTAAACTTGGCGCAAGCGCTAAGTAACGTCGCGGTCGCGTCTCGCTGCCGTTGCTGTAATTCGGATATCCGGCATTTCGTTCTCTTCAGCCGGAATCTTTAAAAGCTTTGCTTCGCGGGTGGGGTATATGCCAGAGGACCACCCCCCGTCGTTGAGTTAACTTCCGCCCTGATGTCCTGCGCCGCGTTTGTTCGCCCCGGGCGAGCTTCGCATGCGAGTTCGTAGTAACCTAATCTCCTCGCGCTTTCGGGTTCCTGCGCGACTATTTGAGCCAATTTCTGAAGGAGAATGGAATGGCAAGGTCAATATCTTTTGTCAGTTGTTTTGCGATTTACGCTGCGTTTCTCTTCCCTAGCAGCGAGCAGCAGCCGCTCAAGGTTAAGCCAGGTCTTTGGCAGATCGAACAGACGGTTGCCTACAGCGGGTTGCCTCCAGAAATGCAAGCCACAGTCGATCGGTTGACTCCCCAGCAGCGGGCCGCCATGGGCATCGGCGGAACACACAGATACAACCGCTGTGTGACTGAAAAGCAGTTGAACACCTCCTGGGTGGAAGGAGACCAGAACTGCAAATGGACGGTTCTTAACTCCAGCGCCAGCGACCTCGAGGTTAAGGGAACCTCGTGCAGAGCCGGGAGAAATGAGGGTCTGACCAGCGATGTCCTGGTGAAGATTCACGCTTCGGACTCAGAGAATCTTCAGGGCACCCTTCATGGTACCGCAACCGGCAACGGCGTGAATGCAACTCTGGATGGAACTTATAAAGGAAAGTGGATTTCCGACACCTGCCAAAACGATACGAAGTGAAAGAATCGTGACTCTGAACGAGACTGATGTGGCTGGCAACCGGGCCGGCGTCCCGCCTGTTGCGAACTGAACGGGGACGCGCTGGAGCTTGTGGCGAGAGACCCGACCTCCGCTAAGGTCGTGGCGAAAGCCTTTCCGGGGAGTGTGCTTTCGCACGCCGGCCCATGGCCAGGCAGTCGATCCTTATTCGAGCCTGGTGTGCTAAAGCACGCCCCCAATGCGGCCGCTTCCCTGCTCTCGATGGATGGGGCTTTCAAACGTGGTGCTTTATGGATAGCAACCCTGATAAACGGGACCGAGCGGCCAGGTCTCAGATCAACCTGCCTAATGCTGCAAGGCTCCAAAGGTCTTACTGATCTTGATAGTAAATCCGCTGCGATCGTTCACTTGGTGCAGGTTGATCATGTACCGATAACCGACATCGAGAGCTATGCTTTTTAGAAAATACCAGCGCAGACCCCAGACGCCGTCGACCGGGTTACTGGGACCTCGTGATGTGTTTTCGGTATCAATTCCGATCAGCCCGAATCCGTGGCCTTCTTGTCCCAAAGTACCAGTGAATTCTGTGAGAAATTGCAGGCGACGCTGAGGGCGGAAAATAAAGCCCTGGCCAAAAATAATTTGGTCGCCAGGAGTGAGTAGCGTTTGCCCGTTCGCCTGCGGATTGCGAGTGACGAGATAGGTAATGTCGTGGGCGAGCACAATTCCCTGCCCCAGAGTTCTGCTCAAGGCCAACGTGAAGGAATAATTCAGCGCGCCCATCTGGGCGCCAAATTTAGAAAACTCTGTGCCCCCGCCCTCGGTCGGAACGATGAAGGAAAATCTCATGGAGACACTTAATGGGTCGCCGCGAGTCTCTGACCAGAAGTTCGCTTTGAGTCCCAGCGTAACCGGCCCCCAATCGCTCTGGTTAAAAGCAGCAAAAGGAAAATCCGCGACGTAGCCGGCAGCCGGCCCTTTCCAGGTATTATTGAGCGGGCCGGGATTCAACCCGCAGTAGATTGGTGCTTCAAATACATCGTGAGGGCAGCCTGCAGGCTGTCGTAAGCTCAACTGCGACGGCTCGCCAATGTGAAGATGCCGGTAAGGCTCGAATTGGCCGAAAATCGTGATTTTCGTGGTCAGTCCGTCAGCCACCGTCAGCCCTCCACTCAAGATGCTGACGCTGCCCGGAGCGCGGCCAAACTTATTGGCGTACGAAGAAATCGTGACCACGCCCTTGGGTAGATCTTCTGCTGTCTCAACACTGAACAGGCCTGGTGTTCCCGTCAGCGCAGGCACCGGCACCCTGTTCACCAAGGTTTGCTCGCCGTCGACAGTTTGCCGCGCCTGATCACGGCGCGATGTGTCATAGAATGCACCTTCCAGATTTCGGCCAATTCCTGTTAAAGATATCGTTTGCGCTATCGAACTCTCGAGCGGGGACGAGGAACCCACCCTCTGCATATCGGGCTGGTTGGAAATTAATTGGAGAAAAGCTAGGACGAGAATTGAACAAACTAGCATCTTTCAACTGGATCCAAACGTCCAACCATCCATTCGCGCCAGATGGATTGGCTCATCGCCAACGGCTCAGCATAATTCAAGGGAGCGTCTCGCAATCACTCGCGCAATGGCCTTTCCTACTTCGTAGATCTGCAGCTGACCGCCGTTTCATGCTGTGCCGGTGAATTGTCAATAGATTCGCATTCGCAAATTTCGCCGTGCGCAGGCTGCCGATGCTGAGCGGCGACTCCTCCCAGCCAGATCTCCGCGTCGTTTGTCCCTTCCATCGGTGAGCGGAAAACGTGCCCGCTAAATAGGCCAGGATAGAAGAGCATAAGAATCATCACGCCAGTTTCAAGCCATATCAGAGAACAGGAACGAGGAAAGGCTGCTCTCTGATTGGCAGGAAAGAAATTGGATGCCTATACCCGGCTAGCGTTGCACTCGCTAGGAAGAGTATGCCTATAACGAGCTGTGAGGCTGGAAGGTGTTGAGAACAGAGGGCCCTTGGGCCATCCCATCGGGGCGACAAGAAGCTTATTTTGTAAGAGCGGGTTTGACCACGAGAGAGTAGGGGGGCCGTGGCCGACCACAGGTTTCTAGGGACGCAAGGAGCGAATCTTTTCGGCTATGTCAGTCAGCACGCCTTCAACCGCCTCATGCGTAGGGACTCCGGCCTGCGCCATCTCTTCACTGCCCCCACCGCGCCCCCCATGGCTAGCGGCCACGTGTCGAAGGAGCCCTCCGAGGTCGATCGCCTGTCCTGGCGAGCATGCGACCAGTAGGGAGAGTTGGGTAGTGGTGCCGAGCAGAGCCACTACATGGGATTCCGCTCCAGTGAGCTTTTGCGCCAGTAGTTTAAGAAAGGCAAGATCGCGGTCGGTGAACAGGCGCACCACCAGCTTACGCCCGTTCTCGGTCATGGTCTCCGACAGCAGGCGTGTGGCATGCTGCTCGGCAAGTTCTTCAAGCGCCTGCTCGCGCCCACGGTGCGCGGCTTTGATCTCAGCTTGTGCTTTCTTAACTTGCGCCGGCACATCCCGGATGTGGCATGAGAACAGGCTGGCTGATTCGGTCAGCATCGTGTAATCACGGCGCGCAGTTTTGACCGCGCGCTGTCCACAGACAAACTCGACGCGGCTTCCCTGCCGGACCTTCTCCGACTTGCGCAGCAGGATACAGCCGATCTGGCCGGTGTAGCGCACGTGGGTACCGCCGCAGGCAGAAAGGTCAAAATCACGGATACTGATGAGCCGCAACAGGCCGCGTTCAGCGTGGGGAAATTTGCGCAGCTTGAGAACGCGTGCTTCTTGCTGGGAGACGAACTTGATCTCGACCAAGCGGTCTTCCAGAATGATCTCGTTGGCCATGCGTTCAGCGGCCTCGATCTGTTGCAGGGATAAAGCCTTGGTTTCAAGATCAATCGAGCAGTAATCTTCGCCCATGTGGAAGGAAACCGTAGGCATATCGAACAGACGGATGAAGGAGGCTGAAAGTACGTGCTGGCCCGAGTGCTGCTGCATGTGGTCGCGGCGGCGCTCGGCGTCGACGCTGCCACGGACGGCCTGCCCGCGACTTAAATAGGAGGCGTCATCAACGAAGTGATAGATGGCACCTTCATCGCTTTCCGACACTTCCAGCACTCGGACAACGTATTCGCCGCTGGCAAGGAGTCCAATGTCGAAAGTCTGACCGCCGCTGCTAGGATAAAACGCAGTGCGATCAAGGATAATTGCAGCTCTGGGGGTGCCTGCCGAAGCCGGAATGACATCGACCACGGAGGCGTCAAAGTCGTAGAGAAAAGAGTCGTCATAGTAGAGACGTTCTGTCATGGGTGGTCGATTACACCGAAAACCGGCAACCAAGGATGACAACGCACTTCAATACGGTCCGATGATGCCGCCGATCTCCCGCGACTGCGGCGACGCCCGAGCAGCCACAGCTTCTGGCACCTCTTTCTCGATGACTTCCAGATACTTCAGCCCACTGCCGGTGTTAAATAGCACGACTTTGTCATCAACTCCGAAAAAGCCGGAGACCCGCAGTTTGCGGTAGGCCGCCAGCGTGGCTGCCCCTTCCGGCGCCGCAAGAATTCCTTCCACCCGTGCCCAGTGACGCAGTGCAGCCGTGATTTCCTCATCCGTGACCGCCAACGCCGCCCCACCACTCCGATTGAGAATGTCGAGAATCAGGTAATCGCCATATGCCTTGGGCACACGCAGTCCAGCAGCGATGGTCGACGCCTTGTTGGGCCACATCTCGGATGTTGCTTTCCCATCATCCCATGCTTTAGCAATCGGAGCACAACTGCTTGATTGAACGACAACCATCTGCGGGCGCTCAGCCCCGATCCACCCCAGCTCCTCGAGCTCATCAAAGGCTTTCCACATGCCGATCAATCCCACTCCGCCGCCGGTCGGATAAATAATGCCTTCGGGCAATTTCCATCCAAGCTGCTCGGCCACCTCGTATCCCATCGTCTTTTTGCCCTCTACCCGGAAGGGCTCCTTCAGGCTTGAGACATCGAACCAATTGGCGGATGCGCTACGCGTCTGCACGATACGGGCGCAGTCGCTGATTAGGCCATTAACTAAGGTAACGTTTGCGCCATAGCTCTGGCATTCCACGCGATTAGCCATAGGCACGTCCCTCGGCATAAAGATGTGCGCCTCGATGTGGGCTGCGGCGGCATACGCCGCGAGCGCACTGGCCGCATTTCCCGCCGACGGAATGGCCAGTTGGGAGATATGGTAGTACTTCGCCATGGTCACAGCAGCTGATAACCCCCGCGCTTTAAATGAGCCTGTGGGATTTAAACCTTCGTCTTTGATGAAGAGGTTAGGCATTTCGCGGCTGGAAAGCATGGGGGTGAAGCCTTCACCCAGGGTAACGGGGTCTGACGCGGGAAGCACTTCCGCGTAGCGCCACATATTCGGTGCTCGCCCGGCGAGCGACTCAGGACGAAAGCTTTTCTTCAGCTGCTCTATATCGTAGCGGGCGTAAAGTACACCCCCATCTTTTGGGCAGACCGTCTGGGGACGAGCGGGCGAGAGCTTCTCGCCGCATTTCGTGCATTCCAGGAAGCTGATTTGAGACATTAGGGAGAAGTTTAGCACTGCCAACCATCGCCACGTCCAAGTGAGATCAGGCTCTTTGTGGCAGCCTCTTCAAGAGCGCTTTGGCTTTTCGAAACCAGGAGTGTTCCCGTCGGCGAAGGTAACCAGGCATGGTCGGCTTCTTGTCTAGAATCTGCCCCGCCCAGTGGCGCGCCTCCTCCGATCGGTGTTGCATTGCGAGGTAAAGCGCGTAGTTATAGTAGATTTCTGAAAGCGTAGAAGTGGCCGTCACCTCGCGAAATAATCTCTCTGCCTCCTCCGGTCTTGCGGTATTGGCATAGGCGTGCGCGAGCAGGCCGGCTGCTCGGTGGAAATCGTACCTCCGATCTTTCGCAACAACGCGCTCCAGGTCCTCGACGGCGGCAGGAAAATCCTGCAGTTGAATTTCGCACATGCCTCGCCGGTAAAAAGGATCGAGTGAATCGGTCCGCGAGGAGATTGAACGCGTGTAGCAGGCGCGCGCCCGATCGAATTTTCCCTCCTCCATATAAAGGTCCGCCAGCTCCTCGTAATTTCCGGCAGAAGGGTTGTCCCGAATCGCGGATTCGAGTTCGCCGATTCGTCGGCGGCGAGGGAACACTTTCAAGGATTGCCGCAGCAGGCCGAGATCGGGTAGCGCTTCGACCGCTATATAGACGAGTGCCCCCAGCCCACCCCCAAAGATGATGATCCATAGCCAGAAACTGTCAGGACGGCGGCGGATAAAATGAACAATGGCCAAGGCCTGCAGTAGGATTCCCCAGCTATAGACGAACTGAATCAGTGCTCCCATTGGGAAAAGCGCAATATAGCATGCGAATTCTAGCTCTGCGCTCTGGCCGGCGAACGCATCAGGCAAAACGGAAGTAAGAACGCTTCAAACAGAATGGACAGCGGCAAAGGCCCCTAGCAACCCTTGGGCGAGGCAGCGCGTGACTCATCGCTCTAGCCCTCAAACCAAGCCAAATCAGACCAATACTCTTGTCCACAGCGACCCAGTTGGATGGTAACTCGTTGCCATATTTGAGCAATCAGTTACACTGGCCGTGAGAGCAGGCACTTCGACCCGGCGCTGTCGTGTCCTCGGCTCTCTCAAACGAATCTACAGTCGCCAACAGCGATTGTCCGGGCTGGTCCGAGCTGGTTCTGGGCATCAAACCTGCAACCTTAGTGGTCGCTGGCCATTCGAGTGTCCCCTCGGGTTGCCATTACCGCCACCTGGCAATTCAGCAACCCAAATGTCGAGTACCTGAGGCCGATCTAGGCATCGAGTGGACTGAAGCGGGGTGGAGTTACCCTGTCGCAGGTACGAGCACAATCACCGCCAGCTTCGGTGCAACGAGGGCGAAAACCAACCTTGTAAGTGGCCAGCTGTCAGCTTTAGCCAGCAAACTTCCGTCCCCAACCTGGTGGTTAGGGCGACTTGGCACTCTTCCACAGCGCCGAGGACGAAGTCGTCACGCCGCTTGCGTTAAGCAAGGAAATCCCCAGGGACCGATATTTCGAGGCCAGCCGGCCTGGCATGGCGAATGGCGGGTAGCTCCATGGGCTGCAATCCCTTGATGGGGTGAGCGCGACTACACCGCAGTCCAGGTGAGCCCGTAACGATACGCTCGCTCACCGTTCCCCCCAGCACCTCGCGCCTCTGGGATCCCAGGGGAATTCAAACCTGTGTCTCTATTTAAGTGAGAATCGACTGAGGTCGCCGACCTGCGCGAATGTTGACGCTGGAAAGTCCCAAGTCCCCGTCTTCATCAAACCGCTCCGGGTAGCCGCCCGGGGTCAATCCTGCCAACCGTTTAGGCTGGCACTCTAATGTTAGAATCGAGCGTGGCAACGCCCGCCATCCGCCTTCTCGCCGTCGACATCGACGGCACTTTGCTTAACCCTGAATTCCTGATTGCTGATCCGGACCTCGGCGCCTTGCGCCGAGCCCGCGAAATGGGCGTCGAGATTATCCTGGTTACCGGCCGTCGCCACAGTTTTGCCCTGCCCATCGCTAAAATCCTGGGCTTTGACTTGTGGCTGATCAGCTCGAATGGGGCGGTTACCCGCT
>JAFATF010000137.1 GCA_019244045.1 Acidobacteriota bacterium
ATCCTTTTCGATCACATGAGTCCGGAGGACGTCCGCCAGGCAGTCGAACGGCTAAAGACTCTGGAGCGACGTGTTCCTCTCGAATGTTCCGGCGGAATTACTGTCGACAACGTTCGTGCGTACGCCGAGACGGGAGTAGACTATGTGACGATTGGTGCCTTGACGCAATCTGCGCCCGCGGTGGATATGAGCATGCGCATCGTGCCGGCATAAGCACGCGGGCCAAGTCTGGACTCGCAGGCTTATCAGGCAAAGATGTCTCGTGTTTGGACGGTGGGTCGTCGAAGCCGAACTCACCCAACCACACGCTAAGTGGTGATTTGTTTGGCGTGAGCTATAGGAATTGAACGGGCAGAATTGCCAATCGATTACCCAGGCAGTGGTTCCGGTTTTGTTTTGCCGATCTCGGGCAAAGAGTAGGAGATCGCAAAGATTTGTTCCCCGAAGCACCGTCGCAGGCAAGCACCGAGTTCCGATCTCGCGCGGAACGGCATACAGGGTGAAAGCGCCAACGCGAAGGTATTCGCAAAAAAAAAACAACCCTAAGTCCGTCCTCGAGCATATGGCAGTAGCGGTTTCGCCTTATCCTGCGGCGAGCTGTCACTATAGTTGGTGCCGAAACGGAAAGCGCGGCTTCGGACCGCGCTTTCTTATCACGATCTCAACAGCCGTTCTTCTGGCCGACCGTCGCCAAACCGGAGGACGGCACCCCGCCAGTCAGCCCCATAACGCCCGTGCCGATTTGGCCCGTGCTGGCGTTGGCGGGAGCGACTATCACAAAGCCCGCGTTCTCACCCGTGGTCGAGCCTACTCCGAAGTTCACGAAGATCATCTTGCCAATGACGTAGAACTCGCCTCCGGACAACGTGGGGCTATTGGAGCTAGTCAGCGTGGCCGTTCCGCTGTGCGGCCGGCCGAAGCCGGCATCGTCGGTCAGCATCAGGCAGAACGATTCGTTGCCGCCTTTTATGTTGCCAGCGATGCCACCCAGCACCTGGGTTTCGAGCACCGGATAGTTGCCAGTGAAGCTCTGCGCCTTGGCGGCGCTGGGCGACAATGTGAACGCCAGAATTGCTGACGCAGTTGCCATGAGTTTACTAATGTTCCTGATCATATTTCCTCGTTGGATGGAATTTGTATTGAGTGGTACTAGGGAACAATAGCGAGAGAAGCTCAGACGTTTGTCGCGCAAAAGTAAAACAATTGCAAAAACCCCACACCCAAAAAGAAACCTGCCCATCCCCACGGAAGCCCCAATTGGGGCCGTTTTGCATGACTGCGAGGCCCTGGTATAGCCGCGCGGCGGATATGACACGCGTGCGGCAGGGATTAAGCTAGCAAATTCTCACCGGCGCGTGAGGAACGGAGAATTGTGCGCCTCACGCACGCCTGTGATCACGCAACGCACATGCTCGCCGTCAGATCGAGCGGGTGCGTACTGCGGCTTCGGCTGCGCGGTCACAAAGAACAGCATTGTGAGGCAGTCGCCCAGGTCCGGCGACGCCATACTGCGTGCCCTTCATGTCTTCCTCCTTTTCGCTGGACCTGCTGCTTCGAGCTGTAGCCGTACTGGACTTTGCAGAGGCCGTCTTCGAGCGGGCGATATTGGGAATCTCTGCTTCGGCCATCCGCCAATCCGCCACCTTGGACCAGCACTCAGCGCGGCAGTTGTGGACGGCATCGGAATTGAAGGCCACGTGTGCCGCCGTGAAACTCGACGACATGATCGCGGAAGCCTCCATGCGATTGGCGCAAGCTGTGCAGCACTCAATAAAATCCGAGCGGTTTTCTACTGCGGGCGCGCGTTCGTTGAAGCGAGCAAGAAGCGCATTGGAATTGACAGCTGAGTTATCGGGGCTCAAATTCGGCAATTCTCGACATCGAGCGGGCAAAGCAGGCGTTCCGCATCGAAGCGCGGCCGAAATCGGCATGCGGTTTTTACTCACGCCGTCACGGCTCGTGCTTTTACCAGGCACACGGATGGATTATTTTGTAATACTTTCGCCCCCAAACTGTTGCTGGCCGGCGTTCTCGGGGAGCTAACAGTAGCTAGTAAGTATCCTGCTTGCCATTGAAATGTACACATCACACAGAAGCCCTTGGGACCCTCCGTTCCCGATCGCCAGGCTCACTCGAAGCTGATGTTCGCCGTACATAGGCGCTCATGGAATCGGAAAGGAAGGGACATCTGAGGTACACGACCAGAAGCAGTTCGTCAATTGATTGATTTTGCTGTAGATGGACTGGAGGCGCGGGTCGGAATCGAACCGACGTATAAAGGTTTTGCAGACCTCTCCCTTACCACTTGTGTACCGCGCCCTAGCTTTACGTTAGCTGCTGGCACCAAAAAAGTCTACTGTGCTCCAAGCAGACATAGCAAACGTTAGCAGATCCGCCGAAAGCCGCTCCCGACGCGGGTTTGGCCATGTTTACCAATGGGTAATTACATACTCGCCACCCCTAGAGTACAGCAAGCTCGGTATTTGCTGCGGGTTCCGCTTCCGTCACAGTGAGAGCACCGCAGAATTAACGGGCGGGCGCGTCACCGTCTCCCGGAGTAGAAAATGCCCAAGAGTGCGGCCCTGATAAGTTTTGTGTTGTCGTTCACTTTTATTGCGTTCGCTACCAGTAACAACTTTCAAGATACCGGCGGCAGGATTAGCAGCAAGGGAAGCTTCCTAACTCTGTCGGGTTCAACTTTGAGTGCAGTCTCACTGGGTGGAGCAAGTAGGTCCGGCAAGCTGGGCACCGTGAGCTTCACCACCGGCCCTCTGCTCAGCGGTAGCTTGGGCGGTGGCGGCACCTTCGCGGCCGGCGGCTCTTTCCAAGTAACGGGTAACGGGGCCAACGGTTTACCGGCAGGGGTGCTTTTCCAGGGGACCTTCACTGGACCGGTCGCGTGGAAAGCGATCTGGAATCCCAAAGGCTATCCCCATGGCGACTGGAGCTACCAGTTGTCGGGCAGTGTTGGCGGAACTTTTGCCAATGGCCAGAGAGCATCCATCAATTTTGTTGCGGTTACGTTCGATGTGTCAGGTGGTGGTGAATTCTCGTCCTCAGTTCGGCTGAAGGACGCTATGGCCTCCGCTGCTGCTGTGCCGGAACCGGGTACCTTGGCCCTGCTGGGCACCGGCCTCTTCGGGCTTGGGATGCTAGGATTTCGCTGGCGCTCCGCTCGCTAACGCCGGACCAACATCATCACTACATCAGCCCGCATTGAGCGGGCTGTTTTTTCAAAGAGCCAAACGGTTGCAGCAGCTACGATACTCGGATCGCGACGAATTCGAACCATTCAGATTAAAATTGAGAATATCTTGCCGACTACAGCGCTGCTTCTCCGGGCGGACCCATCGAGGTTTCAGGATATATAAGTCCCAAGTGTTTGGGTCGAATTCCAAGGCTCCGTGGCCCTTGGGAGCCTCTCTTTGCAGGCCAGCCGCGTTTGCGCGAGCCGGAAGCGTGTGGAAACCATGAAGGTCACAGCTAGGGAGAAGCATACCGGCAAGGTTTGGCTGCGAGTAAATGAGCAACTTGACCGCAATTTGAGCGAGCCGACCGCGGCATGGTCCACGGAGTAGGGCCCTACCATACCCAATCTCATGGGTAAGCACTAGGAGATAAAAGAGCTGCTTGGACCCAAAGGTCACACCGCGCGGCTGGCGTGGTATGTCACATGGCCGTGAAAGACAGGCTGAACACCAAGGTTTTTTCGATGCTTTACACCAGCGAAAGGGTGGGGAGTTTGCTTGGAGCGGGAGACGGGATTTGAACCCGCGACTTCGACCTTGGCAAGGTCGCACTCTACCGCTGAGTTACTCCCGCTCAGCCCCTTCATTCTACAGTACCTTACACGTTCACGGCAATTTTACTGGACGCGATGAGGGCACGCTATGCTCCGACGCGATGTGAAGCTCGGCGATATACCGTTCCTGCGCTTGACGTGCCGCCTTTTGTGCATGAGTGTAGTGCATCGTCATGTCTTTGCTGCTGTGACGGAGCATCCGCTGGATGAACTCCGGAGATGTTCCGCTCTCGGCTAACCACGACGGAAGCCCGTGCCTGAGGTTGTGCGCACCAAACCTCGTGACAACCCTCGCCGTCGTAGTTGCCGCCTTTTTGTTCCAAAACCCCGGCGGCAATTGGGGCTGGACGAATATAGTCCTCCACGATCATTGAGGCGAGTCTTGGCTGCTTGCCTCATTCGCGATACGACGGAAAAAGTAAATCTCCATCTTTCGCGTAAAGAGTTTCATACCTCCAGTCTTGGAGAACTACTGCAAGCCCCGCCGTCATTTCCACTGGTCTGCGGCTCATCATCGATTTGGGATCGCCGTATCCCTTGCCGTTCCACGCACGTCGGCCTATGAGGCAATCCAACTGAGCGGGGCGGAAGCCGCAGCGGTGATTCGCCACATCTCCGATCCATTGGTTCGCGTTCTCTTCGTTCTGATCGCCATCACCGGGATGAGAATCAGCGAGGCACTGGCGCTCACGTGGGCCTGCATCAACTGGATGAAGGGAGAAATCCGCATCCTGAGAAAGCATACTTATCGCCGAAAGAGCCTGCCTGAACTAAAGCGGGCTCTTGGCAAATTCGCTCCGCATGCCCAGCTTATCTGATTAAGAATCCTACGCAGCTAAAGCGGTTCATCGCTGGAACGGAACTGAAGGTCGCGAACTAGACTAAATTTTCGAAAGCTCCATGTACTCATTCGCGCCCACGATCATCAGCACTAAACGTACTGGGAATGGGAACCGCCGCTGGGAGGGATCGCGCACGACCTTCGGCGAGGACAGGCGATAGTTCTTGCCGACGGTCTTGAGTTCGCATCCGCCCGCAGTGAGAACGTTCTTCACCCATTCAGATTGGCTGCTGTAGGTCAGCGCGATGATGAATCCATTCGGCACTCGAAATACATTGATCGGTGTTCGGTAGACCTTCCCAGACTTCCGACCCACATGCGTCAGGACGCCGAAACCGAGAAGCCAGCCTGCAAACAATCTGGTTATTCGATTTGTAAAAGCAATGTTGATTTTCGCCAGCCATCGCTTGCGGAAGCGCATCATGAGAACGCCTGAGGCGGCGATAGCGATGATTATGATGGCTCCGGCGCTCATTGGTCGCTAGTTCCTCCACGCGACGGCGATTGGGTGGACGCTCATCGGGGGGTAATCCGCTTTGCCTCGACCTTGCGTTTCTTTTTGGTCTGAACCTTGACTGCCTTGGACACAACCACGTCTGACAGTTCATACGCCTCCTGAAGCCAGTCAGTAATGGGAGCCTCGACCTCGTCTCGATGCCGGATGTGAATGATGTGGTAGACCTTGGATTTCGATGCTGGGTCTGAACGCCGCACTTGAGGAGCGTTCAGCGTGCGACCGAGGAATACGCAGAGTTCGAGAAAGTTCTTCTTCGGACGAACGAAGAAGTAGCAGGACTTGCGCGAGAACATAATTGATTTGTGCGAGGCGTAAATCCGCTGATCGCCGAAGGAAACAGCGGTCTCGCGCAGTCGCTCCCAAGCAGCCCGCAAATCGTCTGACAGATTTTGAGTCAGAGCGGCTTCGGTCGTTGTCCAACAGTCGTGCTCTTCTCCGTCCTCGATCCACTGCTTGCAGTGGTAGCACTCTCGACCGGGCATACGTCAGAATTGTAACGAGTACTCACCCATTCTGTGGAATGCAGAAATTTCGGAATTCTTCCCCCCGAAGCCTTTTGTTAGTCTGCTGTCACTATGGGAAGAGCTTGTATATTTTGCGTCTCTAGAGAAAACCTGAAGAGGAGGATTGTGGCCGCTCATAACGAATGAATCGGGTGTGGGCTTTCAGCATCGAAAAGTGGTAATGGCACGGACTTCAATAACCAAAGCCACGGAATTCCAGAGTGAAATGTCGTTTCGCTCAAACGAGCGTCGGCGGAGCCCCGCCGTTCCGCTGTGGGTGCGCCTGGGCTTCTGGGCCTGCATGGTGATCGCCGTGGCAGCCGTATTCGGCGCGTGTTGTCGCTCGTGTATCCTCCACAATCCGCTCCTCCACAATTAGCAGGGCTCGATCAAGAATTCGCCTCGCACGCCGCACTCACGCTGGCGCACATTCTGCCCGCTCTGGCGTTTGTTGCAGTCACGCCGTTCTTCATATTTCGCAAGTTCGACGAGAGTGGTTGGGCAGAGCGGGTACTATTCTCGCTTGGACTGGTGGTCGGAATCACAGCCTACGCCATGATCGGCTACTCTGTCGGCGGCTGGGTTGAAACGTCGGCGGTACTGCTGTTCAATACCCTGTTTCTGTTCTCGCTGCTCAGGGCTTACCTGCACATGAGGCGCGGCGAATTGCTGCTGAACAGGCGATGGCTGCTCCGGGCGATAGCTGTCCTGCTTGGCATTGCGGTCACACGTCCCGTGATGGGAATCTTCTTTGCGACCAGCCCCCTGACGCACCTTCAGCCCAGCCAGTTCTTCGGCGTGGCATTTTGGATTGGCTTTTCGATGAGCACGCTCGCTGGCGAGTTGTGGCTACGAGGCGAGTCGTAACCCGTGAGCAGGTGACGAGGTGATTAGCTGACCTCACCATCGGGGCTCGCGATTACCAACACGTATCCGTCAGGGTCGCGCAGCCAAATTTCTCTGTGTTGGGGTGCTGGGTTGACGTGAACGTCTAGAACCACCTCAGCCCCGAGTTCCCGCGCTCGCTCAACGACGGAGTCAAAGTCGTCAACTTGGAACCAAAGCAATACGCCATGACCGGGAGGTGCTGCATTCGCGTTGACAAGGTTTGGATGGTGCTCTGCGTCCCAAGCGTGGAGTTGAAGAATCATTCGACCTGACGAGAACACACGGTCATAGAGATCACGGTGCGCGTGGTCAGGCAAAGACTCCGCCGCAAACAATCTCCCGTACCAACGGCTACTCGCCCTAACGTCGCGAACGGCAACCAGAGGTTGAGCTTCCACGGAAACAGACACGCGCAACAGAATAACGGATTGAGGGTGCTGGTTAACTACGGACGCCGTACTGTACCCAGCAAAATTCGTCTACTCATTGACGTCGGTCGTCTGTAAAACGAGTTTCGGTCACAATAGTTCATGCCCGAACCGCTCACGAACCTAGAAAAGAGTCCAGCTTTCTCTGAAGTGCATTGAAGATGGCCACTTCGCACCAATAGCCGAACCTTTCGCACCCGACGCAGTGATGGAGCAACTTCCGAATCGCATCTACCCGAACGGCATTCGTTCTGGATTACCGAGGATGGCAGACGCATTCGAAAACGGTCGCAAGCTGCTGGTCAGCCAAACCTATGAAATCAGGCATCATCTCGTTAACCGTGACCGATGTCGCGTTAGAAGTCCTCTGGGTTGGTAAGCTCGCTGTCTCTTTCGGAACGCTTGCTGCTGGGTCGGAAATGCGGGCGCATTCCGCCATGTTTTTCGAGTTTAAAGAGGGCAAGATTGTCAGCCAGCGAAATTACGATTGCTTCGAGTCTTGGTAGATGCACTTGGCGACCCGCAAAACACAAGTCGTGGCCAAACCGAAAAGCGCCGCAGGCGGCTCCGGAAGACCGAATCAACATCTACCTCAGCGGCTTCCCAATTTCCCAATGATGACCGAACGGGTCAAGGACGCGCCCGACCCGCCAGCCGTACTCTTTGTCTTCCACTGGCGAAATCACCTTGGCTCCCGCCTTCACGGCCCGAGGAAAAGCCGCATCCGGGTTCGAGACTACCAGGATCATGCGCACTGTCCCACCGCCAAGAGATTCAGGACTGAAATTGAGGTACTCGGGAGCCTCATCAGCGAGCCAGAACTCGGCTCCTGCAATCGACATCAGTGCCACCACTCCTTTGCCTTCGTCGCCAATTCGAAACAATTCCTCCGCGCCAAAAGCCGCCTTGTAGAAATCCACGGCTTCGGCTCCACGCCGGACTGACAGCATTGGAGAGAGAGTAGTCTTTTCTGGTTCTGGCATGGAAGGCTCCGTATTTAATTGTGTATCGGCTCGCGAAGCTCAGATCGTTTTATCCGTTCCGTTCGCAAGTCGCCCCAGCAAACCCAAACCCGCCCGAATTTGTTAAACAAGCTGCCGCCCCAGTAAGCCAAAAGCACGTGGGTGTTGTCCTTCGGTTCAGCTTCCAAGTTCTTTGGCCAGAGGAACACGATGGTGTTCGCCGTCTGTCGCCAAATAGCGCTACGTGCTGCCAATGAAGTCTTCCCAAGTTCGTCCAGTTTGGTCGGCCAGCGACCAAAGTGTGATTGGTACTCGTATATCGCAGCTGCAAACTGTTTCAATTGAACTTGCATGGCAAGATTCGCAGGACTGTTCGAGTCGAAGTAGTCGTAAGCGAAACTCGCAGCCCAAAGCAGAAGGACAATACTGAGAACTACTAACGCTCTTGTTACGAATGATCTTCGCGGCTTCGCAGCGTCAGGCGCCATTCTTGGTCTCGAACAAGGGCAAATCTTCCCTGAACAGACTTTTGGAAACGACAGTACGGAGAGCAATCACTCGATTGACCCACTCGTTCGAGCCTTGCGGTTGTCGTTCGACCGAAAAACCGGAGCCGGATGTTGGAAATGCTCAGGAATCGGTGTTACTTTCGCCATTGGGGTGTAAGCCTCCTTTTCTGAGGAATTTGGTTTTCGCTTGGTCGCAAAAACCAACTTACACCCTCGCGCTTTTTACACACACGAATTTACGTCACCCTGTCCGCAATACCACATTCCGCTCTCCCATTGTTTCTGCACGATCGCAAGCCCACGGTGTGCTGCTCGTCGTCTTTCGGATCGATGGAGCACATCATCACCTCCGTGCCGCGCTGGCGCAATGCGCTGAATGAGGCAGAGTGCCCGCCCACAGACTCGCTTTATTTCTTGGGCTGTGCTTCGCCTTTGTCCTGCTTTGGCGCGGGCATTTGTCCCTGCTCGCTGGTGGGAGGAACAATGCCCTTGATCCTCATGTAGGTAACCAGATTTCCGTAGTGCTCCATGTTGTGACCGATGTTGATACTCAGCACGGCAAATTTCGGTACATCGTTTCCGAAGAACTTCGCGGTCTGGGTCGCTGCGGCATCAGTCATCTCATCGTAAACCTTGTCACAAAATGCGAAGCCCTCTTTGAGGGCCGCAACCAGATCGGCTTTCGACGTTTTGGTCTTTTCGATTTTCAAATCAGGATTCTTCTCGCCGGAAGCCGTGGAGCAGAAAAGATATTGGGCGTCGGCGAGGTGTCCGATGATCTGTCCATAAGTGCGTACGCTGTCGACAGGCTTGAAGGTGTAATTCTCCTCCGGCATTTTTTCAGCCGAGCGAAGCAGGATTCCTTTGGTCCTTTCGTAGCCGCGCTTATTAACAGTGCTGAAGGGATTCTCGGAAGACTGCTTTTCCTGAGAAAAGGCGGGCAAAACAAGCACACACAGCAGAACTATCGGAAGAGGTTTTCGCATGGGTTCTCCTTTTCGATTGGTATGCAAGGGTAGCAGAAAATTCCCAAAAGCTTGTTAACGGACAGCAATGCCAGCCCATAGAATCGGATTTCAATGGCAGCTCCTTCGGCAAAATGCAATTACCGTCCACGCTGCCGCCAAACGCGTCGCCACGACGCTCGATCTAATATCGTGAAGAGTTGATGCGTGGATGGAGCGGATAAAGCATGTACCAAGGCTCCAGCGGGTGCGATGATTATGCTCGGACATTGCCCGACGAGGTCAATCTTTTCGAGCAGCAATCAATATCAGAGAAGCAGGGCGACGAGCAAGTTAGCGCAAGTGCGCACGAGGTGCGTCCCGCACCGCAGGGCAGACAGTCTTGAAAATCAGGCAACTTCGTCGAGATATTGAGGGAGCGGTTCGTAATGTTTGAACTCGACCGCAATGGCCGACCGGGTAACAAATTGTTCCCGGCGCAGCACTCGGCCCCGACACACGATGTGAATTTCGCGTGTGTGCGTGATTTCCACGGGAAACACAAGGGTCAGACCGACTTCGGTATCCACTTCCACGCAGTTGCTGGTCCGGAGCAGAACACCGCCAAGCGACAGGTTCTGGGTGACTGCTGCTGTGTCAGCAGGACACGTCGCACAAGTCAGGGTTACGATCTGCTCGACGGCGATGCGCGGGTACTGGCGGCGGTCAGAAGCGGTGTACATTGTGAGATCAATACTCGGGAAATGCTTAACCCTGGCCCATAGCCCGCAAGTTGCCGCTATCGAGTGCTGACGACTGTTTGAGCTTATCGTATTCTTTCCTGGCTTCCCGTAAAACGGGCACCGCGCCATCGGCGTCTTTCCACGTCGCCAGGAAATCCTGATAGGCAATGCGCGCGCGCGCCGGATCATTGGCCATCGCCAACGCCCGTCCCAGACCGAGATGGGCGAGCGGCACCATCACGTCTGGTCCATAAAAGCCCTTGAGATCAACAATTTTCTGAAACTCCTGTGCAGCCTCATTGCCCTTGCTCGACCTTAGATCAGTGAGCCCGCGCACATAATGCAGGCCATCGCTGGCACGAGCGTAAACGGCAGCCGTGTCCAGAAGATCGATAGCTGTACCAGCATTGCCACGCTGCAGTGCGATCAGAGACTTGATCAAGGGAATGGTGACAAACTGACTCACAGTATCGTTGGGCCGGCGGCGGCCGATGTCCCCGGCCAGAAAGAGCGCTTTGCCTTCGTTTCCGCTGAAAGCCAGCACCTGCGCCACCATTCCTTCCACGTCGATAGCGCTCGAAATCTTGGCAGCTTCGTTGGCGTCGGCAATGGCCGAAGGCCGATCGCCAACCGCGACCTCCAGGACGGCCAACTGCGCCAGCACCGTCGCTGGACCTTGTTTTAGGTTTAAGCGTTGCATGGCTTCTCTGGCTTTACGGGTTAGATCGCGCGCGAGCCTTATCTGCCCGCGTGCCCCGGCCGCGCGGGCGCGAAAATCCAGCACCATGAGATCTCCGTCGGCCGAACCCTGTGCTGCCTGCAGTTCCCTTTCCATGGTCGCGCTGTCATTCTCTGCCCAGGCAATTGTCGCCCGTTGCATGTGGAGAGTGGCAGATTTGACATTGTGCTCGAGGGCATCGTTCAGAGTCGCCTTGGCCTCGGCCAAGCGGTTGAGTCCGGCATAGGAAGCAGCCAAATTCTGATAAGCGGTTACGCTGCCCGCATCAATGGCTACGGCGTGGCGAGCATTGTCGAGGGCGTTCTCAAACTGCCCCAGCTGCAGATAGATGCTGGCTAGATTCGTGTAAGGGATGGAATCGTTGGGATAGGTTTGCCGGTACATCTCGAGCGCGGTAATGCCTTTCTCCAGCTGGCCTGAGTCGCCGTAATAGTGCGACATGATATACAGCTTTTCGCGTTCACTGGCCCGGTCGCGCAGCTCGAATGCCTTCTGGCGGTACTGCTCGGATTGCTCCATTTGACCGAGATTGTGGTAGACCGCACCCAAACGTGCATACGCCATCGCGAAGTTGGGATCAAGTTCGACCGCGTGCTGATAGTTGGGCAGAGCTTCCAATTCTTCGCTCGCCTCATGTTTAGCGTCACCCAGAGTCAGAGCCTTGAGGGCTTCGAGCGAGGAAGTCGTCGCTTCCGACAAAGACTTGTCGTATTTGTGGATAGAAGCAAGCGACTCGCCCAATTGACGGCGTACGTGTGTAGCGGCTTCCTGCACGGCATCGAGCACTTGCTCTTTGCTCTTGGCCCGCTGTTGATCACGGGCCAGCGAATCACCGCTCAGGGCATTGACCGCCTCCAAGGTCACGACGAGCTGGTTTCCCAGGGCAGCGATGGAGCCGGTCATCAGTGCCTTGATTCCGTCGCGTTGGCAAATCTCGCGGCCAATCTCGCTGGTCACTCGTTCGTCCGGTGAACGGCCCATAAACTTGAGCGTCTGCTGCACCTTTTGCTCAGGGAAGACATTGAGATAAGGGGATTGTTCCAGATCAACAGCCAGCGCCTTCTTAAGTGTGCCGTCGAACACGGGATCGGCGGTGGTGTTAACAAAATCGGTCACAAGGATGGCATCGCGCTCGGTCATGGCGCGTCCATGGCGCACCGAGAGGAGGGCCACGATCGTTCCTACCATAAGAACCACGAGCGCGATGCCGGCATAGCGGAGCCAATGGGAGTCGGTTGCCACCCGTGGACGCGTCTTTCGCTCGCCCCAGGCGGCTAGCGGCAGCGGGATTTGTGCCGACGAGGTGTCTCGCTGCAAACGCTTTAGATCAGCGCGTACCTCGGCGGCGCTCTGATAGCGCAAGTCAGGATTTTTTTCCAACAGCTTGCTGATAATTTCTTCTAGCTTCGACGGAAGGTCGGGGTTCACACGGGTCGGCAGAGGCGGCGTGCGATTAAGAATGGCGTCAAAAACAACCGCCGTGGTGTCGCCTCGAAACGGTAGCGAGCCGGTCGCCACTTCGTAGAGCACTGTGCCGAAAGAAAACAAATCAGTTCGCGCATCCAGTTCTTTGCCGCGCGCCTGCTCAGGCGACATATAAGCTACGGTTCCTACCGCGCTACCTGGATGGGTCAGGGTTAGATCGATCGGAGAAGATCCCAGAGTTTCGGTTTGTGCTACCCCGACAGCAGTTCGGGCGGCGAGCTTCGCCAAGCCAAAGTCGAGAATCTTCGCCTGATTACGTTGATTAATGAAAATATTGGCAGGCTTGATGTCGCGATGAACGATGCCCTTGGCATGGGCAGCGTCCAGCGCGTCGGCAATGTCATGGGCGAGCGCTAGCACTTGGTCGAGTGCCAGAGCGGGCTGCTTGGCCATACGGGCTTTGAGGGTCTCCCCTTCGAGCAACTCCATGGCAATGAAGTGAATGCCGCCCTCTTGACCGATTTCATAAATGGTGCAGATGTTGGGATGATTCAACGCGGAGGCCGAGCGCGCTTCGCGCTGGAATCGTTCGAGAGCTTGCGGGTCCCTCTCGAGTTCAGAGGGCAGGAACTTGAGGGCCACATGTCGGCCCAAGTTGAGATCCTCAGCTTCGTAAACTACCCCCATCCCTCCGCCGCCAAGTTGCTGCAGGATGCGGTAGTGCAAAACCGTCTGGCCAATCATAGCTAGTCCTTGCGAGGCCTGATTTTGATGGTAGGCGGTCGGCAGCAGAGGAGTCAAACGCGGGATGCACCCTGCCCTGCCTATTAGTGATGGCAGAGTAAGGGCTTGCTGGCATCATGGCCGGCTACTTTCTGATTGCGACATTCGGCCGTAATTTTCGTAGAATAATAGGAGAAGACATCCGCGGGAGGACTTTTCATGCGACATCTTGCTGCAGTCACCGGCGCCCTGGTTCTGGCGTGTTCTTTAACGGTTTTCGCCGAGCAAATTCGCGGCGATTACATCGAGAGCCGAAGCGCGGACGTTTACACCGGTCAATGCTTTGCCAATGGAGAGGTGAATCTGGTAGGCAATGAGGCGATCCTCGGCTGGCGTATCCAAAACGGCAGCTGGAACGGCGTTCCCCTGGACGGACTGGCCGTTGCTGCCGCGGTACGCGCGAAAGCAACACTGGGCGATCCTTATGCCGATCCCTATCCCGCGCAGGCGGTGCTGGTGGTCGATGATCAGGCGAACGATCGGCAGCGCACAGCGCTCGAGGATTTTGCGCATCACATGGGGGGCGAGCTGCTCAAGAATGTCGAGCGCGTGATCACCGCGCCGGTGCAGCTCGAAGTGAGCCAAGAGCACCATGGGGTTGCTCTGCTCCGCGCCGGCCAGTTTGCCATGGTCGAAACACGCTCGCTCGGCGACCACGATCATCTCTGCGGGAACGAAGTTACTTTTTATCCGCCACTCACTCGTGTGGCACACTCCGTGCCGGCCGTGGCCGTCACGGACCAATACCAGGGGCCGGGCCTCGGAGTTTCCTGGGATTTGCACGGTAAGCGCAGCGCATTTGTGGGCACATTTGCTCGCTGAGAGCCATGGGTTGTCGGAAGGCGCCGGATAGCGTGCGGGCCAAGGGAGGAGGAATGTTCTACTTTATGGCGCTCCTCCCTGTCCGTTTGCGAACCCCGGCCCTCTTCAGCAACACTGTCACGTGTGCAATAGCCGCCTCATCGGTTCCCATTCCTTCCGGAGTTTTTGCCTTTATTCCGATCGCGTCCTCTTCGACAGATAACAACTCGGAGACCCGCTTTCGAATCGCGCCTCGGTGTGCCCCAATTTTGGGCTCAACCAGGATGAGGGTTGAATCTATATTGGAGATCGCATAGCCCGCCTCCTCCACCCGGTTTAGAGCTTCCCGCACAAACACGACCGAATCCGCGCCCTTCCATCGGGGATCAGACGGAGGAAACAGAGATCCGATATCGGGAGCGGCGATTGCCCCGAGGAGAGCATCAGTGATGGCATGCAAGAGAACGTCTCCATCGGAATGGCCGCCGAGTCCCTTATCATGTGCCAGAGTTATGCCTCCGATCTTCAAGGGAACTCCTTTTACAAATTCGTGTGAGTCCCAGCCGTACCCGATACGAGTTTCCGGTTGCAAGTTTCTTGCGCGCAAGCCCTTGCTCCTTGGCCTTTTGGCAATCAGTTTTGGATCACTTCTTCAGGAAGAATTCAGCCAGTTCCATGTCCGACGGGGTGGTGATTTTTATATTTTTCGGAGAACCCATGACTACGGCGACTTCGCCGCCGGCCCGCTCAACCAGCGATGCCTCGTCCGTACCAACAAAACCATCGGCAGCCGCCTCGTCGAACGCCTTTTCAAAATTCCGTAGTGAAATCCCTGGGGCGTCTGCGCCATAACGACACGTTCCCGGGGAATGGTGGAGGTGATCAGGGCGCCCTGGGCGGTCCGCTCGACCTGCTTCACGGTATCAACGGCAGGCATTCCGGCAATGGCTGCTCCGTATTTCCGCGCCGCCTGGATAACTTCCCGAATTGTTTCTTGTGAGACGAACGGTCGCACGGCATCGTGCACGAGAACAATATCATCCGCCGAGGCTAAGATCGCCGCCAGCGCGTTGCCCACAGATTTTTGTCGGTGCTCACCACCTTCGACCAGTTCCACGTGTTTGCGCATAATGTCGGTTTCTTTGTCCAGCCGAGAGCGGAACTCAGGCATTTCCTCCGGGCGAAGAGCAATGTAGATCTCGGCTACGGCCGCAACCGCGGCGAATTTGCGCAAGGTATGGATTAGGATGGGCGTTCCGTCGAGGTCAGTAAATTGCTTGGTCTTGCGCTTACCGGGGCGGGGCGGTGCCATGCGGGTTCCGAGCCCGGCCGCCGGGATAAGCACGATGACTTTCATGCGGCGGTCAAGTATACGAAGCCGAGCGGCGGAGTTCAAATGGCCAGGCCACCGCTAGAGGCTGGCAAATAGACGCCCAATATGTACTTGTCAAATGTTCCTGAGCTCGTTATCAAGCATCAAAATGGGCGTGACGGGGCGCGTGTCCCCCCTGCGAAGGAGTGCTGTGATCAACCGGGTGGCTATCTTACTTTCCTTTTCTGTTTTGCTAGCCGGAACATTGCCGACAACAGCTCAGCGGCCCACCTCCAACGCCGCTCTCAGTACTCCGCTGAAAATGGGTCGAGCGGACGCCAATACCTTTGTCGGCCTGGTAAGTGACCGCCATTGCGGCCCCCGTCACAAGCTGCGGGACAAAAGCGCCGAAGAATGCACGCGAACGTGCCAGCGGGCCGGCGCCAGCTACGTCCTTGTCGCTGGAGAGAAGATCTATCACTTAACAGGCAACACGAACGACGTCGGGCTGCTCGCGGGACAGAAGGCTAAAATTACGGGCACGCTTCAGGGAAACACGATTACTGTTAACGGCATAGGTCCCACTGAATAGGCATTAGTGAGCTGCCCGCGAAGGAGCGCTATTCGATTGGCCTATCAGCAGCCAGGGCAGGGGTTTTTTTTGGCTCCGGCGGGACCGGAACCACATGGGCGCTCACGTTCACGGATCGCGATGTAGTATCGGCGCGCGCTGCCAGACGTTCATCCCATTTGCCAAAGATCATCTTTCCCGCCGTGGTCTGTAGGACCGAGGTGACCGAGATATCTATATTCTTGCCAATCATCTTACGGGCATTGTCAACCACGACCATAGTGCCGTCATCGAGGTAAGCCACCCCCTGGTTGTACTCCTTGCCTTCTTTCAGGATGAACACCTTCATGGTCTCGCCCGGCAGAACAATGGGTTTGAGGGCATTCGCTAACTCGTTGATATTCAGCACCTCGACCCCTTGCAGCTGGGCCACTTTGTTGAGATTAAAGTCATTGGTGACAATTTTTCCCTCATAAAGCTTGGCCAGCTCGATCAACTTCATATCGACTTCGCGAATGGTCGGGAAGTCGTCTTCCACGATCTGAATGTTAAGGGAAGCGACTTTCTGCAGCCGTTGCAGGATATCGAGGCCACGCCGCCCACGATTGCGTTTCAGCGAGTCCGCCGAATCAGCCACCAGCTGCAATTCCCGCAGGACAAACTGAGGGATAACCAGAATCCCGTCGAGAAATCCGGTCTCGGCAATGTCGGCGATTCGCCCATCGATGATGACGCTGGTATCGAGGATCTTGTAGCTCTTCCTGGCCTGCTTCTCCCCACCGAAAACCCCGCCGAGGGCTGCCAGGTTGAGCAGATCGCCCTTGCTGGCGCCAACGATCAGTCCCACATAGGCCATAAGCAGCATGACCATCAGCATCAGGAAGCTTTGCGTAGGCCCGGAAGGGATGCTGTTGCGTATGACCAAGGCGAACAGATATGCGCCGAAGATACCTAACACGCTTCCGATGGCGGCTCCGATGAGGCGTTTTAAGCTGACCCGATGCAGCCGCCATTCGAAAACCACAATGGCGAGGCCGAGGAGCGCCCCAACTGCCGCATCGATTTGGTGAGAAAAGCCGAAAGGCTGGATCAGATCACAGGTAATAGCAACAAAAAGGACAAACAGTAACCGTATAAGAACTAAGTCCATGACTCGACCTCCCCGAGGCGCTCCCGAGGCCATTCCCCGGAGTCACACACCCCGTGCCGGCCTGAACCACAGCCGGCATCAACCAGCGGAGCTGAATTAAAGAAATGAGTAGCACTCCGCATTCGGTCTTTAAGACCGAAAAAGGCAACACCACGCTCGAAGTATATACCGCTCAGGAAATGCCGGCACGGGCAAAAAGGCCTTCCCACGTACAGCCATCCCGGCCCAAGCCCGACCCCCAGCTTCACTGTGTCGGCCCTGATACACTCGTCGCCATGCGAGCCGTCGTCATCCCTCGCTTCGGCGGTCCAGAGGTCTTGCAAGTTCGTGACGTGCCCAAGCCGATTCCATCTGCCGATGAGGTACTGGTGAAAGTAGAAGCCGCCGGCATGAACTTCGCCGACGTGCTAACCGTCTCCGGCGGATACCCCGGGCTGCCCAGTCCCCCGATCATCGCGGGGAGAGAATTCGCCGGCCAAGTGGACGGAACGGGCGAGCGGGTTATGGGCTACGCCCAGTCTTCGGCTTTCGGTGAATTTATTGCCGCCAGCCGGCGACTCTTATGGCCGGTTCCCCGCCAGTGGACCGCCGAACAAGCTGCGGCGTTTCCCGTCAATTACTTCACTGCCTATCTGGCCTACTGGAAAGCTAGTTTGACGGACCGTCCCAGGGGAGCGCCCGCCCGTGTGCTCATCCATGCTGTGGCGGGCGGCGTGGGCACCGCGGCGGTTGAGATCGGTAAGCTCCTGGGGATCGAGATGTATGGTACGTCTTCGTCGGAGGAGAAGCTCGCGCGCGTTCGCCAACTGGGCCTCGACCATGGCATTAATTACAAACAGCGGGATTACGAAGAAGCCATTAGCGAGCTAACCGGCGGTGACGGCGTAGATGTGGTCTTCGAGATGCTAGGCGGCAAACACCTCAGCAAGAGCATACGTTGCTTGCGCGAACTCGGCCGCATCATCAGCTACGGCGCTGTTACTGGGGAACAGGCGCAGCTCGATCCCCGCCTGCTCTATCAAAGAGCCACCAGTGTTCACGGACTATGGCTGACGCAGCTCTGCCATAACCGTGACCTGATGTCGTCCGCCTGGCAGCCGTTGGGGCGATGGGCGATAGAAGGCAAACTGTCTCCCGTAGTCGGACACACCTTGCCCCTCGCCGAAGTGGGTAAAGCCTATCGCCTCCTGCTCGGCGGTAAAAACTTCGGCAAAGTAGTGTTACAGATTGCTTCCCCGAGTTAAGTCCCGAAGCGCGGAATTCCTATCAGGCGCCAGCCGTCTCACACCTTGCTAATTCTTAAGTCTCGACCCCGATTTCAAGCTTTTCTTGCGTCGCCGGGTCCTACTAGTTCCTGCCACGGTTACCAGCAAATTGCCGGCGTGATCCAATTGGCACTCCATCGGGGGAGGAATGACGGTGGTTGCGCTGTACTCTGCAATGATAGCGGGCCCCAAGATCGTCGTCCCCTCTCGCAGGCCAGCTCTGTCGTATACCCTGGTCGGGAGCGGCTTACCTTCAAAGACAACTCGAACCTCTGCACTCGCGGCCATCGAAGTTGTTGTGCGCATATGGCCGAGCCTCGGCCGTCCGTGGCGAGATTTCAAAAGAGCCCGCAGGCGCAGAGTTACTAATTCGACCTCGCGCTCGGGATGGCTATACCCATAACGACGCGCATGCTCCTCGTGAAAGTCGCCGAGCAAACCAGATGTGAACGGGACGTTCAACTCGTATCCCTGGCCGCGATATCGCACGTCAATGGTCTTGAGCAATCGAGTTGGGTGGCCCCAGCTCTCGGCTTGGAAATCACGGCGCGCACTGCGTTCGAGCTCGGAAAATTGCCGCTGCAGGCGAGCGGCGGGCAGCTCGCCGGCCACTCGCCACAGCAGGGTACGGGAGTAATCCTTGACCACGTCGCTGACCAGAATGCCGAGAGCAGACAGCGCACCGGGAAGCACTGCCACCAAGACGCGGGGAATTCTGAGCGCCTGAGCCAACTCGCAGGCATGCAGGCCGCCCGCGCCGCCGAAGGCAACCAGCGTAAAATCGCGAGTATCATAGCCGCGCTCGATCGACACCACCCGGATGGCCTTCTCCATGGTCGCGTTGACCACCCGCACCACACCGGCAGCAAACTGAGCCTCGCTTAAGCGGGAGCCACATTTCTTTAACCACTCGCCGGTTATGCGACGGGTGCGTTCCCTATCGAGAGGAAATTCTCCGCCCAGGAAGCGGCTTGGCAGCAATCTTCCCAGCAAGAGATTGGCGTCGGTCACGGTTGGCTCGAGGCCCCGGCCGTAGCAGATGGGACCAGGGTCTGCCCCGGCCGATTCTGGCCCGACATGCAGTCGTCCGGCGGCATCAAAGCGGGCAAGCGAACCGCCCCCGGCACCGACCGTGTGAATATCCAACATAGGTACCCCGATAGGGAATCCTGCTACCTCCGACTGACTGGACGTATGCGGCTGGCCATCGACCAAAGACACGTCCGTCGAGGTTCCGCCCATGTCAAAGCTGACGATGCGCTCAAATCGGCTGCGGCGACCAACCGCCGCCGCTCCCACCACGCCCCCCGCCGGCCCGGATAGTACGGTGCGCACGGGCTCTCGCGCGGCCGAGCGCCAGGCGCTAATGCCGCCGCTCGATTGCATGACGAAGATGCTGGCTTGACGCCGCTCGGCCATGGCAGAGCTGTGGCGGGCGCGCTTCTCGAGCTTTTCGAGGTAAAGCTGCATGAGGGGTTGCAGATAAGCATTCACCACGATTGTGCTGGTGCGCTCGTATTCGCGGAACTCCGGAAGTATTTGGTGTGAAACGGAAATCGGTACGCCCAGGGGGGCGAGCGCTCGGGCGGCGGCGCGCTCATGTGCGGAATTTAAAAACGAGAACAGCAGTGAAATGGCAATGGCCCCGGGCCGGGAGGCTCGCACCGCCTCCACCATGTGGCGCATATCTTCTTGGGATGCTGACTCGAGCACACGACCCTGGCTATCAACGCGTTCTCCGATGCCAAAGCGCAGTTCTTCCGGCACAAGGGGTGCAACCCGGTCAACGAAGAAATCGTAGAGCTTGGGGCGCGCCTGCCGGCCAATTTCGATGGCATCTTCAAACCCCGCTGTAGTGACCAGCGCTACGCG
>JAFATF010000525.1 GCA_019244045.1 Acidobacteriota bacterium
GGTGATAATCCGGCCGCGGTATTTAAGCTCAGCCATTTGGTCCGTGAGTATGCATGGACTCTTCTTGGAACGCAAGGCCCAGGCTGCTACCGCGGGGTTACTTAGTTGGCTCCATCCACGCGTCTCCACATCGGCGCGGCACGCACCCGCGACACATCGCCCGCTGCCAGCAATAGCTGGGCCTCGTAAGCTTCCAGTCTCTTGGCGGGCTGCTCGCCTTCCGGCCACCAGCGAAAGCGATTTTTCGAAAGCCGTTTTTGCAGAAGCCAGTATCCTTGCCCATCGTAGGTGAGCAGGCGAATGGCCTGACCACTGCGGCTGCGAAACACGAACACGGCCCCCGAGAAAGGCTCTTCGGACAGTTTCTCCCGGCAGAGCTGGGCCAAAGAGTCAATGCCCTTTCGGCCGTCGACGGGCTCGATTGCGACCAGCACTCGCATGTGCGGCGTGATCTGGATCATCGCTTCAGCTGCGCCAGGCATCCAGCAATGCCGCCCAGTCCGGCGGGGTAGCAGACTTGCAGTGGACGCGCAGTTTGGTACCCTGGACAGAATCGAACTCGACGATGTATTCATCGACTCTCTCGTGCGCGGCATCGATCAGCTCAACGAATTTCGCGGCTGCGGTTTTTTTCGACCGCGGCTTCGAAGCGGCAGAAGATCCGTTCACATGCTTTTTGAGCGTGCAGTAGTCCAGCTGCAGTGAATGGGCCACCACATAGATGCCGTGCTGGCCGGCGAGCTCCGCTGCTGATCGCCAGAGCGAGACTGGCAGTCTTGTCCGTTTGGGATGGGTTGAGCGAAACTGCTCCAGCTGCGCCTGAAGCAATGAGAGCGATGCTGGGATTGGAACGTTTTGTGGGGGCATGATCAGTCGCGAGCTACGCGACTGAATGACCTTAGCAGGGTCCGCCTATTCAAATCATGCTTGCTTGCCGAAAGCACACGGAGCGTCCCCGTCAGCCGGTGGAGGAGAAGCAGAAACGGATTGAGTTCTTGGAGAAGAAGGTGCAGACCAAGGACGAAGTTCTAGCCGAGCTGATGGCGGAGCACATCGCGTTAAAAAAAACACTTGGGGAACTCTAACCGGCAGCTGGGTGCCGCATGACGTGTGCGACCAAGTTGTTGATTTTGTCCGGCGCTGGTCGGAGAAGACCGAGATCGGCGTCGGACGATTCATTCATTGCCTGGGTGTGACGGCCAGCAAGTTCTATGACTGGCGGCAACGTTACGGGTGCGTGAACGAGCACAACGGTTGGGTTCCTCGCGATTTCTGGCTGGAACTGTGGGAGCAGGACGCGATCATCGATTTCCATTTGAAGAATCCGTTGGAGGGTTATCGGCGGTTGACGTTCATGATGCTCGACGCTGACGTAGTGGCGGTCAGTCCGGCAAGCGTTTGGCGAGTGTTGAAGCAAGCGGGATTGCTCTCACGGTGGAAAGCCAAGCCGTCGCGCAAGGGAACCAGCTTCGAGCAGCCGCTCCAGCCGCATCAACATTGGCACATCGATGTTTCCTATATCAACGTGTGCGGGACCTTCTATTACTTGTGCAGCATTCTGGATGGATACAGTCGTTCCATCATCCACTGGGACCTGCGAGAGTCGATGAGGTAGACCGACATCGAGGTAATTCTCGAACGGGCTAAGGAAAAGTACCCGGATGCAAAGCCGCGTATCATCTCCGACAACGGGCCACAGTTCATTGCACGTGACTTCAAGGAGTTCATTCGCATCTCGGGCATGACACATGTCCGAACCTCGCCCTACTATCCGCAATCAAACGGGAAAATCGAGCGCTGGCACAAGTCGCTAAAGAGCGAATGCATCCGTCCGGGAACTCCACTCTCGCTGGACGATGCGCTGCGCCTAGTACAGGGCTATGTCGAGCATTACAACAACGTCCGCTTGACGAGTGCCATCGGCTACATCACGCCGAAGGATATGCTGGCCGGGCGCCAGCAGGAGATCCACAGCGAACGAGACCGGAAGTTGGCAGCTGCCAGACAGCAGCGGCAGGTTCGTCGGCACAGGCTTCACCTCATCCCCCTGATAGACTCTGAAGAATGAGACCGCGCAGGCATGCAGTACTGGTCAAAGCGGCATGCGTCTTTGCTGGTCTTGCCGCATCTCTGACCGCTCAGCAAGCACCCGGAAGCGATCCGGTGCCTTTACTCCGCACCGATGCCCAACTGCGAACAGAGTGGGCAACTGAGTGGTTACGTTCTCAGGATCCGCTCCGAGTTGCGTGGGGTGCATGGCTCGCGAGGCAGGACCACCAGACAGCTCTTATCCCATTACTTATGGAGAAAGTCGAAGAATATCAGCCCATCGATGAATCTCTGTCCCAGATAGTAGAACGAGACCGTCACGACGCGTTGCTTGTC
>JAFATF010000553.1 GCA_019244045.1 Acidobacteriota bacterium
AACCTTGGGCAGGGCGGAGCAGCTTCTCGAATTCACCTTCCAACTTAATCTCTGTCGCCAGAGAGCACGGGAATGAGGACGTACAAGTGGACCAGCAATTCTGAAGCGTGATTTCGTACGACAAGTCGGTGTAGTGGCCCTTTTCACCCGTCAGGGAACTTTCATCTATGCGGTGATTCCATGCCCAAGCCGCTCGAACACAAAAAGAGCCCACTTAGCCGCGAGTTGACTACCGAGAAGCCGAATAAAATCGCATTAGCGTTCACAACCAGAGTGGCGGCGCGGTTTGCTCCGCAGGGTAACGCCATTTGCTGCATTTACGTTGGCGATGAAGATGCCGTCGAGGAGTGCAATCAGGCAAATAGCCGAGACGTTGCGAGGCGCGGGATGAACAGCCCCGCTGCTCCGAAAAGCTCCGAAATCCCAGTCATGCAAAACAATCACAGCGGCGCGGGAAATACACCGGAATCATTCGCGCTGGATCGCTTTTCATCTCTTGAAATGAGCCGATCTGGTAAAGAATCCCGGCCAACGCATAACCGCCTGTCAGAGGGGAAAGCTTGAACTCCGTTTGCACCAATGCCGCGAAACGACCCCCAAGCCTCAGCAAGATAATCACAACGAGCGTACGGACTTGTATTACTTAGGCAACATCACCTCGAATGACCCACTGTTGTCGCGCACGAGACCGACGCGGCTTAGAAACCTTCCAAGCTCGATGATGGGGCGAAACATCCAATATTTTCGCCGAATGGCGGTCATGGCGCCTTCGTGTTCGCTGCGGTCGGTCAGAAAACGGGCGATTCCTTCGAACTTCTCGCCTGCGATGGACAACTTGACATGCGGGGTCTTCCGCACATTACGCACCCATTGGCGGTTCACATTCGCCGTGCCGATATAGAACCTGTCCTTGTCCAGAACAAACCAGATTGTGACTTGGTGCCGGTTCCCCGTTTTGCGGCCGACATGTGTCAGCACCAAAGTCTGTTTCCCAGCGAACCGCCGCACTCTGGCCAACTCAGTCGATTCCATAGAACTTTAAACAGCAATTCTACGCATGAACCAATACGGTCTGCACAGGAATCACCAGCATAACGTGAGACTGTGGGATTGATGCAATATTATTGTTCTTCTCCATGCTGACCGATTCTCCACCTCGAAAGAACCGCGCAGGATTCCTCGAAAGCGAGCGCATCAAGACACTCGAGTTGCCGCAGACCGACGAGCTGCTGGAAACCGCGAAACGGCTGGAATCCGCGCTGAGAGCCGACAAAATTCGGGATGTTCGAAGCGCCTGCACTGAATTTCTGACGGCCGCATCAGGCTTTTATAAAATCCGAAACTCCGGCGTCCGAGTGCTCGCGGCGAGACCACTAAGGACTCGTGAACAAGCCACATTCGAACTCTTTGGTGATTATGCTCCCGACTCAATGGTAATTCGGGTATGGATGCGAACCGCGGTGCGCAAGGAAGTTACCTCCGTCGGCACGTTCCTGAGCACACTCTGCCATGAGTTCTGCCATCACCTCGATTTCACGCACTTCGGATTCGGGGATTCGTGGCACACTTGCGGATTCTACCAGCGAGCCGCTGCTCTGTACCATCATGCACGAGGCACTCCCCTGAAGCGGCTGGTCTGGGTTCCCATGTCCAACGGACGATGGCGAATTGATTGGGTGAGGACGAATCGAAATACGCCATGAAGCTTATTGGAAATCTTGGTCACGCTCTGACCCATCGGCGAGACTCGTTAGACACGCACTGTGACTCCACGCCCGAGCACGGCCACGTACACTATCGCCAGAATCACAGCAATGATTATCCATGCGTAGCTCCGGCCTAGTGACCCTGATGCCCGCTGAGGCTCCGTTGCTTCGGGAATGTAATGCCGCAACCAGATCAACCCGCTCTGACCCCCAGCGGTTGCGGGCAATGCTGATTCCCAAAGCAGTTGAATTCCGAGCGGATTCATTAGCGCCGCAATGGTCGCGAGCACAATCGCTGAGATGTAGGCCACAAGGGTAAACTCGCGCAGCCGACGCTGTTGGCCTCGAGGAAGTCCCACGTAGCGCACGAAGCCTACGCCGATGAGGCGCACCGCCGCATAGTAAGAACCCGCTCCAAGTAGTACCAGCAGCGTCCGCCATAACCAATGCGGATACAGCCCCGAAATGACTACCGACCAATCTCCGAAGTCGGTCACACCTGAAAAGAAAAAGTACCCGGTCCCAGTGAACAGATTGAAGGTGCAACTGATGAGCAAGAAGTAACGAACCGGCAGTGATGCACGTGTAACAGCGCGTAGAGCGAGCCAGAATACCAGCGCGGCCGCGAGATTTACCAATGTTCCGCTCGCCTCGACCAGACGGGAATCGAACGCACTCGACCATGCCACGGTCGTGAGCACGCCAGACGTTGCTCCGCTGAGGAGAGCAGTGAGACCGTGCCCCATACCTTCGTGTAATACATTGCATACGATGCCAGCAACTACGCTGATGCAACCGATAGTAAGCGTGTCGTCGGTATTTTGAATTCCCTTCACTCGCAAATCATCGACAGAAGATGCAGGTGCGGGCATTACTCTCTCCAGTCAGTTCGCATACCCATCGGAGTGAGCTGACGGCCCGGTAGCATGCGAGCCACTGAGTCTCCGTCCACTGCTCACGCTTCGTTAGCCGCCGCCTGTATCAACCTGAACCAGCCACTAGGCAGGGACACTGCTCGGTTAACTGGCACCCGCCAGCTATGTCTTCGATGAATTCGACGAGCTGACAAAGGATTGCCGGCAGGAAAGGCACCTTGATTGGCGGCACTGCTCTGAACACTTGGGTTGATGTTTTTGGCGATCAACTTCGGATAGATAGAACATTCGGCGTAGGTCACTAGTGTAGTGCGTCATTCAGAATGACACTTATTCAGCGTGCGGCGAGCACGTTTAACCTTTTCCAAAATATCAGCGGCGCGTGCAGTCCAGATGAATGGCTTGGGATTATCGTTGTGATGGTCGATGTAGGTTTCGATGGCCGTCATGAGTTCTTCCACATCACGAAAGACACCGCGGCGTAGCCGGTTTTGTGTTAGATCCCGAAAGAAGCGCTCCACCATGTTTAGCCAGGACGAGCCCGTGGGCGTGAAGTGAATGTGAAAACGAGGATGACGCTGCAGCCAGCGCTGTACCTTGTCGTGCTTGTGGGTGCTGTAGTTGTCACAGATCAGGTGTAACTCGAGGACCGGAGGCATGGTTTGATCAAGCAAGCGCAGAAACTTGAGCCATTCTTGGTGGCGATGCCGCTCTTGACACAGACCGAATACCTCGCCGTTGGCGGCATTGAGGGCAGCGAACAGGGTTGTCGTCCCATTGCGTTTGTAATCATGGGTCATGGTTTGGCCCCGTCCGCGTTTGAGCGGGAGACCGGGTTGGGTGCGATCTAAAGCTTGGATTTGGCTTTTCTCATCCACACTCAACACCAGCGCGTGCTCGGGTGGGTTAAGGTACAGGCCTACGATATCTTGCAGTTTCTCGGCAAACCGGGGATCCCGACTCACCTTGAAGGGGTTGAGCAGATGAGGCTTCAAACCGTGGCTACGCCAGATGCGACGCACACTCGCTTCGCTGATGCCAGCTGCCGCTGCCATGGTGCGCGTGCTCCAGTGGGTGGCTTGGGGTGGTTTTTGCCGGGTCGTCATCTCCACCACCCGCTGGATGTGGCGAGTGCCGATCTGGCGCTTGCGCCCGCTGCGCGGTGCATCTTTCTCCAGCCCGGCCAGCCCCAGAGCCAGGAAGCGCTTACGCCAGCGAGAAACTTTCTTGGGAGTCATGCCCAACTGGCGAGCGATTTCTTTATCTTGTTCGCCAACCGCGGCGAGTAACACAATGCGGGCACGCTCGACGATCCGGGCAGGAAGCGATCGAGCACGGGCCCACTGCTCCAGTGTGTTTCGTTGCTCAACCGTGAGTTCGAGGCTGGGTGCAATTCGCATTGGCTCACGTCTCCTACTATATAGACGTGAGCAGAAGATAAAGGTTATCACTTATGACGCACTACACTAG
>JAFATF010000609.1 GCA_019244045.1 Acidobacteriota bacterium
GTTCAGCTAAAATCCGGCAAATCTGTTGATAACAGTAGCCAAAAGGTCAACGGTGTGATATTTTCATGTGCTTGCCAAAAGCCATCCCGGGCAGTATAAGTCTCATGTATGTAGTTACTTACGGAGAAGTAGCGGGCCTGATCTGCGCCCTGCCGCCGATCTTCTGTGGAAATCCTTAGAGAAATGCATTTTGGTACCTGAACTGAGCAGTCCAAATAGCAAGGCATGGCCGATTACATCTACACCTTAGAAACCCGGCTCAGCCCGGACCAGCTGCGCGCCGTCACACTGGTCCAGGATGTTGCCCGAGCGGCTGGAATGAATGTTTATCTTACCGGCGGCGCGGTGCGCGACATCATCAGCGGCTTTCCTATCCGCGACCTCGATTTTACGGTTCAGGGAAACGCTCTCAAGCTGCAGAAGGAACTCGAGAAGGCGGGGGCCAGCGTGCAGTTCAGCGACGATGACCTGAAGGTTCTTTATATCACGGCACAGGGCAATGTGCGGGCGGAGATCAGTATGGCGCGCACCGAGCGTTATGAGAAAACCGGCAAGCCGCCGATCGTGACGCCCGGAACAATTCTGGAAGACTTGCGCCGCCGGGATTTCACAGTCAATGCCATGGCGCTGTCGCTGAATCCGGGGTCACGGGGACTGTTCATGGATCCCTTTAATGGGGCGGCGGATATTGAAGCGAAATTGATCCGTATTCTGCACAACTATTCCTTTGTCGAGGACCCTTCGCGTCTGATCCGGGGCACGCGGTTCGCCGCCCGATTCCATTGGCCGTTGGAGGAGCGGACGCAAGGCCGCTTCGACGCCGCAAAAGAGAACATGTATATCGAGCACATCAGCCATCGGGCGATCGGCTATGAGATCGAGCAACTCGCTTACGAAGATGATCCCCTGCACATCACAAAAATATTGGAAAAGGAGGACTGGCTGAGAATACTCAGCCCGCATTGGACAACGGCAAAGGTTGATACCGCCGGTCTGACCCAGCTGATGAAGACGCGCCAGCAGATGAGCGAGTTTGGTCTGAATCCCGATCCGGCGCCAGCCGTCCTCTACTTCCTCACCGCTCGGCTGAGCGACAAAGAAATATCAGACATGCAGAAAATGATTCCGCGTCGCGATCTGGTCGAGGCTTGGCGGGACCTGGAGAATAACGCCAAACAGTTGGGGAAGAAACTCACGGGCAAGGAAGCGGCAACGCCCTCGCGAGCCTGGAGACTGCTGTCAGAGTCACGAGCGGAGATGATCCTGTTTCTCGAGGTCACGGCAAAGCAACAGGCGGTGTTGCAAAAAATCCGCAGTTTCCTAGGAAAGTGGCGGCAGCTGCAACAGAAGTTGCCCCTCCCGGAGATGGCGGAACTGCACATCACCCCGCAATTGCCCGAGTATCCGAAAATTGCGCACGAAGCATTCATGCTCTTGCTGGACGGGAAGTTGCGCTCACGTACTGAGATTCTGAAGTTCCTCAAGCCGCTCGCGCCCCCCCCGCCGCCGCCGCCGCCACCTCCGCGACGCGGACGGGGGAAAACCGCAGGCGCGGCCGGGAACCCTCCTACGCCGCCTCCACAAGCAAGCGGCAAGAAACCAGGTAAAATGGCTGCTTCCGCGCCGGCTGTGCCGGCTTCGGCACCTGCCAGTCCGCGATCCGAGGAGATCAAAGCTGCCTCCAAACCGACACCACCTGCCCGGGCCAAAAGGGCTAAGTCGGCAAGCAAAAAAAGCGCCAAGAGACGCTGAATTTGGCTCCTAACGCCCAGCCCGGGCTTATAATATTTGGCATGCGTCGGTTCGTGAGCATCGCGACGTTGGCTCTTCTGCTACTTTGCCCCGCTTGGGCGCAGATGCGAGGAGGTCGGATCTCTCAGCCCGCCGCTAGCGGGCGGGCTCGAGTTGCGATCAATCGTCCAGTCGAGAGAGGGTTCTTCGGTCCGCGTTTTACGAACAGCAAGTTTGGTGTTCGTTTCAGGTTCCGCCATCACCGCAATCCCCATTTTTTCTGTCCGGGATTCCGGTTCTGCGGGTCTGGCGATCGGTTCGGTTATGGGTATCTCGGCGCCTATTGGGATTACCCCCTCGACTACGCGTCTGACTACCAACAATCCTCTAACCAAAACCAGCAGCTCGAAGCTTATGAACTCGGGGTCATGAACAGCCAGCAGCAGCAGATAGAACGACGCCTTGAATCCTTAGAAGAACGGTTGGATCGCCTGCGGGAGCACAAAGCTACGCCGCCCGCCCAGGCCGCCGCGCCCGAGAAAGGCGAGCTACCACGGCCCGCTGTTCTTGTGTACCGCGATGGGCACACCCAGGAAGTACAGAATTACGCGATCGTCGGTCAGACACTCTGGGTATTAAACGAACAGCAAGCCAAAAAGATTCCCTTCTCGATGTTGGACCTGGAGGCAACGCGCAAGGCGAATCAAGATCGCAATGTCGATTTCGAACTTCCCGACGAGAGCGGCTAGTCATTGCGTTACTAGCTATTGGGCCCCGCTTCACTGGCGCGCCCTCCTACGCAGCTACTCATAATCCAAAGACGCGAACAAGTCGCCTGCTGGCGGTACGATGGTTCAGCAAACGCACTTTGGTGGGAATCGAACCCAACTGGGGATTCACTGCCTTTTCCTAAGTTGACCTGGTTCTTTGGATCACGCCAGGAAAAGCGGACCTCGACGTAGGCAGCGAGAATTGCGAACCGGATGGCCGGTTCCATGATCGGTAAACCTTTATCGGGGCCGACCGGTTACAATGCAATTACCCTCAACTCGCTGGCGACCAGCGCTCAACGACCGGCGATCTGATCACGGTGGAAATGTCGCAATTCGTACACCTGCACTTACACACCGACTATTCCATGCTCGATGGCGCCTGCGACGTCGAGAGACTGCTTAAGCGGGTCAAGCAGCTCGGCATGCCAGCTGTGGCCATGACCGATCACGGCAACATCTTTGGCGCAGTCCATTTCGTCAATGCGGCCCATAAGGAAGGCATCAAGCCGATCGTGGGCTGCGAGCTCTACATTTGCAAAAAAGAAGATCACAATATCGAGCGTACCCCTCCCGAAGGCGACAGCTATAACCATCTGGTCGTGTTGGCGGAAAATGAACAGGGTTATCGCAACCTGATGAAGATCACCTCTGAGGCCTCGCTGCATGGGTTCTACTACAAGCCCCGGGTGAGCAAGAAATTTCTGGCCGAACACGCCCAGGGGCTGATCGGGCTGTCGGGATGCCTCAAGGGCGAAGTCGCCGAGCTGCTTACGGAAGAAAAGTATGAGGCGGCACGCGAGGCGGGCGCCACTTTCCGCGACATTTTTGGCAAAGAAAACTTCTTTCTAGAACTGCAGGATCAAGGTCTCGAACAGGAGCACAAAATCCGGCCTGGTTTGCTGCGGTTGCAAAAAGACATAGGCATCAGCCTGGTTGCAACCAACGATAGCCATTACCTCTGTGAGGACGACGCCCAAGCCCAGGATGTCATGATTTGCATTCAGACCGCCAAGTCCATTCAGGAACCGAACCGGATGAAATTCCAGGGCGACCAGTTCTTTGTGAAGAGTTATGAAGAGATGACGCGCGTCTTCAAGGATTCGCCCGACGTGCTCACCCGCACCCTGGCCATCGCAGAGCGCTGCAACATGCACCTGGAAAAGGTCGGCAGCCCGTTTCCGCATTTCGCGGTTCCACCCGGCTACACCCTGGACAGCTATTTTGAGCATGTTACGCGCGAGGGCTTTCGGCAACGCATGGAGACCTTGCGTCGCCTGCAAGGGAAGTTGAAGCACAGCCTCAGCGAGTACGAGCAACGCCTTACGTGTGAACTCGCCATCATCCAGCAAATGAAGTTCTCCGGATATTTTTTAATTGTTTGGGATTTTATCCGTTACGCCAAAGAACAGAAGATTCCCGTAGGACCGGGGCGGGGCTCAGCGGCGGGCGCGTTGGTTGCCTACTCTCTCGGCATTACCGATCTTGACCCTCTGCAGCACGAACTTCTCTTTGAACGTTTCCTCAATCCGGAACGCGTTTCCATGCCGGATATTGATATTGATTTCTGCATGAATCGTCGTGGCGAGGTGATCGACTATGTCACCCGCAAATACGGGCGGGAGAATGTGGCGCAGATTATCACCTTCGGAACCATGGCAGCCAAAGCGGCCATCAAGGACGTGGGCCGGGCCATGGATATTCCCTATGTGGACGTCGATCGCATTGCCAAGATGGTGCCCAACCAGCTGAATATCACCTTGGAGCAGGCCATCCAAGATTCGCCCGCCCTGGGGCAGGCGTACGAGAGCGAGGGTCAGGTTCGCGAGCTTCTAAACACCGCCAAGAAACTCGAAGGTTTGGTGCGTAATGCCGGGGTGCATGCGGCCGGCGTAGTGATCGCGCCTCGCCCTCTGACCGAATTAGTTCCCTTGTATCGCACCAAGAATGACGAAATTGTGACCGCCTTCGACATGGTCGCGATTGAAAAGCTTGGTCTGCTAAAGATGGACTTTCTCGGCCTGACGACGTTGACGATTCTGGACGACGCGCTCAAATTAATCGCGCAGACGCGCGGCGATCGTATGACGCTGGACGATATTCCTCTGGAGGACCCCGAGACCTACGAGAAGGTGTTCCACAAGGGGCTGACTTCCGGGGTTTTCCAGTTTGAATCGCATGGCATGCGGGATGTGCTCCGCCGTTATCAGCCGAATTCGATCGAGGACCTGACGGCATTGAATGCCCTCTATCGACCGGGGCCCATTCAGGGTGGCATGATCGATGACTTTATCGAGCGCAAGCACGGCCGCCGCAGGATCGAATATGAATTGCCGGAATTAAAGAAAATTTTGGCGGAAACTCTCGGGGTGATCGTCTACCAGGAACAGGTGATGCAGATCGCCAACAAGCTGGCGGGCTATTCGCTCGGCGAAGCGGATCTGCTGCGGCGGGCCATGGGAAAAAAAAAGCCGGAGGAAATGGCCAAGCAGCGGGAACGTTTCATCGAGGGTGCGACGCAGCGCAATTTGCCGCAAAAGAAGATCGAGAAAATCTTTGACCTGATGGCGCAGTTTGCCGGTTATGGATTCAACAAATCCCACTCTGCCGCCTATGCATTGCTCGCCTATCACACCGCTTTCTTGAAAACTCATTACCCGGTTGAGTTCATGGCAGCGCTGCTGACCTCCGTCACCGGCACCACCGATGATGTGGTCAAATACATCAACGAGTGCCGGGAGATGGGCATTCCGGTCGAACCTCCCGACATTAATGTCAGCGATGCGAATTTTACCCCCCATAGTTCGGCCATTCGCTTCGGATTGGCTGCGGTTAAGAATGTCGGCCATAGCGCCATCGAATCGATTGTTGGCGGACGCAAGAAACTCGGCCGGTATCGAACAATCTTTGAATTTTGCGAGAACGTGGACTTGCGTTTGCTGAACAAGCGCGTGCTGGAATCGCTGATCAAGAGCGGGGCTATGGATTCGCTCGGCAGCCGTGCGGCACTCATGATAGTGCTTGACAAGGCTATGGAGCGGGCGCAGAAAGCACAGCGGGATGCTGAGTCGGGCCAGCACGGCCTGTTTGGTGTCTTCAACCAGGACGAGGTGGCGGAGCGTAATGACAAGCTTCCCCAGATTCCGGCTTGGGACGAACACACTCGCCTGGCGGCGGAAAAGGAGATTCTCGGCTTTTTCATCACCGGCCATCCGCTTGAGAAGTACAAAGACAAACTTGAGGACTTCGGCGCCCTGAGCACGGAAGAAATCTGCGCGTTTAAGAACTCGACCGGCAAAGATGAAATCTACTCGGGCGGCGTGATGGTCAATGTGCGCGTGCTTAAGTCGAAGAAGGGCGAACACTATGCGCAGGGCCAGCTGGAAGACATGGCGGGAAGCGTTGAGTTGCTGGTCTTCCCGGAGGCCTATCGCCGGCTACAAGAAAAGGTGAAGCTGGAGGTCCCCGTCTTGGTGCGTGGGGGGGTGCGTGTAGAAGAGGGTTCGAATTCCAAGCTCACGGTCAGCGACATCATTCCGCTTGAGGAGGCCACACCAAAGTTGCCCCGATCGCTGCGCATCCGTATCCCCCTCGAAACTGCCACCGAGTTCACGGTCGATGCCTTGGCCTCTTTGTGCAGCGAGCGCAAGGGGCAGGCCAAAGTTTTATTTGATCTCGAGCGTCGGGGCGATTTCATGGTGGTCCTCGAGCCGGACGGCTATAATGTCCAGCCGGACCGCAATTTCATTTCCCGCGTTGAGCAGCTGTGCGGTCGCGGTGCAGTGCGCATCATAGACTGACGACTACTCGCTATGACTGCTACCATGAGACGTTTTGACGGACACGGCGCCGCCGTGGCACGTTCTGCCCGGGTGGAGGTGTCCGAACTACTGGCTGCGTCGGAATTGCTTGTGTCCTTGGTAGAGACCTCGTGGAGAGACTCTGGAAACGGCTCAGGAAGGAACATGGATACGACCGGCAGCAAAGCGCAACAGGAACTCGAAAAAATCGAGCAGCAGATCGCGCAGCTGGAGACGGTTGCCGGACAGCGGCAGGATGCCAGCGAACAGCTGCGCGAGCTGCACCAGCGCGTAGACGCGCTGCGGCGCGAAATGCTGGCGCACATGAGCGCGTGGCAGAAGACAGAAGTTGCTCGCCACCCGCAACGTCCCTACACCCTCGATTATGTTGAACGCATCTTTAGCGACTGGAGTGAGATTCACGGGGATCGCGGTTACGCCGATGATGCGGCCATCGTCTGTGGCATGGCGCGCTTTCATGGGCAGGAGGTGATGATCGTCGGCCACCAGAAGGCTCGCGACACCAAGCAGAAGGTCTATCGTAATTTTGGCATGCCCAACCCGGAGGGTTATCGCAAAGCTCTGCGGGCCATGAAAATGGCCGAGAAATTCGGCCGCCCCATTCTCACCTTCGTGGACACGCCGGGCGCTTATCCCGGCTTGGGCGCAGAAGAGCGCGGGCAAGCGGAAGCGATTGCCCGCAATCTGCGGGAGATGGCGCGCTTGCAGGTGCCGATCATTACCACCATCACGGGGGAGGGCGGCAGCGGGGGCGCACTGGCGATTGCCGTTGCCGACCGCGTGCTGATGATGGAAAACGCAATTTATTCGGTCATTTCTCCCGAGGGTTGCGCTTCCATCATGTGGCGCGACGCCATGAAGAAAGAACAGGCGGCGGAGGCGTTGCGCATTACCGCCTCCGACCTGACTGAACTCGGCTGCATTGATGGCATCGTGCCCGAGCCGGAAGGTGGCGCACATCGCGATCATGAAGCAGCCGCGACTCTGCTGGACGCTGCTCTCAAGCCCCAGCTGAATGCGGTGCAAAAACTTCCTCTCAGTGAATTACTCGCCTCACGATATAATAAATTCCGCACCATGGCTCAGTTCTTTCACGTGAGGGGGTGAGTTCCTCAACGGTGAGTTGCGTCACGCGATGGTTTGTCCTGCAAGCAAAGCCTCACCCCGCGTGCCGGTTACTGCGGTTACATTCTCGACTGAAAACGTGCCTTATAATGTACATATCACACCACCTAGTCTTGGGCGGCTTGATCGCCCATCCCAAAAGGAAGGAAGTGAATGGCCACGACTGATGTAGGGCTCCATCAAGCTTCCGGGCGCATGGAGCAGAGACAGATCCTCAATGATATGAGTATCCAGGTTGCAACCGTCAACGGTTCGGGTTCGCAAAGCTCGAACACGGTTCTCCTGCGCAGTATTTTTCAAATGGGAGTGCCGGTCTCGGGCAAAAATTTGTTTCCGTCAAACATAGCGGGTCTGCCCACCTGGTACACGATTCGTGCGAACAAGGATGGGTACATTGCCCGCAAGAAGGAAATCGACTTCCTGGTGGCAATGAACCCGGAAACCGCCCAGGAAGATGTCAAGTCACTTGATTCGGGCGCGGTGGTGGTTTACGACGAGCCACTCGGGCTTGAGAAAGTACGGAGTGATCTGATCTTCTACTCCGTTCCCTACGACAAGCTCGTGGCTCCCGTATGTCCCGAGGCTAAGCTGCGTAAATTGGTCCGCAATATGATCTATGTTGGGGTAGTGGCCAAGCTGCTTGGCATCGAGCTGCTTGAGGTCGAGAAGGCGATTCGCAAGCAGTTCGCCAGCAAGCAAAAAGCCGCCAACCTTAACTTGGCGGCTGTGCAAGCCGGATTCGACTATGCTACCGCGAATTTGCCCAAGCGTGATTCCTACTATGTCTCGCGCATGGATAAAACCGCAGGGAAGATCATCATCGATGGCAACTCCGCTGCCGCGCTGGGTTGCATGTTTGCCGGTGTCACGGTCGTAACCTGGTATCCGATTACACCTTCGTCGTCGCTCGTGGAAACTCTCATCGACTACATGAAGGAACACCGCCTTGGGCCTGATGGCAAGGCCACTTTTGCCATTGTGCAGGCTGAAGATGAACTGGCGGCGATCGGCATGGTGCTGGGCGCCGGCTGGGCGGGCGCTCGGTCGATGACCGCGACCGCCGGTCCGGGAATCTCGTTGATGGCCGAATTCGCCGGTCTGTCTTATTACGCTGAGGTGCCCGGCGTGGTGTGGGACATTCAACGGGTGGGACCTTCGACCGGCTTGCCCACGCGTACGTCGCAAGGTGACATCCTTTCGGCTGCCTTCCTGTCGCACGGTGATACCAAGCACATTTTGCTTATGCCGTCGTCGGCTGAAGAGTGCTTCACGATGGCTCAGGATGCCTTTAACCTGGCCGAGCAGTTTCAGACGCTGGTGTTCGTCATGTCGGATCTCGATCTGGGCATGAACAATTGGATGTCGGATCCGTTCAAGTACCCGCAAAGTCCCATGCAACGCGGCAAGGTTCTCAGCAAACAAGACCTTGACCGGCTGGGCGGATTTTCCCGCTACAAGGATGTCGACGGTGACGGCATCGGCTATCGCACCTTGCCCGGCACGGACCACCCGCTGGCTGCGTACTTTGCGCGTGGCAGCGGTCACAACGAGAACTCGCAATATAGTGAACGCCCGGACGATTTTGAGCGCAATATGGAGAGAATCAACCGCAAATTCGAGACCGCGCGCTCTTTCGTTCCGCGCCCCGAGGTACATAGCGGAGCATCGAAGATCGGAATTATGGCCTACGGGACTTCTCATTGGGCGATCACTGAGTCGCGTGATCAGCTGCGCAAAGAGTACAACTGCGAGACCGATTACCTCCGCATTAAGGCCTATCCGTTCACTCGCGAGGTGCACGATTTCATGGATCAGCACGAGCGCGTGTACGTGGTGGAACAAAATCGTGACGCGCAGATGTTGACCCTGTTGAAACTCGATCTCCGTCCCGACTTAGTGGTCCGCCTGCGCAGCATCGCGCACATTCACGGTTTGCCGCTCGACGCGCGCTCGCTAACAGACGAAATTATGACCATGGAGGGCAAGTAGATGGCGACCACGCCAAGCACCACACCCAGTGGAAAGGTCAATGTCATCGGCTTGACGGTACTCGATTACCGGGGGGGGAAGACTACGCTGTGCGCCGGCTGCGGTCACAATGCCATTTCCGAGCGCATTATCGATGCCATGTTCGATATGGGCGTGAAGCCGGAGCGAGTGATTAAGCCCAGCGGCATCGGGTGCTCTTCGAAAACCCCTGCCTATTTCATGTCGCGCGCGCACAGCTTCAACGCCGTGCACGGCCGTATGCCCTCGGTGGCCACCGGAGCAGTGCTCGCTAATCACAAACTGATGGCCCTCGGCGTGAGCGGAGATGGCGATACGGCATCGATCGGTATTGGCCAGTTTGTCCATCTGATGCGTCGCAATCTCCCCATTATCTACGTCATCGAAGACAATGGGGTTTACGGATTAACCAAAGGGCAGTTCTCGGCGACTGCTGATCTGGGTTCGAAGCTGAAGACCGGGGTTATTAACGACCTGCCTCCCATTGACACTTGCGCTCTGGCCATTGAACTGGGAGCCACCTATGTGGGGCGTTCCTTTTCCGGGGACAAAAAGCAGCTCCTGGCCATGTTGAAGGCGGCCATTGCGCACCGCGGTACTGCCATGCTGGACGTGGTTTCTCCCTGTGTAACATTCAATGACCACGAGGGCTCGACCAAATCGTATAAGTACATGAAAGATCACGAAGAACCGCTCCAGGACATCAACTTCATCCCGCGTTTTGAGGAGATCGATGTCGAATACGATCCCGGTGCTACCGTGGAAGTGATGATGCACGATGGCTCGCGCCTCCGCTTGCGCAAGCTGGAAGAGGACTATGATCCTACCGACAAGATCAATGCGGTCAAGCGCCTGATGGAAGCTCATCAGAAAAATGAAGTGCTGACCGGTGTTTTCTACCTCAACCCCAACGCTCCGACCTTTATTGACATGCTCAACATGACGGATGAGCCACTGGCAAATTTACCGGAATCGGCTACCCGGCCAAGCACGACAGTCCTCGAACAAGTGATGGAGGAGCTGCGCTAACTCCTCAGCCAGCCTTAGAGAGATGTCGAAAGAGAGCAGGGCGCTACCGACCCAACGCCAGGGGAGGCGAGGGGCGCTACGATAGCGCCGCCTAAAATAAACTCCTGCAAAAGTGTAGCGGTGCTAGATTTACTGTCTAGTACATAGCGGGGTTCCTCGCCCTCGGTTTTTTGGTGAGCGAGGTTGCTTGATAGCGGGGCGGTTTACCCCCTTCCTCTACCCGCCATGAATCCTCAAGTGACGGAACTGTGCAACAACTTCGGCGCCCCAGATTGCGCGCCCGCATGTGGAAAATCAGCTCTGGCCCCGCTTATTAGGATTCCGCACAGCTCGAAATGCGCACACGGCTGAGCATATCGAACATTTTCTCGCCTGAGTGGGGGCACCGAGCAGGAGCCAGAAAGCGCTTTAGAGTTCAGGGTTAGGCACTGTCGGCCGGGTCGGCGGAGGAAATTCTTTCCGGGCGCAAGAGTGGGAACAGAATAACATCGCGAATGGTTTG
>JAFATF010000636.1 GCA_019244045.1 Acidobacteriota bacterium
TGACGAAGGCGTCCGGACCCGTGTGCTTGCGGCGATTGAGCGCATCGTCAATGCAGAAGCCGAGGCCTCAGGCACGCTCAAAAAACCAGAGATCACTCCACTGGATCGTTATCCACTTCTCAGCAATGATCCGCAGGCAGCGAAGCGAGTGGGCGATGCGTTTCGGCGGTACTTCCCTGCTGATCGCGTGGAGGAAACCGGACCGACGACGGCCAGTGAGGATTTCGGATCGTTCGGCGCAGGGTGGGGCGCACCCTCCGTCTTCTGGTTCGTCGGCGGTACTGACCATGACATTTACGGGAAGGCGAAGAAAGAGGGCAAGATTGGGGAGATCCCCACCAATCACAACCCGCGTTTTGCGCCGGTGATCCGTCCAACGTTGGAAACAGGCGTGGAAGCCCTCGTGGTTGCGACAAGTCCGGACAGATCTGGGGCCACCGCATGACCCGAAGGCGCTTTGGGAGATCGTAAAGAGAGCGGCCGAGGTTGCCGGAATCGATAAGCTGGGCGCCACGATTTGCGGCGCGTCCTAGGTCACGTGTCCATACAGACAGCGGAGCACTACCTCGGCTGCTAGCAAAGGCTCCGGTTCGCTGTGAACGACAATATCGGCATCGAACCGTGACAGCAAGGGACGGATTACCCGTCCTTTCCCGACCACTCATTCGTAACGCGTGCAGGTTCGGTTTTCCGATCCTGGACCCAGTCGGGTCCCGGTTGTCGTTTGCACCTTTTAACGCCAGTCGTCGATGACAAAAGCATCAGGACGGTTATATGCGGGTGAGTCGTCACGGTGCATCGCGACACCAGAAATATCGGTCCGAAATCCGCGCTGGAGCATCCGGCGGTAGGCTCTAGCCCGGTTCAGGTTAACACCTGCCTCTATGCGCATCAGACCGCGGGCGGCGGCGAAGGACTCGCAAGCATTTAACAAACGATCGAATGCTTTCTCTGGATCGGCGCCGGGCTTGACCGCCGCAAACTTGATATAGCACGTGTCTTTTCCCGCCTCGCTACCCTCGCCGCAATGGCAAACTGCAAACGCCTCAAGCGAATCGCCGCCCCACAGCAGAATCACGTCTCCAAGATTTTGTCGGCTTACTGAGTGGATCTCAGACGTTACGTCGAGTCCTGCGTAAATGGAGTCGGTCAACTTGCGGCAAGCAGTTATCGATGCTTCTTTGTCGGCCTGTGTAAGCGCAGAAAACTGCTGTGCTGAACGGTCGGACCCGCTTACACTTCTGGACATGATGGCGGTGAGAAATCTCGGCCAGAACCCGAATTTCTGGTATAGCCCGATGTGCTTGGGACTGTGCGCAAACGTGAACAGGCCTGCGTCTCTGACGCGCCATTTTGTGAACAGATCCATCGTGGGCCTCAGTATTGCCTGCGCGATACGCTGATTCCACAATTCCGGGCGAACCGTCAAAGGACCGAAGAACCCGAAGCTACCCCAGTTGGTCGCGAAGTTCGACCCCGCTAGTCGACCATGAATCTCGGCCACTAGTGCCGCATCTCGATCATTTAGCCAGCGCGTGAAAACATACTCCCGATCAGCCCAGAAGTCTTCCGGATTGGGCACACCAAGAAATGTCCCGAATGCCACTCGAAAGATCCTTCGAGCTTCGACAAGATCTGTTTCCAGCATGGGACGAACCGAAATGCTGCCTACTTCCTCTCCGTGCCTTGGGGTGGACATTGCACATCCCTGCAGTTTGCCGTCACAAAATACCACATCGGCCCCTATTTGTCTCGATCACGGACCATACGGAAGGTGGGCCATCCGCAAGCATAGACCGCGGCTAACGGCCATGTGGCAATCTGAGAATCGAGTGGCGGTCGCACCCGGATTACGTGACCCTTTCCGACTACAAAGGTTCCATACGGATCTTAGGCTTTCTCCTTTTCTCAAGAACTTAGATGTTGACGGCCGCGAGTGCCAGAACAGCCCACGGTGCGAAGCTGGATGCAGTGAGATCTCTCACGAGTTTGTATGATGGGCACGCAGCGCCGGCGTCGCTCGCCTGCCGCCCTCGTGTTACGCTCCCCTATGCCTCCCGTGCGAATTACTTTGCTGGCCGTGTTGGCCG
>JAFATF010000647.1 GCA_019244045.1 Acidobacteriota bacterium
GGGGTAATGAGCAACGACTTCTATATGCCACCTGCAGGTGCTTGTCCCCAGTAACGCATTCGACAAGCTGAGAACGTCACCTTATGAGTCGAGAGCAGCCAGCCGGCTCCAGAAGTCTTGCAGACCGTGTGAAAACTCGGATGCAGCGCGGGTCGACGCAACATTAGAACAATAATGAAATTTTAAACGAAGCATCGTTATATATTCCATTATGGAAATGATTTATTCTTACTTTACGTCAGAGTGGTAGTGAGTTTTCGCACAGTCTGCTTGAGTTTTGAAACAGCAGGCAGGGCTGCCCTTTTGTGATATGATGCCGTAGTCGCCTAATGAGAGCTTCGAACCAAATGGCAAAAGGGGATGATACGGATACCGGGCGAGGCCGGCTTCCCCGAAGCGGGTGGGCTCACATGGTTGTCGAGCTTCATGTGAATGACCTGAAAGCGAGCCGTTCATTCTGGCAGGATGTCTTGGCTTTCGACACTGCCTTCGAGCGGCCGGACGAAAAGTTCGTCTACCTTGAGCATCCCGAAGGGCATCAGATAATGCTGTATCAACGACACGGACGCTTCGGTAGTGTCTCAGTTTGAATGTAACAGCCCTGACGCAGGTATAGCGCCCGGCTCTCCGATCCCATATGCTTAATTAGCGGAAAGGATCAGCCGGAGCCAACGATGCCTAAAGGGGGTCAAACCTGTAATGGTTAAATATTACACGTTAAGCAGCCAGGGTTGAGGCCTGGGTGAATATCCGTAATGGCCGGAGAGCGCGGTTCCGAAGGCCGCCGTCCCGGCGCCAGCGATAATCGCCCGTCAGATTGATGTGCTCCCATTTCAGCGGCGATATATGGGACAGAAGATCATCCGATATGTCCTGCCCTTGCTGGCGCAGGACGCGGACAGCGCGCTCAAGATAAACCGTATTCCACAAGGTGATTGCGGCGACGACAAGATTGAGCCCGCTTGCCCGTCGCCCTTGAGTTTCCTGGGTCCTGTCCCGCAATTCGCCGAGGCGATTGAAGAATACGGCCCGTTTCAGGGCATGGTGCGCTTCGCCCTTGTTCAGGCCGGTATGAATGCGCCGACGAAGTTCAGGGTCCTGGATATAGTGCAAGAGAAATAGCGTCCGCTCCAGCCTGCCGAGCTCTCTGAGAGCAATGGCAAGCGCGTTCTGCCGGGGATAGGCACCCAGCTTGCGCAGCATGAGCGAAGCGGAAACCGTTCCCTGCTTGATGGATGCTGCCAGCCTCAAAATGTCTTCCCAGTTTTGCTCGATCAGTTTTGCATTGATGGTGCCGCCAATAAGTCCTTCCAGGGCTGGATATTGTGATGGCTTCACTATGGAATAGAATCGGGTTTCGCCAATGTTGCGTATCCGGGGCGCGAAGCGGAAGCCAAGTAGATGGCAGAGTGCAAAAACATGATCGGTGAAGCCGGCCGTATCCGTGTAATGTTCCTCGATCTGCAAATCGGACTCATGATGAAGAAGCCCGTCAAGCACATGCGTGGCGTCGCGAACCGTGGCGTTGATCAGTTTGCTATGGAAAGGTCCGTATTGATCGGAGACATGGGTGTAGAAAGTAACGCCGGGATCACTGCCATAGCGAGCGTTATACTGCCCGTGCGCATCGCCTCGTCCTCCGGTGGCAAAACGCTGCCCGTCCGATGAGGACGTAGTGCCGTCACCCCAATAGCCGGCGAATTCGATCTGGTGGTGATGATTGATGATCTCCGCCAGAGCTTTGGTATACGTCTCCTCACGAATGTGCCATGTGGCGGTGCGGCTCAAGGTTGCCGCCGAAACGGCGGGACAGGCTTCCGCCATCCGGGCAACGCCTAAATTGATGCCGTCGGTTAGGATCGCCGTGAGTGTGAGTTCGCGATCTTTTGCCGCCGTGCCACTTTTCTGGTGCGTAAAATGACGCGTGAAGCCGGTCCATTCGTCTATCTCGACGAGCAGGTCCGTGATTTTGATGCACGGCAGCATGCCGTAAACCTGCCGGTTCAGCAACAATGCTTCATCCGGTTCCTGAGCTTCGAGAGGGGCAATTTTCAAGATACCATCAACAATCGAGGCATCCGGCAACGTTCCATCTTTTGCAAGTTGTTCCATCCTCCGTAGCTCGCTATGAAGTTGCTCTGTGCGCTGCTGGAGATACGACGCGCAGTCGCCATCAACGGCAAGGTCCAGGCCATCTGTATTGCGCAGGTCGTGATATGCCGCCTTCGGCAGTAGATATTCTTCGAAATCCTTATATCGCCGGCTACCTGTGACCCATAGATCGCCCGCGCGCAGCGCCTTGCCGACTTCAGACAAAACACATGTCTCGTAGAACCGCCGGCGGCACCGTCAAGTTGTCGGCTGTTGGATCGTGAAGGGCGCAATGGATCGCTCGACGGTCGTCGGCCGGCGTGATCACGCCGCCATGGCGACGCCGGTGACCTCGGCCCAGGTGGCGAATGCCTGGCGGCGGGCGGAATGAAATTTA
>JAFATF010000702.1 GCA_019244045.1 Acidobacteriota bacterium
AATGGGAATCGGCATTTTAGGTTGTACCGGAGCAACGATAATCGAACCTGCGCGAACGCGCTGCAGCCGCTGTTCGGATTCATCTACCCAAAGAAAGCTACCTTGCATGCGGTCCATCATGCTTGATTCGGCCCGGCTGAGATAGTCGTGAAATTCTTTTGCCGTTTGGGGTTTCAATTCCGCTCCACTCACTGCGGCCGAAAAGACCACCGTCAATGCCATTGCATTCTTAAATGTCCAGTTCATAAACCTTTCCGTTTCAAGCCAAAGATGGTTTTGGCAACTTAACTCCGAGTCGTTCTGCGATAACTTCGGGTTCTTCCAGAAGCGCGGATACAGGGAATCCTTGATCGCGCCATGCATTGAGTCCACCTTCCAGCACCCACACTTTGTCCACGCCGATCCGCTTCAATCCAAGGGCGGCTCGCGCGCTTACAGCGTGCCCGCCCGAGGAGGAGTAAAGAACAATGTCCACATCGTCCGGAACGGTTATGCGTGGAGAGTTTCTCAACCGCGAGGGCTCTATCCTTATGGCGCCGGGAACAGCCGCCAAGCTTCCGCCCTCGGCTTCTTCGTCGAAGTTCAACAGATCTACGAGGGCGACCTTTTTTTGTGATTTCAGCTTGCGGGCGAGCATTGGCGCGCTGATACGCCGCAACCGCAAACCGCGAATCATTTTGAACAATACGAGCGCACGCCAGCCGGCATAGGCGGCAATCGGAATCCCAATTCCTATGGCGAATAAGGTCCCAAAACGCTCGGCCCAGTGAATTCCAACCTCCACCTGTTCAGCGAGGAGATAGCCCAGCAGGACATAGAAGCCGCACCAGAGAAAGCTGCCGAACGTATCAAAAATCAGGAAAGCCGCGATCGAGATACCTTCCGCCCCAATAATCGGCGGCAAGATGCCGTCCAGTCCCGGAAAAAATTTCGCAACACACAAAATGCGGAGACCATGACGGGCGAACTTCTCGTGAGCTTGCTTTGAACATCTCTTCGGATCGGTACTTAAGCGGCAAAGAAGTCGCAACGCCTTTGATCCCCAGTGGCGTCCGAGCCAGAACCATATCCCGTCCGCCACCAGGCACCCGAGAACTCCGAGACACACACTAATTCCGGCGCGCATATGCCCATGTGCCGACAGAGCGCCCGCAGCCATCAGGAAAACGATTGATGGAATGGGTAAGCAGATTTGGTTGCCAAAAACTGCAAGTAACAATCCGCCATACGTCAACTGTGGGGAGGCCATCATATTCTCGTCTTAGTAACTGGCTGGTGTGCCGTCATCTGAGACCATGTTGCCGCCGATTCGAGCCTCGATTGCAGTAATCAGCCGTAACGTTTTACGGCGAGTTTACGGCAGATTACGGCAATTCTTGGTGGCAGCAGCGCAGGATGGAATTGAGCTAATTGTGCTTGGGTCATCCCGAGCCAACCATAAAGCGCAATCCAAACATGAACACTATGCAGAAACAATCTTTAAGCTGGATGTCGAAGTTTCATCCCGTATTCGCGATGACAGTCATGGGGTGTGCCATGGCATACGGACAGGACGTGAAAACCAATTACGTGCCGGGAGCTGATTTTTCGAAATATCACACCTATAGTTGGGTGACAACTGCGGGAATCGGCCATCCCGATCAGATCCTTGACGCCGAGGTCAAGCAGTCGATAGATTCCGAACTCGTGGGTAAGGGCTTCACAAAGGTGAACAGCACCACGCCCGATTCCGCGCATGCGGCCGGCGTACCCCAGCCCGCGGCTCTGCCTCAACTCCCCGGTCTGTCTCCACCTCCTGGTCTGCCCCAAGCGGCCAGCCTTCCCCAAATGCCGAATCCGCCTCAAGTACCCGGTGTCCCCGATACGGCCGATTCCGCAAATAACGCCTCTCCCGCGCATGGCGCCGACCTCTTAATTGATTACGAGGTCGGTATACAGCAGGAGACACAGTGGAATGCTTTCGGGATGCGCGATGCTCTCGGAGGCGGCATGAGTACCGCGAGTGGTACTGCAACTAGCTCGACGATAAACAACGGAATCCTCGTGGTTAGTATCTACGATGCTGCTACTAAGCAGCTTATTTGGAGAGGCTTTGCAATCAAGGAGATTAACCTCAGCAAGGACCAGCAGAAGAACCGAAAAAACCTGGACAAGGCAACACAAAAGCTGCTGAGGGACTTTCCGCCCAAACGCGGCTAGACACTCACAAGCGGATGATCTTCACAGACCATATGCGTCCACTCGTCATTGCAGTTCTCGCGGCAACTCTCACCGTAAGCGGTTTTTGTCAACAGCCCAGTGCTAACCCCCCGGCAGCAGGTACGGACCACAAAATGGCCTCCCGCCTTCCGGCAGATATGCTCGCCCCGCTCAGCGACTCACTGCAGCAACTGGCGAGCAAAGTTTCTCCGGCCGTTGTTCAGATCGAAGTAAGCGGCTTTGGACCGGCAGAGGACAGCAGTATTAAGGATACCGCGCTCATCGTGCGCCAGCACGCGACCGGG
>JAFATF010000035.1 GCA_019244045.1 Acidobacteriota bacterium
CTTCAGCGGTACGACTCTTTTAGGCTCTCTGACCTTCCCTGGCACGGCGGATCCGGTGTTCACCGGCGGGTTCGCCGGCATTCAAAGCACGACGTCGTTTAACCGGCTGGAGCTGACCTTCAACTCGTCGGCAGCGACTGCTTTCGCGATAGATAATTTAACTTTCGCAAACGCTGTTCCCGAGCCTTCCTCGTTTCTCCTAGCAGTGCTGGGATTGGGAGCCGTCGCAGTAATGCTTTGTGCCAGAATCCACGCCTCAGCGTTTCTTCATGACGGCAGTAACACAAAAGATGATATTGATTAACTGGATCAGCAGGTTTCTCGGCAGCTGAAGGTTGTCGGCTCTTGCCGGAGATGGAGGAAGAAAAATGCTACAACATTCCAAGAGCCTCTCGTTTTGGAAGAATGGGCTGCTGTTGTCCGGTGTCGCGGTGCTCGCATTGTTCGGTCGCCGTGCCATGCCGTCCGGAGCTCAGTCGGCTCAGGCCGATTCCGCTGTATTCTCGTCCCAGCCCGCCAATGTCGGGGATGCCAAGATTGCCGCCCTTGCTTACCACGACTCGGGCGCTTATGACCACGATCTGAATGAGGTGGCAGAAAAAGCGATCGGCTGGATCAAAAGCCGGTCCCGTCAAGTCGCCCGACCGGCGCTGGTGCTGGACATTGATGAGACAGCCCTTTCCAATTGGGAGATCCTCCAGCGAGATGACTTCGGGCGACCCATTCCGGGTCCTTGTGAGCCCGCCTCGGAGGCGCCCTGCGGCTGGGCGGCTTGGGATCAGCTCGGGATCGATCCGGCGATTCAACCCACGCTGCGAGTCTTCCAGCAGGCACGAGCTTTGGGAATGGCCGTGTTCTTACTCACGGGCCGGCCCGAATCTCAGCGCTCAGCCACCGAACGCAATTTAGCGGCAGCCGGTTATGCCGGTTACGCGAAGCTGTACATGGTACCGGACGGCGCGCATTTCGCCTCGGCGGCCGACTTCAAAGCCCCGATCCGAGCCGAGCTCGAGAAAATGGGCTATCAAATCGTCGCCAACGTCGGTGACCAGCCTTCGGACCTGCAGGGAGGCCATGCGGAACGAAGTTTTCTATTGCCGGACCCCTTCTATCGTGTTCCTTAATAACACGTAATAGCTCAGAACTTCTGGAGAGCATACAAGAAATGATCACCTCAGAGAATCGCCAGTGGTGGATCATTAACGCGATGTCGCTACCACTTTTTATCTTGACCGTCGACTTCTTCGGTATCGCGGTGGCTGTGCCTTCGATGGCCGAGATCTCAGAACCAGCACGAGCGGCCTGGAATGGACAATCAACGCCTTCATGTTGGGTTTCGCAGCTCCTTTGCTGGCTGTGGGTCGCCTCGGCGACATCATTGGCCGGCGAAAAACTTTGCTAATTGGTACGGCAATCTTTGCCCTTGGCTCGGCGCTATGCGGGGCGGCTGAAAGCGTTAGCTGGCTCATTGCCGCGCGTGCCGTGCAAGGGCTCGGGGCATCAATGTTCTTTGCTAATTCACTTTCCATCGTTAGTACCGCCTTCCCCGCGGAAAAGCGTGGAGTCGGTATTGGCGCATGGTCTTCGACTGGAACGATCGGTGCGGCCGTTGGTCCCCTGATTGGGGGTCTGCTGACGGAGTACTTTTCGTGGCGTTGGTTTTTCCTCGTCAATGTTCCCATCGCGCTCGCTGCCGTTGCTTTGACGCTGGTGGCTGTTCCGGAGTCGCGCGATCCAACGGTTAAACGTATCGATATTGCCGGATTTGGAGCCGTAACTCTCGGATTTGTTCTTCTGGTGATGGGAATTGAGCTGGTAGATAATCTTGGCATCCGATCTCCGATCATAATCAGCTTATTCGCATCAGCAACCCTGATCTTAATAACTTTTTGTATTCTCGAGTCGCGCATAGCGGACCCTCTGCTGGAATTCAATCTCTTCGCCAGCCGCAGCTTCCTCGGAAGCTCGGGAGTGACCTTCCTCGGCAACTATGTATTTGGAGGGCTCACATTCTTCATGACCCTCTACCTGTACTGAATTTTTCACCTGTGATGACAGGCGCGATCTTCCTGGCCTATACAGTGCCATTCATTCCTAGGTCGACCGTCGCCGGGCGTACCA
>JAFATF010000054.1 GCA_019244045.1 Acidobacteriota bacterium
ATCGCAAGAGCCTTAGCCCAAGCCGGAGCCAACGTTGTCCCCTCCGGACGGCGGACCCAACAGGTAAGCAAGGTGGTGGGGGAAATTGAGGCACTCGGAAGGCAATCACTTGCTCAAACCTGCGATGTCACGGATTCGTCTAGTCTAGAAGCTTTGCTCGCAGCGGTGTGCGCCAAATTCGGGAGCGTTCACATTCTCGTAAACTGTGCGGGTCGAACCAAGCGGGCTCCCACATTGGATTTTCCTGAAACGGAATGGAACGAGATCATGGCGACCAATCTCACAGGTACCCTGCGCGCCTGTCGCGTCTTCGGCCGCCACATGATCGAACACCACTACGGGCGGATTATCAATATCGGATCGATCTCATCCTTCCTTGGACTCTACGAAGTTGCCGCATATGGGGCAAGCAAGGCGGGCGTTGCCTCCCTCACTCGGTCACTGGCTGTCGAATGGGCAGCGTCGGGTGTTTGTGTGAACGCCCTAGTGCCGGGAGTCTTCCGCACCGATCTAAATTCAGCCCTGCTCGATAGAAGCGAGCGCGGTCGTGAGTTCTTACTGCGCACTCCCATGCGGCGTTTCGGGCATATCGACGAACTCGCTGGCGCCGCGGTTTTTCTGGCCTCCGACGGGGCCAGTTTTGTTACCGGCCATTTGCTGGTAGTCGATGGCGGTTTTCTCGCCAGTGGAGTCAACCAATAGCAAAATTGTTTATCGAATCAAGGCCTTAATGGAGAGGAAGCATCGCACATTACCGCCCGATTTCAGTGCTGTTTGAATGGCCGCTCTCGCCCTTGCGTTTGGCACGTTGTTCGCACCCCCACAAATCGACCCCGCAAAACTCGCACCGACTCCTCCCCGGCTGGACATGCGGTCGTATTGATCCGTTATGTCCGCCCCCTAAGTTTGAGAACCCTACATTGCTGCCCGTCGTTCAAGATGCCGAAGTGCTCGTTTTTACTTTCAACGTCCCATCCAACCGCCGTCCACGGTCAGAATGTGTCCGTGAATGTAATCACTCGCCGAAGAGCAAAGAAAAACGGCAGCACCCGCAAGGTCGTTGGGAGCGCCCCAACGTCCGGCCGGAATGCGATCCAGAATCTGCCGGCTCCGCACCGCATCATCTCTTAAGGCGGCCGTGTTGTCAGTCGTCATGTACCCAGGCGCAATGGCGTTTACATTGATACCTCTCGAAGCCCATTCGTTCGCCAGCGCCTTTGTTAGCTGTGCGACTCCGCCCTTGGCTGCGGCGTAGGCGGGAACCAGTATTCCTCCTTGAAATGACAATACAGATGCGACGTTTACAATCTTCCCTCTCCTACCCCGTTCGAGCATGTATTGGCCCACCTGCTGCGCCATGTGGAACACTGCCGTGAGATTGACAGCAATTGACTCCGTCCAGTCGTTAAAAGGGAAATCCGATGCCGGGCGTCTTTTGATGGTTCCTGCATTATTCACCAGAATGTCAATGGATCCAAACTCCTGCACGGTGCGTTGCACCAGGGCTGACTCGACCGCGAGGTCGGAGATGTCGCCCGCCTGAAAAAAAGTCTTTCGGCCAAGCTCGCGGATGCTTTGACTTGTAAGGCCGCCGTCCCGGCTTTTGCCGTGACAACCCACGTTGGCGCCGGCTTCAGCCAGGGCAAGCGCGATCGCCGCACCCAAACCACGGCTCGACCCGGTCACCAGGGCATTCTTGCCATCGAGTCTAAAATCATCGAGGATCATGCGGCCGTCTTTTCCTTGAGTTTTATAGGTTCAAGCGTGGGCGCAAGAATCTGGATACAGAGGAGAGCGACCAAGTAGGCCGATCCGGCGATGAAGAAGGGAAGTCTGTAACTTCCTGTCCGCTCGAGCACGTATCCAACAATCTTGGCAATCAACATCCCTCCAATTGCCCCCGCCATTCCTCCCATGCCCACCACGGATCCGACCGCCTGCGCGGGAAAAGTATCCGAGCTCAAGGTAAACAGGTTGGCCGAGAATCCTTGATGAGCCGCGGCGGCAAGTCCGATAATCAGAATCGCTCCCCAGAGGCTCTCGATGCGATATGCCCACGTGATAGGAACCACCGACAGGGCGCATATCAGCATGGCGGTCTTCCGCGCCCAGTTGACGGTTCGCCCCCGTTGGATGAGGGCAGAGGAGAGCCACCCTCCTACAATGCTGCCGACGTCGGCGATTAGATAGATCACCACCACAGGGAGGCCGATTTCAATTAGGCTGAGCCCATGCTTGCGTTCGAGAAAATCCGGGATCCAAAAGAGGTAAAACCACCAGATGGGGTCAGTCAGGAACTTGCCGGCCACGAACGCCCACGCCTGTCGATAGTGAATTAACCTGAGCCGCTTCATTTGGGCAACGGAGTTAGACCCGTCAATGCGAATATAATCAAGCTCCTTCTGGGAAACTCGCGTATGTTCTTCCGGCCTGCGATAGACCAGCAGCCAAAGAACCAGCCAGATGAATCCCGTACCGCCACTGATCAAAAACGCCCATCGCCACCCCCAATGGAGGGTGACCCAAGGGACGAACAGGGGCGTAGCGATCGCCCCAAGGTTA
>JAFATF010000291.1 GCA_019244045.1 Acidobacteriota bacterium
CCGGTCAGTGGACGGAAACTGTGCTGCATCGGTTTTCAGGAAAAGACGGCGGCAATTCATTCGCTGGCTTGATCCGCGACGCCCAGGGTAACTTTTATGGCGCCACTCCCAGTGGCGGCAGCCTGGGCTTGGGCCTGGTCTACAAGCTGAGTCTTACCTCCAAGGGGTGGCAGGAAACCGTGTTGCATAATTTCGCGGGCAAATCTGATGGAGCGGTGCCTTTCCTTTTCTCAGCTACATTGGCCATAGATGCATCCGGCAATCTTTACGGCAGCACTTACCGGGGCGGCGCGGCGGATGCGGGAACCGTATTCAAACTCTCTCCGCCAACCAGCGCCAGTGGAAGCTGGACCGAAAAGATTCTGTATGCATTCCAAGGCGGGTCGGATGGCGCCGAGCCCGGCAACGGAGTGATTCTCGACAAAAACGGCAATGTTTATGGCAATACGAACCTTGGCGGGACCGGCGGCAACAATGGCGGGATGGTTTTCGAGCTGACAGCGGCTAACGGTTACGCGAAGACTGTTTTGCACAACTTCAATCGTTTCACGGACGCAGCCGAGGATTTTCCCAACGCCGTGACCTTCGACGCCAGTGGTAACCTGTGGGGCATGACGGAGTACGCTCTCTTCAGGCTGAGCCCGGGCACCAGCGGCTGGACTGAGACCTTTGTCTTTAACTGGCAGAACACGCCAGGTTGGAGCACCGCCTTTACTCCACTCATCGTCGACTCACACGGTGTCATCTGGGACACAGACACCTGGGGAGCGCAGGCCTTCAAGGTTTCACCGTAACCTGTGTCGTCGGATTGAAGAAAAGCGGCCTCACAATGTGGGGCGGTTTGTGTTTGGGTTGCGCTTCTCAAAGCTCATTTCGGAAAGCGGTCGCAGAGCTGCCCACGAGAATCGCACCATCTCTGACTTTAGTCGTGTAGCGGCTACATGACAAGAGTTTGTCACTGATCTCTATGATTCTGCAGAGCAGCGTTGCGCCGCCAAATGACCCGTTACAAAACTCTGTGAGAACCACCGACCAATGCTGTCCGGCCGTCCACCAGCGGCCTACCTCTATGTCTCGTGAATTTCATACTTCATTTGGTTCAAAGGCAACAGAGCTGTTTCGCGCACGATTTGACTAGGCCCTCGATGCAAAAATCAACAGAAACGGCCGATGGCGTATCGCCAAACACCCATCAGCCTTATTGTTGCGCGGAGTTGCGGATTTGCAGCAATGCCCGCGTACTACCGGAGCACGGTTTAGAGCAGCTGTCCATCGCGCAACCGGTTTCTTAGGAAAGGAGTATTCCTTCGCCCGGATAGATAGTTTTTTGAACGTGACGATTCCATAACCATCTCGCCTTCCAGGCGCGAGTAGACTCTGGAATAGTTGTTCTCCGCGATTCTCTGGCTTAGAGCAGATTTAGTGCCGGTGCCGCGCGAAGTGGCCCTCTTCCCAAGAATGGCCGCAGCTAGGAATGCGGCGCACCGAAGCAGCGGTCCTGGGGGGAGCGCCTCGTGACGAGGAGGCAGTTCTCAGCAGGGACTTTTCCATTGTCAAGAAGGCTAAGAGTCTACTTGGGCCTGTGCTGCGAGCGACCACTGCCCGTACCATTTTGACTGGGGAGACCGGCGAACACGTCTCAGAGTATGTGCGATCTCAGGAACAATGTTTAGGCGATTGCTATTGGCAGGCATTCGAAGCAACTGAAATATTCCTGGCGCGAATCTAAGGCTCGCCAAAAGAGGCGAACAATTGGTGGACTCGGAAATTGTAGGGCGTTTCCCAACACCCAACTGCGGAGGAGTCAGCATTACACTCGCGATCAAGGTCCTGATTCTGCTGGTTTCTCTGGGAGAGCTTTCCGGCTGCACAGGGGGTATGGCGCACGTTGCCACCAGTGAGGACCAGGCCAACCCCTTCAAGCACATTATCGTAATTTTTCAGGAGAACCGCACGCCGGATAATCTATTCCAAGGTTTGTGCCAGCCTCCTTTCGGTACGAGCAGCACATGCACTACAAGTCCCTCAGCCGGTCAGTACAATATTGCTACTCGGGACTGGCTCGACAAACACTCTCGTACGGGCACGACTCAACCCACTGCAGTGCCGCTGGGGGTGCCTTATGATCTTGGCCACACGCACTCGGACTTCTTGAAAATGTATGATGGCGGAAAAATGGATGGCGCAAGCGACATTCCTTGCTTCGGGCACTGTCCTGCGCAGCCGCAGTTCGCGTTTGTGGAGTTTTCCAGCGGTGTTCTAAGTCCCTATTTGGAACTTGCCACGCAGTACGGCTGGGCAAACTATATGTTCCAAACCAACCAAGGGCCAAGTTTTCCCGCCCATCAATTTATCTTCGGGGGCACCTCGGCCCCCAGTGCTGCCGATGATGTCGCCGGCATCTTCGCCGCGGAGAATCTGAGTGGAGGCAACATCGCTGGCTGCATAGCTCTCGCCGGGACGACGGTTGCGTTGGTTACCCCGAGCGGTGAGAACCAGAGTATCTATCCCTGCTTCGAGCATCAAACTCTATCGGATTTGCTTAATCAAGGTGGAATCAGTTGGAAGTATTACGCGCCCGGGGCTTCGACAGATCCGCATGGCTCCATTTGGACCGCACCAAATGCGATTCAGCATATCTGCGAGCCAACTCAGGCCATCGGCGGGGATTGTGCCGGTCCCGACTGGATGAACAATGTCGACCTCAAACCGTCTGATGTCTTGACAGATATCATGAATTGTAACCTGCGAGGTTTGAGTTGGGTTATTCCTATTGGGCAAAATTCTGATCACGCGGGAGGCCTGCACTCAACCGGAGGGCCTTCTTGGGTTGCATCCATTGTAGATGCCATCGGTCTCGACACGAAATGCGAAGCCGGCAACGGTTATTGGTCCGATACTGCGATCGTCATCACGTGGGACGATTGGGGAGGTTGGTACGATCATGAGCCACCGACCATTCTGGGCGGCAACCAAGGTGACTATCAGTACGGTTTCCGCGTGCCATTAATCGTTGTCTCCGCATTTACGCAGAAGGGTTACGTTGATAACGGCAGGCAAGATTTCGGCAGCATTTTGAGGTTTATCGAAGGGACGTTTCAACTGCCAGGCGGCAAGGGTGCGCTTGGATTTTCTGATGCGCGTTCGACGGATGATCTCTCGGGCTTCTTCAAGTTTGGACAGTTGCCACGCCCTTTCATGAAAATCACGGCAGCCTTTACTGCAGACTACTTCATCAAGGACAGCAGGTCACCGGAGCCACCGGATAACGATTAGGAGGAAGGAGGCGAGGCGCATCAAACGGTTTTGTACTAGGCTCTCGCCGCGTTATTGCTTCGCTCTATGGTAGAGATTGCATGGACAAGAGCCGCTGCCAGTGTTCTCGGGTAGGTCAGTGTGGCCCGGTACCTTCGTATGCACCTTTCTCTCCACGTTGCCCATTCGCGCTGCGTACAATTTGATAGCGAGACCTGCAGCGTCAGAATACGGGCTGGTTGCAGCTATTTGGGGGACCACATGCATCGTAAGGGTTTGGCCCGTCACAATGATTTGCTGCATGCTCAGATGCTACTGGCGATTGTTGCAAAGGTGTCGTAGGGATATGAAGAATCACAATTTGGTGGTAGCGATCTGCGTTATGATCACGCTTGCCATAGGTGCGCCGCAGGAGCGTGCAACGCGCCTGCCGATGACGTTTATCTTGAACTGCACCTTAGGAGACTGCCCGCTGCTGAAGGGAGTGCCCC
>JAFATF010000391.1 GCA_019244045.1 Acidobacteriota bacterium
AGATATCAAGAGAGTTTGGAGAAAAAAGAAACTTCAGATCAAATCTAACGCATGTAATTCGTATCATACAAAAGTCGGGCAAAAAACCGGAAAACTTTAGTGCATATCTTTATGAAGCAAGAAGTATTACGAAACAACAAAATAGCGTGAGGAAAAAGATGCCTTATTTTTTCAGTGTTTTAGAAGATATCTGCGGTGTAAAAAGATTATGAAAAAAGTTAACATTATATTTTTTGCTTTTGGAACAACTGGCTAAACCTCATCCTTTATCACAGAACTCTTACTCATCCTTAATAGATATTGGGTAATTTCTGTGCATGATGGGTTTTAATGAACACTGCCGCGTTTGCCATATTCCAAAAAGAAGAGAGAAATGAAAAGAGAGAAAAAAGAAAAGCGCCCGTATTTTGGCAAGATAAAGGCGCCTCCGGCGCGGGGCGCGTCGCCTCGCGTCAGCCTGCCCCGCGTCAGGGAAATACGGGCGCTCCACAAAACCACCGATTGGACAAAATAACTGCGCGGGTCAAACCGGAAATTAAGGCAGAGTTGCAGCGCCTTGCCGAGAGGGGAGGCATCAGCATTTCCGCGGCAGCCGCCGCCTTCATCGAGCGGGGAGTGCTTGGCGATATCGTCACGCAAACGGAAACGATCCTCAAACCGGTTATTCAGGAGACCATCCGCCAAGAGCTTGGGATCTTTTCCAACCGCTTTCTGGCAATCATCGCCCGCGTCGCCTACCAAGTCGGCTTTATCCTTGTGCTTTTTCTCAAATTCTTAGGCGTCGCCCTTCGCAACGACCAGGCGACGCTTCACCGGATTGAGCGGGAGAGCGAGACCGCGGCCCGGGTGAATGTCACCAGGCGGACCCCCCAGTTTGATGAGGTAACACAGAGGCTTCGCGAAGCCCTGGAAGGAGGGGAGAGCTGAGATGTTTGTTCGTCTCAATTATATCCCCAGGGGAAGCAGCGCCGGCGCAAAGGCCCGCGCGTTTCTTGGCTATATTGGCGAAAGGCCCGGCCGGGACCAGGAGAAGGCGAAGCGGATCCTCTTTGGCCACGGCGGACCGCTCACGCCAGAGCAGGCAGAGCAGCTGATCCGGGAGGCCTCAGCAAACACGTATTTCTGGCGCCTCATCATCAGTCCCGATCCGGCAACAGAGGACAAAGAAAAAACCCTGGACCTCTGGGATTTGACGCAGGAGGCAGTCCTCTGGCTTGAAAAGCGCCTTGGCACGGATGGCATTCCCCGGGACATCCCCTTCATCGGCGCAGAGCATGAGCATACGGATAAGCGCCATATCCACGCGATCCTGCTTATCAAACGGCAGGGTCGCGAAATGCTCATCACCCCGCAGATCCTCGAAGAATTCCGGAGTGTGGTCGCCGAGAAAACCCGCCCGATGGAAATCGCTCGGGAGCAATTGACAGGGAAGGAGGAGCTTATCGGGCAGGCGATCCAGATCGAGAAAGAGGAGCAGGAGCAGGTACAGACACAGGCGCAGACCTTCGTCGGGGCGCAGTACATCCCCGATCCCATCACTGGTTCCGGCGCGATGGTGGGCTTGGGCATCTCCCTGACCTGTCCGGAATGCGGCAGCAGTACCCTGGTAAGGCGGCAAAACAGCAAAATCTATGAGTGCCGTGAGTGCGGGTATGCATTGCGCTTGGGCGTGACGATCAGGCATGGCCGTAGAAAGGAGGCTGGCCGTGCAAGATCTCTCTGAGTTTCGCCTGGAATGGAATAGCTTTTGGAGTTGGTGCAATAGCCGGCAAGTACCCAAACATTTGTATACCGCCGATTGGGCGAAACTGCATAACATAAAGCCGCTTCTCAAACCGAAGCCTGGCCTGCCCAGTCTTCTCTTGGGAGAGGGACCATATCACCTGCCGCTTCGTGTTTATCCGACCAGAACAAAGCCCCAACTGGGAAACGTGTTGACGATTGGTCCCTCCCAATGCGGCAAGAGCACGAAGGAGAAAGCCCAAATAGCTGATTGGGACGGCAGCGTCGTCGTCAACGACATCAAAGACGAATTGCGCCCAGCGACTGCCGGCTGGCGAAACGTTGTGGGAGAAGGCAAGGTATACACGGTTGACTTTACCGGACGGCGCGCGGGAAACTGCTTTGATCCCTTGGAGGGTCGGGTTACGGAAGGGGAACTCTACCGGGCGGCAAAACATTTATTGTATAATCCGGAGGAGAAGGAGAAATACTGGACGCAGCGGGCGACGTGGATGCTCTCCCGGCTGTTTCTGGCGGCGCGTATCTTGGGGCTTCGTCCCCTTCCCTTCGTCGCGAGGCTTCTTCCCCTTGGTCTCAATCACGCCGCGGCGAGGCTTGGCGACATTTCCCATGAGCTCGCAAGTAGTTTTCTTGAGGCAGAGTACGTGCCGTTCAAAGACTATGATGGCGAGAGTCGCTCCCGAGATGATGCCTGGACGACGCTGAGTGCCGCGCTTCGCCCAATCCTTACCCCGGATATTCTGCGCACATTTCAGGGCTCGGATTTCAGCGCGGAAGATATCCTCTTCTCAAAAGAACCGGTGACTGTATATTTCTGTTGGCCTGAAGAGGAACTTGAAGATCTCCAATTGCTTATCAAGTTCGTCTGGGAATCATTAGTTCACGATATCAAACGTCTCTGCCGGCTCTATCCTAACCGGCCGCGCCAAAAATTGCTGCTCTCACTTGACGAGGCTGGCATCACTGGGCTTCCCAGACTTCCTGAGGATATCGCGACCCTCAACGGCCGGGGTGTTTCATTCTCGCTCACTGCTCAGGACATTGAGCAGTTCACAACGCTGTACGGGCAATCCCGGGCAAAGACGCTGATGAACAATATTGAAAGTAAAATCACCCACCGCCAGGCAAGCTATGACACCATCCGCTATTTCCAGCTGCTTCTGGATTACAAGTCAGGCTATGCCCATTCCAACAACCGGCATGGGGAACTGCGCTCGGAAGGCGAATCCGAGCGGGAAGTGCCGCTTCTCACTGTCCGGCAATTTCAGGAGCTTGATGATGAGGATGTGGTTATCCTGTACCGCGACGTCCCGCCGATCTGGGCACGACGGCTCAGTGTCACAGTCTCTCCGGTTCTCGAGAAGCGCCTGCTGATGCTACCGCCACCGTTGCCGGCCTTGAGCGCGCCGCCGCCGTTTCCCGCGTTCCCGACCTACCGCCGGTCACTTCTTGGATCAGGCCACTACCGGATCAGCGCTTTTGCTACCGGATATCCGATCCCGCTTCCTGCTTCCGGATGAGTCATTCGACCTCCCGGCGGGTTCAGAGGCTCGCGGCAAGAGCAAGGCAGAGGCTGAGGGCAAACCTCGCGCCGGCCAGAACAAAGGCACTGGTCTGAAACCCGGACAGCGGCAGGCTCGCGCACTCCGTGACCGACCGCTCTTTGCAATGCATCTCAATGTGCCTACCCTGCCACAGAAGCAGTTTCCTGCCACTCGGATCAGATCGAAGCAGGGAGGTAAACTGCTTTTGCTCAGCGGCAAGCACGTCATGGAACCCTACGGAATGATCAAACGGAGGAGGCTTCCCAAACAATCGCTCATACCGTCCAGAGGACTTCTGGACCTGGCGGGCACACTCATTTTCGTCCGAGCCAGCGAGCTGCTCAGCGCCAAGCTGCCCAAACACAACAGCCATAATTCCTGAGGCGTAGTCATACAGGGCGCAGAATTGCGCAGGCTGTCCCCGGTCCTCATATCCGAGGGCTGAGAGGATAAAGTGGGCAACATCCGTATCCCGCACCCACTGGCAGCTTAACCCGATAGGGGAGAAAACAACCCCCGGATATATTTTGGAGAGAAGCGGCACGCTTTCCCGCAGGTCAGCCGCGACCATATCCCGGTGTGTTTTGATATCGGTGAGCCGCTGCTCTTCATACACGCCGAGAAGGCCAAGTACTTCCATGATATATTGCCGATGTTGCAGCGGCAGGTAGCGATCAGCGTAATATACCCGCCGGGTTTGCGCGCGATCCTCATACGCGCCAGCCTTTATTGGGCTATGGTCAGCATCTGATTTTTTGGACGATGTATGCCGTATCATATATGCCGAATTATACCACAAAATCTGACTCTCACCAATTTCCTGAAGTTGAGAGGTTCCTCTCCCTTTCTTGACTGCCATATATGTCATATGGTATATTTACTTACATGATACGCACACAAATCTATATAACCGAAGAACAGGCGGGAGATATCAAATTGCGGGCAAAGCGAGAGCAAAAGCCCGAAGCTGAGGTAATCAGGAATTTGTTAAGCGAGGGATTGTCCGCAACAGCTCAAAAGAGCGGCGTTAGCACCGGAGACGCGCTGCTTCGCTTGGCAAAGATAGGGGAGGAGCTGGGAGCAACCGGGCCTGCGGATCTCTCGTCCCGCATCGACGATTTTCTGTATGGAGAGGACGCATAAGGATATCCTGGTTGCCGATACGAGCGGGCTGGTTTCTCTGGTGGTTCCCACAGACCACAATCATGCCGCTGCGGTCACTGCAGCAGAACGCCTTACAGCACAGCAGTCAGATATTCTTATTCCCTCAGCGGTCTTTTACGAGTTTCTCAACATTCTCGGTCGCCAAGTCGGGCATGTCATTGCCTCGGGCACTGTCTCAGCATTCACCCCTCCCTTTATTCTCCTGCAAGATCCTTCCCGCTTGATACTTGATCGGGCGCTTGCAACGTTTCGTGCCGCACCGCCCGCAGTCAGCTTTACGGACTGCATGGTGATGGCGACGGCAGACGAATATGAGACACGGCAGATTTTTGGTTTTGATAAGCAGTTTGCTGATGCCGGCTATACCCGGTTAACTCCTTCTCAGGAGTGGAGCACATCCACGTAAATTGCCGAGGCGGTCTCTGGTATAGGCTTTTTGCACCATCTATGATACAATGCCGGCAGGATGTATGGTACGGGTGAAAATTTGTTTTTCCTGCAATAGAGAATATATCGGGAAGCCTAAAATCTCGAGAAGGGATAATAAGACGGAAATTTGCGGTGTGTGCGCAGAGTTTGAAGCACTCCGCGAGCTCCTTATCCAAAATATCCAGCAGCCCACCGAGGCAGCGTTTGAGACCTTCTCCCAGTTCCTCTCAATCCGTTTTGGGCCGCTCAGAGCCTAAACCTTTCCAAGGAAACCGTGTTTCAGAATATCGCAAAAGGCCACAGAATCGCCTTACAGGGGCGCATTGTCTGTTTCTGACCCAAAACCTGTTTCGGGTGTTTTAGGCCGCCTGGCGCTTCGTAGACGCTGCCAGAGACCGCTTCTGAAACTGTTATCCGTTTCTGAAAGATGGAAATCCGATACTCATTCAACGGGCTATAAAGCGGGCGGAGTATGATATAATGGGGATGTATGCCTGATAGTGACAAGGTTTTACAAAAACTCGAAGAACTGAGCGGCGGTTTCAAATCCCTTCAGGGAAATGTTACACAACTGCAGAAAGGACAATCCACATTACAGGCGGATGTCAAAGGACTGCAAGATGGACAAACCGTACTGCAGAAAGGACAAGCCTCATTGCAGAGGGATGTCAAAAACCTGCAGGATGGACAACACTCGCTACGGGGAACGGTCAAAAGCCTACAGAAAGGACAAACCGCATTACAGATATCTGTCAAGGAAATGCAGAAGGCTCAGAAATCCCTTCACGAAACAGGCGAGCAACGCGGG
>JAFATF010000519.1 GCA_019244045.1 Acidobacteriota bacterium
CGCATTGATCATTATGCCGTGTGCAGCCGGAGGAGGGTTACTCCTAAGCGGCATCATTGGGGCAACGATGTCTTTCGAGGGCATGCGTTTGCGGCGGGACTCACGTGAGCTTACCTATTTGCGAAGCACGGGACCAGTTAAGCTCGTGAAGATGAAGTTTGGCTATATCTTGCGCCTGGCAGATCGTGCCTTGTTCCTTAACTACGGGCAATCGAAGCTACTGCGCAATTTGGATTGGGCGACGATCGATTACAGTCGGCATGCCAAACTGATTTTCGCAGTATGGGATAGAGGCGGCAATTTAATTTATCGCTTAGATGGCGCGAAAGTTTCGATCTAACCAAACCTGTCAGAGATGCTGACTTCGTTATAAAGTAGTGGGCTCTCTCCTACTTGCGGGCAGGCCCATAGGAATAACAGCCTGAAAGGCCTCCAGAATGGCGACGATCTGTTCTTTGTTGAGTCGGCTCTTGCGCGACGACTCTTCCTTTGGCGCTTAGCGGGTCAACGCGCTGAAAGACTTCAGTTTCGATTGGTCGGAAGGGGCTGGTCACTAGCTGGAGAAGTCACATTTCCTCTGGACTAATTTTATGGGAGCAGATCAGCCCTGATGCATTCGATATCAACCTCCGAAAGAATAAGCAACGATCTCTGAAGGTCGCGGCGGCGGCTGGTGCAGCAAGGCCCGACGCAATATCATGGTATGCGTGGTGGCGAGTAGTGGATCGGGCGACAACTCACATTTCTTGGACGAAGAACCGCGTAACCACCATGCCTGACAAATGTTGGAGAAACTCAAATGCGGATTCCACGCATACTTTTCGTTATTTTGTTCGCTGTTGGATACCTGCGCTCGATGGAAGCTCAAGAGGCTCCTATTCCTCAGCTTTCCCCAGGCTACGCGCGCAAGCCGGCGGCGACATCGGGCATTCAGACTACGCCCTCCCCCCAGTCAGTTGTGCTCTCTGTGCCCAAGGGCACACCACTGCAGGTAGCTTTAGATCAGGAGATCCGTGTCAAAAGAGTGGGTCAGCCTGTTCACGCACGTATCGTAGAGCCGGTGTATGCGTTTGATCGCGTTGTTGTCCCCGTGGGATCGAAGGTAACCGGGCGGGTTACCAAGATTGGGGAGATCTCCCGCGGCAAGCGCGCGATCGCTGTAGTAGACGCAGACTTTACCCCTGAACGGAAGGTGGAGGTAAGTTTCCACGACTTGGCGCTGCCGGACGGAAGACACTTCCAACTGCAGACGAGCGTCACTCCCGGTTCCGGCCAGGTGATCCGGTTCGTCGCGGCTGCGGAGAGCAAGGAGAGGAAAGGTATCAAGGATGCGGCTGCCGCAAAAACCAAACAGGCCAAGGAACAAGCCAAGCAGGAGTGGGACAATGCGATGAAGCAGCTTAAGACACCGGGCCGCGTGCATAGGCTGTTACGATACCTCGAGGCGCAGCTGCCGGTTCATGCGCAATACATTCCCATAGGAACGGTGTACTTCGCCGAACTCAACGCGCCCTTGGCTTTCGGCAGCGAGTTGATGACGAGGCCGATGGCGTCGTCAATCGGCGGACCGCTGCCGCCGGGCAGCGTTGTACACGCGCGGCTGATTACGCCCCTAACGTCTGCTGCATCGCAGAAAGGTGAAGCGGTGGAGGCAGTCATATCCCAGCCGCTCCTGGATGGAGATCATCACCTTATTCTCCCTCAAGGCTGCCGGCTCACGGGCACGGTGAGCCAAGTCCAACCCGCTCATCGCCTGAAGAAAAATGGACAGCTGCGCATTCGGTTCCAGGAATTAATCCAACCGGATGGTATTCAGGAGAAAGTAGAAGCGACCCTGGAAGGCGTGCAGTCCGTCAAAGATGCCAACGTGAAGCTCGACTCCGAAGGGGGCGCCGAGGCCTCAACCCCGAAGACCCGCTACCTGGCTACGGCCGTGTCGCTCACCTTGGCGGCAGCCTCCGTGAGCGGTAGTAGCAGCGACGTGGACAATGGCGTGGCTCACACTAGAGCGAACACGGGTGCCCAGGTTGCAGGCGGCGTGAACGGCTTCAAGCTGGTTGGGATGGCACTCGCTCTGGCCGTACACTCGCGCGCGCTCGGCTACACAATGGGCGCGTACGGCGCTGGAATGTCGTTGTATTCGGGCTTCTTTGCTCGAGCACACGAAGTGGTGTTCCCGAAGAATACTGCGATGGAGATTGGGATCGGGCAGCGAAAGGAGGCGGCTGGCCGGCGACCTCGGCTGCAGCGGCGGCAAGAAACTGAAGTATTTTCTGCACCTATTCCACGGGCTTAGGTGCCCGCCCGAATCGTCGTGCGACCGCCAACGCGTCGGAAGGAGCCGAACGGCGATGAATCTCGCATCCATCGCCGCACCATCTCTCGCTCCCGCCCTTCTGACCCTCGAAGTGAGTCTCCTTCGCGTCGCACGGCGCCTGGAACCAATAACCGGTTCTTTCGTCGGTTCGCCCACAGCGCTGCGTGCTGCTAAATTCTCTCGGTCCTGCCCTGCACGGAAACTTCGCACGGCATTGCCGGTGGATCACGTTACGACTTTATTGGAACTGCTCCGTCTTCAATGGTTCCTGAGTAAAGATCTGGCAGTGAAAATCACGCGAACTGCGGAGCAGTTTCGAAAGAGCCGTGATAAGGAAGCCGATGACGCGGCGAATGAATGTGTGAGCTATGGGCTTTGATGGGAACGTAGTCGGCACAATTGCCGAGAGGCGCTGGGATACTGGACGTCGCGGAACTACAGAGGATAGCGGAGTGGGGCTGAGCGCATATGGCCGCTTTCTTACGTTGTTTTCATGTACGCCGAAGTGGTTCCCCCGCAACCGCAACTTCGGATGGCTAGCCAACCGCAGACGCTGAGACTTTCTTCTGCTGAGCCGCCACCTGCTGAACCAGCAGCCCCCGGGAACTAAGACTGCATGCCCGAGGGAACAGTTCCGGTTCGTCAGTACCCAAATGTAACGGACCCATGTACGCGATCGAATGATTTACTGCCGCTGAGGTCGTTTCGTAGGCAAGATCGACCTTTTCGATGCATCGGGGAGACTGGGGTCCAAACACTGGGCAATCATCTCAGTATGAGGGTTTTGCACCACAGCACCACTTTACGGCACCCATAAGCACAACCGTCAAGAATGCGGCCTAACCCTTGGTCCTCTTTATGGTTACACATCCCAATCTCAAACTGGGCCGTTCTTTATCCTTAAGATCACGAGCGTCATATCGTCGTGCTGCTTGGCGCCTGCGACGAACTGGTCGGCGGCGGCAAAGATGCCATCGAGGATCTGCTTCGCATCCAGCGCCCTGCATTGCTTTACCGTTTCGATCAGCCGCTCCTCGCCCCATTCTTCCTCATTGTGGTTCATCGCTTCACTGACGCCGTCGGTAAAAGCCACTAGCAGATCTCCCGGCGCGAGCGTCGCGCAACCCTGCTTGTAGGGGAAGTTTTCGAAGAGACCAACGACGGTGCCGCCGATCTCGAGGCGCGACAGGGTTCTGGCGGCGTTCTTACAGTGAAACAACATCGGAGCATTGTGCCCGGCATTTACATAAGCGAAGCTCCGTGCGTCCGGGTCGTACTGGCCGTAAAAAAAGGTGGCGTAACGATTGGCTTGTGACGCTTCGTAGACGAGGCGGTTTATGTTGGCAACGGCCGCGGCAAGGTTTTCCGGTCCACGCGTAGCCTCACCACGCAGAGAAGCCTGCAGGCTGGCCATCATGAGCGCGGCGGCGATGCCTTTCCCGGACACATCGCCGATGGCGACGCCCAGGCGTCCCTCGGCCAAGGCGAGAAAGTCGTAATAGTCACCGCCCACGCCGAGCGCGGGGCGGCAATGTCCGGCGTAGTCAAGTCCTTGGATCACGGGTAACTTCTGGGGAAAGAGCCGCTCCTGCACCTCGCGGGCGATTTCGACTTCGCGGTTGAGCCGTTCTCGCTGCGCGACCTCGTGCGCGATGGCGCGCATGAGGTTAGCATTCTCGAGTGCCAGCCCGGTCTGCGCCGCCACGGACTTCAGGAGCCGCACGTCGGAGCCGGTGTACGGCTCTTCTGATTTTTTCGGACCCAGGGAAATAAAGCCAAGCAGTTTGTCACGTACGGACAGGGGCAGAAGCAACTCGGAGCCCAACTGGGCCAGCCGGGCGCGTTCCGTATCGTTGATGTCCTCATCGGTGTTAACCCACGAATCGCGATTTCCCAGGTACACCCGCGCCGGCTCCTTCTGCTTGCTAAGCAGTTTTACCGTGCCCGCGCTGGACAGGAAGGAGACGTTTGGCAGGTCGCCGTAGCCCATGGCATACACCGGCGTATACGCGTCGCCGCCCAGCAGCACAGCGATGCGGGAGATGTGCAGTGTATCAGCGATGCGCGCGGTCACGGTCTCGAGCAGGGACTTGGATTCCACGATGGTGCGCACCTGCTCGCTGAGTTCGGTCAACACGTGCTCGGCATTGTAGGCTTCGCGGAAGAAGCGGCGGTCGGTCCAGGCACGCAGGCGAGCACCGACCCGGCGGATGGTGAAGACCGCCGTCACCCCGATGGCGATCACGGCGATTTTTTCAGGACGGTTGCGGGTCTTATGGTTGGCAAGAGTCAGGGCCGTCAGGACTACGAGCGACGTGGCGACGACCTGTAGAACTCGAATGCCGGTGCGCGCGAAGGCGTACTGCAGGCCGTGGCGGAGCACGACCCGCACATCCATGGCCTTCTCCACCACAATAACGTAGGCCAGGGTGAGGGGAAAGACGATGAGCAGAACCAACAGCGCTAAGATAGCCCACTGGGGAAAGACGTCGGCGACGGATTTTCCGATCACCCACGCATAGACGGTTACTAGCAGGGCCGGTGTCCAGGCGACGGTTGATCCCCAATAAAGAATGCGCAACCGCCGCTTGGCGTCGTTCGAAGTGCTGAGCCGGTACTTGGTCGCCATGGCGGCAAAAAAGCTGCCAATCAGCCAGTAGGCGACGAACTGCGCAATGTGGTCCAGAGGGTGAGCGGCATGTTCCAGGCCTACCATGGCGTGATAATGGCCCAGATCCCCCACCGCGACGATCACTCCGATAAACGTGACGAAAGCAAAGGGTACGACGAGAAGCCGCTGCTGCCACTTCCAGGATTTGTCGAGCCGGCTGCCCATCGGAAACGGCTCGGGGAAGAAGCGGCCGAACAGGAACATTACAATCGGGAACAGACTTCCGAGCCCTGCGTGGTAAAGCATGGCGACTTCGCGCCAGCCCGGGGGCCAGCCCTGTACCTTGAAGCTCTCGAAGATGTGGGGAAAAGTAAGCATGAGCACGAGCAGGAGCCATGCCATGGGGTCTCGCGGACGCAAGACAGCCACCCAGAACCCGAGCAGAACCGACACGGCAGGCAAGAAGAAGTAAAGTGTGACTTCCCCCACTCTCTCCCAGACCGAGGCGCGACGTAGCCTGACAGGCAGTTGCATCGTTCGCGGACTTGCTCTGTCCGGAGAGCGCAGGACCAAGGCGACGCTCCCCCCAACTGGTGTGGCGCGAAGAGCTTTGCCCAGGTCACCGACTCCGCCGTAGGGCCGCCCATTGATTGACAGGATCTCGTCACCCTTGCGAATGCCCGCATTTATGGCGTCGCGAGTGACAAAACCTACTCGGTCACTTGCGGAATCCATCGCGAAGAATGCCACATCGCGCCTTTCATCGCGAAGGACGTCGCGCAGGTAAGCCACCTCGTAAGCGGCTGTGGTCGCGAACAGAGCGGCGAGCATAACGTAACGGAAGATCGCACGATTAGGAGCCACGGGTCGTGTTTCCTCAGTACTGGATGCCTACGTCGAGCAAGAAATTTTACGCCCTCCTGAACAAATCCATAGGGTGATCGGCTCCCTAAGTCGGGCCAATGTAGGACAAGGCGCCAGTTCCATTCGCTTTAGAGGTCTAAATTAGATTCGCTGGAAAAAGAAGTCGGGTGAAGGACCTGAAAACCATGAGCCCCCTTTGGCATCAGCAGCGTGGGCGTTGCGCAAACAGCGCCGCGTCTGGGTACCGCTTTCTCGAAATCTGGGAATCAACCAGCCCAAGTTATGGCTTGTTCCTGAGATAGCGATCAAACCAGTCGACCGTCCGTTGCATCGCATCAATCTGATTTTCGCGCTTGCTAAAACCGTGGCCTTCGTCGGGATAGTAATGCGCTTCCACGACCTTCCCTTCTGTCTTTAAGATCGTCTCCGCCTGGGCTGCCTCTTCCTTGGGATCGCGAATATCGTTACCTCCCTGCAGGATCAACAACGGAGCCTTGGCGTTCTTGAAGTACTTGATAGGTGATGCATCTTCATACGATTTGCGGTCCTTCACCGGATCCCCCAGAATCGACTGGTCGTATTGTTGAAGTGTGGGCTCTTCGTGCTGCTGTTCGGTCAGCCAATCGGTAATCCCAAACAGTTCGACTGACGCTGCCCAAACCTCCGGAGTTCTGCCAATCGCGATCATTGCCATGTATCCGCCATACGAGCCGCCGGTGATGCCAATCTTACCGGCATCCACGTAGCCGGTTGCACTGAGAAAATGAGCGGCATACACCTCGTCCTGAAGATCGCCGCCGCCAAGATCTTTGTAATTCGCTCGCTGAAATTCCATTCCATAACCGGTCGAGCCGCGAACATTCGGCGCGATACATACATAGCCTCGCGAGGCGAGCGCCGCCGCGGTCCTGCTGAAACTATCCACCGTTTGCCCCGTGGGGCCACCGTGAGGAAGCACAATACCCGGGTTGCTTCCATCCCGTTTAAGGTTAAAAGGCACCCAGAGAAAAGCACTGATGGTCTTCCCGTCAAACGTCTTGTAGTGCACCAACTGAGACGAGGGCAGGCGAGAAGGATTCAAACTCGCGACCGCCGAAAAAGTCAGTTGCCGCGACTGTCGGGTAGCCATGTCATAGACCCACAGATCGGCGGGCTGAGTGGAGCTTTGATGGGATACCAGCAGGCGATCCGATGAGGGCGAATACGCCCGCGGATTGCCAGCCGGAGAATTGATTCCCTCTTGAAAAGGCAGTTTCTCAGCGTGCCCCGTCCCGCGGTTGACTAAATAGATGTCCATGCGGCCGTCGGCATTGACGGTGTAAGTAAAACTCCTGCCGTCGGGAGAAAACTCTCCGCCATCTGCTTCCCACTTCAGGTCTGTGACCCAGGTTCGCTGCTTGCTCCCGACATCCAATAACGCGACGTTTTGATATCCACCTCTCTGGTTGGAGGTGACCAGCAGAGTTTTGCCGTCGGGCGAAATCGAAGAGACCTTATAAAGGACATCCCCCTGATGCGGAGTCAGATTCTCCAGCTTCCCGGTCGCGACGTCGATGCGATAAACGTCGCAGTCCGTAAAACCGGCGTTGGCGCGGTTGGCGTAGATCGTCTTCCCATCCACGCTCCAGATCGAGGCATACCACTCGCGGTTCTTAGCCTGTTCGTCGGTGAGTTTCCGGACTTTTTTCGTCTTCCAATCCAGTAGAGCGATGTCCCTGCTGGATGCCGTCTTTGGCCAATAAGACATCGCGAGCGTGCCGCCGTCAGGAGACCAGTGCGCGCTGCTCTCCGACACGTTCGGAGTATTGGTGAGGTTGACCAAGTCGCCGCCATCGCTTGGCACGGCGAAGAGATCGTAGATTTCGCCTCCCCCAAGGTCCTGTTCGAAGACGATCCATTTTCCATCCGGTGACCAGACCGCGCCGGTCTGCCGCTCGTCGGATTGCAGCAGTTGAATGGGAAACCCGCCCGAAGCCGGCACTTTCCAGAGGTTGAACCGTCCCGTCAGATTGCTGGTGAAGACGATTTCACGATTATCCGGCGACCAGGCCGGTCCAAATGTACTCCGCGTGTAATAGAGCTGCGAAATCGCAACTGGACCTGCCCGCGGATTCGAAGCCGACACCACAGACTTGGGGTCGGTAATCCGCCGGTCCTCCGGCGCGCTTGCGACCGGCGCGTCCGCCGCAAACAGGAGGATGCAGAAAAACCAAAGAAGGCAGCACAGCGAGAACAGTACCTGGCAACTGATCTCGAAAAATCTTGTTCCCTGACCCATGTTTCACCTTCGCGGCGATATATTAGCCGAGAGCTCTCGTCTTGCAAAGCTATTCCAGAACTAAAGGAAGGTACTTCACCTGTGGGATGAGCTACGCGCTTAGTACCCTGCCTTGCGCGATCAGAAACACAAGGACAGCAGCGACAACACGCAATGCTTCGGAGGTCGCCGCAAGGTGTCCAAATTTGGTCCGGGTTTGCCACTGCCTGGACTGCCATGACTAAAGCTCGGCCGACTTCCTGGATTGGTTTCTCTTGAATGAATGTCATACTTCAATCCATCTTTTTTGCTTGAATAAATTAACAGTCCCCGATTCGACTGTTTCGCGATAGGCACTCTACGGCAGAGTTTCAGCGATGTATTGCCTTTCGAATCGCCGCAAAATGATGCCAGCTATGACGCATTGCATGGTCCTCGATCACGAACTGAGCCGTCACCGGGGCGCCGAAGGTTAGCGAGAATGGCACCGCGTTATCGAGTTCTTGATCAGTGAAGGCTCGCGCTGCCACGGCCGCCTCGCGGCTGTTCTGCAGCAAAAGTTCGAGCGTGGCAGATTGCAAAACTTGAGGATTCTGCGCATGTTTGGCATTTAACTGTGCGACAACCTCCCACGTAACATCCGAAACCAATCTGCCACTGGCGATGGCTCGCGCGATATCAATCTCCAGTGGATACATGCTGGCAACATGGTGAACGACAACGCCGATGGAGCGGCGGGCCGTGGCCGATACAGCTGTGCGCCATTCAGCATCTGAAAGACCTTCAGCGAAAGCTGCTAAGCGAGCAGCGCCTTCTTCGATGCGAGCAGCTAGCAATTCAGCGCGGTGGCTCACGGGACCCCCGATTATGGTGCTACTTCCGTGTTGATTGACAACATCGCTGGTTTTTGGCATGCCATCTCCTTAGCGTCTACCTGAATTCACTTGAAGCGCTTTTCGCATTCTGCGAACGCCTCGACGAACCGCACTATCCCTCAATCTCGTGACCCATACTTGCCCATGCGTCCGCTTTTCTTGTTCACATCACAGTTGCCGTATGATGATTTGCTCAATAGTCCGGGAAGATTTGCCGGGAGGCTGTGTGGACGTGCTTTCAGAAGTGTTAAAGGTGGTGAAACTCCAAGGCGCCCTGTTCTACAACGGGGAGTTTTCTTCCCCGTGGAGTCTCGGTTCACCGGCCTCTCGCTCGGTTGCGCCTTATCTGGCGCCGGGCGCAGGACACGTAATCATCTACCACTTGCTTACTGAAGGGCACGCCTTCGTTCGGTTGTTGGATGGGGAGCGCATAGCTCTCGAGGCTGGTGACCTTGTGATCTTTCCCCATGGGGATCCCCACATCTTAGAGAACGGCGCGCCCACCAAAACCGTGGATATGACGCGGGAACTGGCTCGAATTGTCGCCCAGGGTTTAAAGCTGTCACGCCTCGGAGGCGGTGGTGAAATCACGAGATTTGTCTGTGGCTTCATGGCATGTGACCCACAACTGAGCCGGGTCTTTCTGAGTGGCCTGCCGCCTGTATTCAAGCTCAGCATACGTAACAACGAATCAGGTCGATGGTTGGAAACCTCAATACGTTTTTCCGTGAATGAAGCTGACCTCTCTCGAGCAGGCGGAGAAGCAGTCTTGGCCAAACTGTCAGAAGTGCTGTTTGTCGAAACACTACGCACTTACATCGCACAGCTTCCTCCTGACCAAACAGGTTGGCTGGCTGGCGCCCGCGATGGGGAGGTCGGAAAGACACTGGCGCTCATGCACCGCAGTCCTGCGCGACCGTGGACCCTTGCTTCGTTGGCAAAAGAAGCGGGAGTGTCACGCTCAGTATTAGCTGAGCGCTTTCGTCATTACCTGAACGAGTCTCCAATGGCCTATCTCACGCGCTGGCGACTTCAGTTGGGAGCTCAAATGCTGATGTTAACCAGTCATTCGGTAGCACAGATCGCACCCGAAGTGGGCTATGAGTCCGAAGCTGCTTTCAACCGTGCGTTCAAACGTCAGTTCACAGTTCCTCCCGCACGTTTTCGTAGTCAATCGAGAACGGCTCATGCGAGTGGATCTCAAGGAAGGCCGAGACGCTAGTTCGCCGGATTGGGATAGCGGGAAGTCCTTCCCCCTTCGTGGAATCTAGGCTCCAAGACGCCTTTCTTATCCAATGCTCGCCTACACAGCCGGCGGCAAATGCTTCAACAGGGTTACCCGGCATCGCGACCTCTGCTAGAGAGAGATAAGCCGGTGATTCAACACCCTGGGCTCCGGATCAGAATCAAGGGCCTTCAATGTTTCCGTTGAATCGGACGATGGCGCTTCAGATCTTTCCGATTCTTCTGCATCGTGCACTCGAATCCGACAACTTCAGGAGCTTTCGCGGGCGGGCCCTCGTCGATGACCCGCCCATGTAATCGCGTACACTCTATGGTTGGCAGCGATGGCAAACTGCGCGTCGACATCCGTCCCGTGCACCGGACAGCGTGGTATTAGAACGGTAGTCCAGCTGATCCCACCATGGGTGGAAATTGGAAGTACATGTAGAAACGCCAGGAAAGCCTTGACAAGGCGGAGACTTGGTGCTCTCTTACCCGTTGGACGCAGTTCGGTCGAAACCGCTTCACGGTAACAACGAAAACAGGGCGAGAAGCCATGGGGGAACGCACATGAACGCGCACGCTCAGTTCCAGGCCGCCAGCAAAGTTTTGAGAAGACAGGTTTGCGGAGCGGCCGTTCTGGCCTTAGGGGTTGGCGTTCTTCCGACTTCGCTGAGCGCACAAGTAAGCGTGACCATCTCACCCAATGTTTTAAGTTTGGCCACTCTGGCCACGCAGGCGTTCACCGCAACTGTGGGGGGGTCCACGAACACCGCGGTTACTTGGCAGGTGAATGGCGTCTCGGGTGGCGACTCGAGCACTGGGCTGATTTCGACCACCGTGCTTGGCACCAACAATGAGGCAATTTATCTTGCCCCCTCAGCTGTACCGAGTCCTGCGTCAGTATCGGTCACCGCCACCTCCCAGGCGGATCCGACCAAATCAGCCAGCGCGACGGTCACGATTCAGTTACCTTCGCGCTCGGGCGTAAACTATTACGTTTCGACCGCTGGCAACGATACTAACTCCGGGTCACAATCTTCGCCTTGGCGGCATATTAACTACGCGGCAAGCAAAGCGCAGCCTGGAGATCGAATTAACGTCTTGGCTGGAACTTACAATGAGATCGTTACCATTCCGAAATCGGGGAATGCTTCTTCGGGGTATATCAGCTTCATTGGTCAATCCGGGGCCATTGTCGACGGCACAGGATTAAGCGTCGGCAGCAACGGTCAGACCGGACTGTTTAGTCTAGAAGGCGCCCACAGCTACATCATCATTCAGGGCTTCGAAATTCGAAACTTTTCGAGTTCTCAGAAAGGTATGGTACCTGTTGGCGTCGACTTTGAAGGCTCTGGTAGCAACATAGAGATTCTAAACAACCATATCCATAACATTGCGCAAATGCTCAGCTCGTGTAATAGCGCCAACGCTTTGGGAGTAGCCGCCTACGGCACAAATGGAAGCACCTCCATTAGTAACCTAACGCTGTTGGGCAATGAAATTGATCACAACGTCACAGGTTGCAGCGAGAATGTCTCGTTCGACGGGAACGTGCAGTACTTCGTCGAAGCACAGAACAATGTCCATGACGCAAACAACATCTGCATCGACGACATCGGCTTCGAAGGCGTATCACCGAACTCCGCGACCGATCAGGCGCGTGACGGTTGGGTGTTTCAGAACACTATGAGCGGGTGCACATCAGTACACAACCCCGTTTACCGCAATCAGGTGGGCGCCGATGGCTACTATTGCGACGGCTGCACACGTCTCATTGTGGAACGTAACCTCATTCATGACTCTGACCTGAGCGAGATGGCTAGCGAGCACTCCGGCCATGTCTCCAGCTTCGTCATCTTCCGCAACAACGTTATCTACAACTCTCTCTACGTTGGACTATCAATCGGGGGATATTCTAAAAACGTGGGCGGCACAGACCACTGCGTGATCGTCAACAACTCCCTTTGGAATGACGGTACTTACGGCAACAGCGGCCTAGGAGAATTTCAAATTCAATACTACGCAACCAATAATAAGGTCGAGAACAACATCTTTGACGGATACACTCTCAGCTCAAAATATCTCGTCTATGACTATACCTCCAGTGAACCCAGTCCAGCTGCGCTGGACTACAATGACGACTACAATACTGCGGGAGCAAGCAACAGCCTGTGGGATTGGCAAGGCAAGGCAATAACCGGCTTCTCTGGTTACAAATCCTCTTCGGGCCAGGATACCCACTCCCTCTTCGCTGATCCCCTATACGTAAACGTCACGACGCTGCCCTACAATTTTGATCTCGCGCCCGGCTCACCAGCCATCAATGCCGGGTTGAATCTAGGCGTAAACACGGTTGGAGCTTTTGATTACGCGGGAAAGTCGCGCACAAACAGCAACGGACAAATCAATCTAGGAGCGTACGAGCAATAACGCTGGCTCAAGCACCGTTCGAGACCGGCAGCTTTGAGCAGCTGCTTTGCCAAACGATGGAGGGTGGCGAAGCGCGCGGAAAACAAGCCCGTCCCTGAATTTCCGACACCAAGGTGCAGGACCGCAACTTCGAGCCGGGTTGCATTGATTCTATTTGGCAGTGGCGGGAAGCACGCAGATTTGGGGCTCAACTGCAAGGCGCGCGCAACTTGGAGCGGGTTACGAGCGATACAGAAGTTGGATCATGATGCCGGTGCCGCAGCAAAAGGCTCACCCAACATTTTCAGCCGCCTAGCAAGTGCCCAGCTCATGACCCGAGCAATGGGGCTTCGCGTCCGCGTGCACTGACCGAAGCTACTGCCCTAATTCTTGCATCGCGTATCAGCAAGGCATCGTCGAAATTGTTAATAGTCGGGCAAACATGTCGCGGGATTAAATAAAGAACATCGCCCACTTGGGGGCGATTGGCTCCCTCGCGTATCCTGAGAGGCAAATGCTCCTCACTCGGGTGCAACGGTTCCAGCTCAGGTCGCCCTAAGACAGAACAGTTAGGAACGCCGGCATCGCAGGCCAGCGCTTTGTGTCCGGCATCACAGGTTACGGTCTCAGACGAGGGGTGACTAACGACCGTTGTAACCACGAGCGCGGCGGCACGGTAGCCCCAAGCGGAAGGCACTTGAGAAAGGCTCGTGATGTCGTTGTATAACACCGTGCCGGGTGAAACTGTGTGCTTGAACACACCCTTCTTAAAATCCAGGAATGCGAGCGCGCAGGGCAGCGCCGGTGTTCCTGATGTGATGACTTCCTCGACATCCAATCCATTCCTGCATAACTCCTCCACAATCTCCAGAAGTTGCCTGTATCCACCAAAGGCCGCGAGCTTACGCTGCTCCAGATCCGAATTCCGGTGCTGGCCTTCGTAGTAATGAAGCCCACGGAAGCGATTCTCTTGCTGTTTGATCCGCTTTGCGAGACTGACAATTTCTTCGATTCTTTGTTGGTCGATTCCAGTCCGTTTCATACCTGGGTCCACGTCGATGAACAAACCGACTTGGCTATCGCGCCATACTGGAAGCTGCGCTGCATCGTCAATCAACGCCGAAATAGGAATCGCAGGATTGGCGGCTTGAATCTGCAAGACACGCCGAGCACGTGAACCGATGCACGGATAGGCTACCAGAATGTCAGTTGCTCCGGCTTCAATTGCGACCAGCAATTCCAAAGTCGTCGCGCATTTTAGAGAAGTAATCCCGTGGGCGACTAGTCTGGCAACGGTACTCCTTAGCTTGGCAGTTTTGATGTGTGGTCGCCAGCGTTCCGGCCGGTTATGCAAAAGCTTAAGCGTCGCAGCAATGTTGATGTCCAGGAAATCTTCGTAGATGGCTAGAGCCGGAGTGAGCACATCTGCAAGCCAAGAAATTTCATAGGATCGCAGTTGTTGAATATCTTGAGGTGCAGTTAAGGTTTCAGTCATAATTTATCGCTCATTACGCCTATTCGCTAACGATGACTCTCAATTTTAAGCTTTAGCACGGATTACGCATAGAAGCGATAGCACGAAGCACATGCAATAACCTGCAATGTGTATCTTTTCCGTTGTTCCGCAGGCGAACAGGGACTTAAATCCTTTGCTACAAGCGATGAACCGTTTTCAGAGAACGACGCTAGTGGTGGGGAGGTGAGATGTCTAAGATGGATTCAACGCAAACGAGACTGTGGCATCCGTTTGCCAATATGGCAGAGGTCTGCCGTAAGGAGACAATTATTGACCGGGGCGAGGGTGTTTGGGTGTGGGACACCACAGATAATCGCTATCTTGATGCCACCGCCGGTCTTTGGTATTGCTTTGTAGGTCATGGCAGGGCAGAACTGGCAGAAGTTGCTGCCCGGCAGATGAAGCGGCTGGCAGCGTACTCAACATTTGGAGACTTGGCAAATGATCCCGCGCGCACATTGGCAGAGAAGGTCTCTTCCATCTGCCCCATCAAGGATGCCGTCGTCTTCTTCACGAGCGGCGGTTCGGAAAGCATAGAAACCGCTGCAAAGATCGCGCGCCGCTACTGGACCGCAGTGGGCAAGCCAGACCGCGACCTGCTGGTAACGCGAGCCGGTTCCTATCATGGCATGGCCGGTTACGGCACCAGCCTGGCTGGAATACCGTCGAACGCCAATGGCTATGGCGAATTACTTCCCGGCGTCATATGCATCCCTCCTGATGACCCGGGCGCATTCGAGAAGGTTCTGTACGATAACCCCGGTGAAGTTGCGGCATTCTTTGGCGAGCCGGTTCGTGGCGCCGGTGGGGTGTTCCCCCCCAGTGATGGCTATTGGAAGCACATCCAGAGGATCTGCAGGGAGAATGACGTTCTGTTGGTAGCGGATGAAGTTATAACCGGTTTCGGCCGTGTGGGGACTTGGTTCGGCAGTGGCAGGTTCGATTTTGTCCCGGACATGATTACCGGCGCTAAAGGAATCACATCTGGCTATTTACCATTGGGAGTCGTCATCTGTGGACCGCACGTTTGGGAACCGTTTTGGAATGGCAAAACCGGTGTTTTTCGACATGGCTACACTTACTCCGGCCATGCTGCCGCTTGCGCAGTGGGCCTGGCAAATCTCGAAATTATCGAGAAGGAAAAGCTGCTGACCCGAACAGCTCAGACCGAAGCCCTGCTGGCTTCTGAAATGAAACGGATTGCTCAGCACCATCTCGTAAAAGAAGTACGCGCCATCGGCCTGCTCGCTGCGTTCGAGCTCTCTCCTGATCTGTTAGCGGAGAATCCTACCGCGGCTGATCAGGTTGCCGCCGATGCACGGCGGAACGGCGTTATTTCCAGGAATCTGCTAGGCCATTCTTTGCAGATCTCTCCCCCCCTGATTATTAGCGGCGAAGAATTGCGCTTCATGACCGATGGGTTCTTGGCGGCCCTGAATGGTCTGGACCGCGAAGTCGTAGGTGCGAAGCAAAAGACGGTTCCGCTTAGCGGGAAAAAACACTTGTCGAATTGACCTAACGTTTGGCGGGCGACCGGTGGTGCGGGGAAACTTTCGGTCTGGTAGTAATCCTGTCGCCAGTTTCTGGATTAAAGAAAGCGATTGGGCTTGCGAACGGAACACTACTACGGATTGCATGCCGGAATATTTACAAGGTGAATGCGGCCCTCGAAGCCGCCACTCACCTCGAATTTTGGAGGCGTCAGTATCAACAACTCTCCATCCTCGCGCCGACCCAATGCCCTATGCTGGGATCGGAATTCGGGTAGTACTCGCGAAGGACCCATGTACACGACAGAGAAAGGGTGGCGCCTCATCGGCGTCGGATGCCCCCCAGCTGATCCGGTATGATCAACACTACAACCACTCCGCCGATTGTCTCACCCCCGACCGGGCAGGAGATCGCCACTTTCTCACAAGTTGACCTAAAGCCCCACATCGGACCGTTCAGTGTAGTGCTGCTCGTAATCGGCAACGCGATTGGATCCGGAATTTTTTTGATCTCAGGCGTTATGCTAGGGCACATGCCATCAGCGAGTCTTTTGATTCTGGCTTGGATTATCGGTGGCGCATTGGTTCTAGCAGGGGCTTTAACCTATGCCGAATTGGGTGCAATGTTTCCGCACTCCGGCGGCTTATATCTTTTTTTGCACGAAGCATACGGCCCGCTAGTAGCGTTTTTTTTTGGGTGGGCGAGTTTGCTGGTCATATTGACAGGCCAAATTGGCGCCATCGCCATTGGCTTTTCTGAATACTTCAGCTATTTCTTTCCCTTCTTTTCGAGCAACAACATTTTGTTCGTCGTTCCCTTCGTGGGGCATAGCGGCTTAGCCTTCACCGCCAACAAGCTCATAGCTGTCCTGGCAATCGCATTGTTGGGCGCATTGAACTATGTAGATGCGCAAAAGAGTAACCATCTAAATGTCGTGCTTACAGTAGTTAAAATCGCCGGAATCTCGGCTTTACCGGCAATGGCATTGTTCTTCACTCGCGCGCATCCCCAGTGGCATCCCGTGGTTCCTCTCCATATGACCGGCCCCGCTACCTTGACGGCGTTCGGTGTCGCGATGATTGCCGTTTTGTGGGCTTATGACGGTTGGCAGTATGTGCCATTCGCAGCCGGCGAGATGGTAGACGCTCAGAAGAATTTGCCCAGGGGGCTAATCTTGGGCGTCGCCATCGTGATCGCGATATTTGTAAACGTCAATCTGGCCTATCTTTATGCTTTGCCTGCACAGCAAATGCGGGGCCTCCTGCGGGTGGGCGAAGCGAGTGCCACTGCAATGATGGGAATTAATGGCGGCCGCTTCATTTCAGCGGCGGTGCTGACTTCGGCATTTGGGTGCTGCAGGGCGATGATGTTAGTTTGCACGCGCGTATTTTTCGCCATGGCGCGAAAAGGTGTATTTCCAAAGACCTTCGGGAGAGTTCATGCAAGATACGGCACGCCCTACGCAGCGATTGTTCTGACCACCATATGGGCGATTCTGTATGCAGTTTCGGGATCCTACGAGCAGCTCTTCACCTATGTCATGTTTGGAGGTTTGTTATTTGCTGTTCTTGGAGGAGCCGCGGTATTTTTCCTACGGCACAGATTGCCTGAGCAGGCCCGACCTTATCGGGTCTGGGGTTATCCGCTCGTACCTTGCATCTTCATTGGTGGCAGCTGTCTTTTAGTGGTGAATACGCTTGTCGAAAAGCCGATCGAATCGTTCGTCGGGTTGGCGCTCATCTTCGCGGGCCTGCCGGCGTATTGGTATTGGCATGTGGCGCCACAGACCCAGAAGCGTTCCCTGCCAGACATCTCTTGAACAAGCGGGAGTTTAAACACCATGGCTAAGGTTCGATACCTGCTAAGTGTGGCGCTTACAGTTGCGACTACTGCTTTGGGGAGCCAGACCGCCAGGATTTCCCAAGACTGGCCTAAGGCTACGCCGCAGTCGGTCGGATTGGACTCTGCCACCTTGGGCGCTCTAGACCAGGATTTTGAAAACGCTAAATATCCCTATGTCGATAGCATGCTGGTCATTCGCTGTGCAAAGAACGCTTACCAGCGCCATTACAGTCACGATTACGCAAAGATCTACTACCAGGAAGCGCATGAGCGGGGCCCTCTGAACGCGCGCCTTACAGGAATCTACAATTACTTCGATCCGCACTATCATCCTTATTACGAAGGCTCAGACGCCCACACCATGCAGTCGGTGACGAAGAGCATCACCTCCGCCCTCATCGGAATCGCGACATATCGCGGCGAATTTCACGCGAGTCTCGATACGCGGGTCATCAGCTTTTTCAATGCCACAGAAATCAAAAATTTGGACGACCGCAAACGCCACATAACCCTAAAGGACCTACTCACCATGCAGAGCGGGTTCGATTGGGATGAAGACCTTCCTTACAATGATCCGCACAACGGCTCCAGCGCCATGGAGGCTTCCGACGACTGGATCAAGTTC
>JAFATF010000259.1 GCA_019244045.1 Acidobacteriota bacterium
ATCACCCTGTGGAACACCCGCTATCTCAACCGCGCCATCGCCGCTCTGCGCGAGGTGGAGAATGTTCCCGATCACCTTCTCCTCCACCTGTCGCCGCTCGGTTGGGAACACATCAATCTCACCGGCGATTACGTCTGGTCGCCCGCCGATGAGATGACGGAAAACCGTGACGGATTCTGGCCCCTCCGGCCGGTGCCCGATCCTGCGTTAATGGCCGCCTGAGTTCCTACTTTGTCCGCTTATGCGTATCAGAGAAGCGTTTCGTTACTTCTGGCCAGTTCGGCAACCAAATAAATTTCGTTGCTGGGTGCCCCCTGGTGGTCGCTGAGAGGGGGAACGCTGCCCGGCTGCACATATCATCTCCCTCGGAAAACCGGAAATGCCCCCTCTCCGGGCGTCCTAGGCGATTTCTGCCTTGAAGGTATCCTGCAAGGGTCAAGGGAGTTCCGGCGCCTCTACCTCGATCTTCTCGGTTAGTGTCTACTGCAAATACCTCTGATCCCAATTTCAAAATAATCCGGTATCGTTTCCTCTCTTTCTCGCAGGGACATTTTTCCGATACATCAAGGAGCCGTGACGCAATCCAGGGGAGACCGGGCATTCCTGCCCCGGTCAGTAAAGGGCTTGCAAAACCGGCTGCGTGAGGCAAGATCAGCAGTGCGAGTAACTGACTAGCCTAACTGTGTGTGAAGCCCCCCCTTGGTCTCCAACCTCTTCCGGGGGGTTTCGCATTTCTGGGTGTGGGTCTTCCGAAGCGTTCAGCTCCCGGATTGGTGAGACACAACCAAGACGGGATACTCGCTGTAGCCTGCGGGGTCATGCAGGAAAATCATGACACCCCAAAAATCCTCTCTGAGCCCTCAGAGAGGGGGTGTTTCCGGTTTTCTGCCGTTGTACCCCTCTGCCCGTTTCCGGCGTTGTGAGAGCTCTGGATGGATGCAGGGCACATCCAGCCCCTTGTTCGACACCCCGTAGGGTGGCGAAACTTTTGGGGACGCCCCTCGTCCCGACAGGGGCATCGGGTGCACGGAAAGCGGCGCGGTCAAGAATTGCCCTGCCAAGGGCAACCGCCGGAGGCGGCGTGAAGCGTTCTTGAGCGGTGAGCCGCGCCCCGTGCGACCCCTTCCTTTGTGTCTAAACGCCTCAGCTCAAAGCGCGAAGAAACATCTTGCTGGCAACCGAAAGGCTAGCCATTCTTCAACTGCAAATAGGGAAGTTTAGGGAGGCAGAACATGAGCGACGTGCTTGCTACGCCTTGCGAACTCATTGACGCTGATCTTGACCTCGTGGCGGGAGGGCAGAACACCATAGCTCAGAGTATCTTTATTGAGGGCAATAACAATACTGCTGTCAATTCTGCAAGTATATCTTCTAGTGCTCCTTCTTCTGGGGCAATCCCGCAGTTCATCCAAGAAGTAGGCCCTCTTCTAGGAACTTTGGGTGGCTTAGTCCTAAGTCGTCTCTAAGCTTCTAATTCATTACTGAGGCGCTTATCGTTTGCGGCAGTGCTGGATTTTATGCCTGCCGCAGACGTTTTGCTAATCCAAACGCAAAACACTGGGGGGTTTGGAATAGTAAATAGACCGAAATTGACAAACCCTTTGATCATATTCTTTACAACGAGCATGTATGAGAGCGTATTACCCAAAATATGACCATTTCCGCGATATTGCCCACATCCAGAGAAGAAAAATTCCGATCATGTCTATAAAAATATATTCTTCGAGAGTTTGTGGGTCAAGGTGGACCATACTAGCTTGCGCTAGAGAGGATGTTAAATATGGCAATAGAAATATATCGCATGAAATATGAGAAGATATACTCCCCATTTTCTCCATGTCCATATCCCGTATAATACTGCAATATCTATAATATCACCAATGACTGAAACTATAGATAATGGATATGAGAACTGCCCGGCTACAGATCGCCACGTAGAATTTAAGAGTGAGACCATCTCAAAAATAAGCATGATCGTGAGAAACAGTCCTCGATCCTTCTGATTTATAACTTTTGCCATAAGCTAATCTATAATCAAGAATAATTCTTGATATTTAGAATGATGGTGTCAACACTTGTGATGTAATTACACAATTTAGTCCCCTTTTCTTCTCCCTTACGATCACGCCCCTAGGGTTTGGGTCTTCCGAAGCGTTTAGTTCCCGGATCGGTGAAACACAACCAAGACGGGATACCCGCTTGAGCCTGCGGGGTCATGCAGGAAAATCATGACACCCCCAAAAATCCCCTCTGAGGCCTCTGGCGGGGGGTGTTTCCGGTTTTCCGGTGATTGACACCTGTCTGACTGTTTCCGGTGTTCTCCGGGCTTCTGAGAGGCTGTAAGGGCACATCCTGCCCCTTGTTCGACACCCCGTAGGGTGTGGCGAAGTTTTGTTGGGACGCCCCTCGTCCCGACAGGGGCATCGGGTGCACGGAAAGCGGCGCGGTCAAGAATGGCCTGCAAGGCCACCGCCGGAGGCGGCGCGTAGCGTTCTTGAGCGGTTAGCCGCGCCCCGTGCGACCCCCAGGGCTGTTCAACGCTATGGGATGACGAGAAGTCTGAGCAGATTGTCGACGCCGGCGAGGGCGGCGCGGTAGCGGTCCTGGCTGAGCGTGCCGGAGCGGTTGGCTTTGAGGATGTTGAAAGCGAAACTGCGCAGACGGGCGAA
>JAFATF010000262.1 GCA_019244045.1 Acidobacteriota bacterium
GGTGCGTGCCGCGCCGATGTGGAGACGCGTGGATGGAGCCAACTAAGTAACCCCGCGGTAGCAGCCTGGGCCTTGCGTTCCAAGAAGAGTCCATGCATACTCACGGACCAAATGGCTGAGCTTAAATACCGCGGCCGGATTATCACCCAGTCTCACCTTTTATATATACGCGAGATGATTGCCACGCACCCGGCGGCGAGCCGTCGCAGCTTATCCCAGAAGCTGTGTGAAGCCTGGCAATGGCGACAGGCGAATGGCACCTTTAGTGATATGGTTTGCCGCGGCCTGCTGGTGATGCTGGAGCGAGCGGGCCAGATCACGCTACCGCCGGTCAGCTATGTTCGGCACAATCCGTTGGCGACGAGAATGCGGCCCGCGCCGCTGCTGATCGACAGCACCCCGATCGAGGGCAGGCTAGGCGAGCTGGCCCGCCTGGAGTTTCAGCTGGTACGGCGCACGGCAGATGAACCGCTGTTTAACAGCTTGCTGGAGCAGCACCATTACCTTGGCTACGAACAGCCAGTGGGCGCTCAACTCAAGTATCTGATCTGGGCACAATCGCGGCCGATTGCATGTCTGGCGTGGTCGAGCGCGCCACGCCATCTGGGTGCGCGTGACCGCTACATCGGCTGGACTGCGGAAGCACGGCGACGCAATGTTCGCTTCCTCGCCTACAACTCGCGGTTCTTGCTTCTGCCCTGGGTACGCGTGAAAAATCTGGCATCGCAGATTCTGGGACGCATGGCCGTGCGTATCTCCGAGGACTGGGAGAATCGGTACGGACATCCCTTGTACTTTCTGGAAACCTTCGTGGATCCGCAGCGCTTTCGGGGCACTTGCTACTACGCGGCCAACTGGGTGTGGATGGGAGAGACCACGGGGCGAGGCAAGGCTTCGAACAGCCACCTCCCCAACCGCTCGATCAAGCATGTTCTGGGATATCCACTGCACCCCCGCTTTCGCCAACTGCTCGGTGAGTTAGGATGAGAGCGACACTCGAGTTCATCGACATGAATCGTGAGGAATTAAATCAGCTGGTTGAGCGTGCCCACACGGCGTTGGGGGAGGAAGATTATCGCAAGGTGAAAGGTATGGCCGAGGCGCTCACCTATCTCACCGATCTGGTTGCCGATCAGCAAACCACGATTCGTGACCTGCGCGAGTTGATGTTCCCCGCCTCCACGGAAAAGACCGCCGCGGTGCTGGCGCCGACAGGGGTGAAGTCCAGTTGCAAGTCGGCAAGAAACGAAACCAGCGTACAGAAAGAGCAAAAGCAGAAGCCACCCGGGCACGGACGCAACGGGGCAGAAGCGTATCGCCAAGCGCAACGGGTCCGGGTTTCACACGCGACTCTCAAATCGGGTGACCGATGCCCGGGGTGCCTGAAAGGCAAAGTCTACGAGCAACCGGAGCCGCGGCGGTTGGTACGCATCGTGGGACAAGCTCCCCTGACCGCGACGGTTTACGAGTTGCAGAGCTTGCGCTGCAATCTGTGTGGCGAGATCTATGGCGCGGACGTTCCGGAAGGGGTTGGAGAAGACAAGTACGACGAAAGCGCGGCCGCCATGATTGCGCAGTTGAAGTATGGCACGGGGATGCCGTTTTATCGGCTGGAAGATCTGGAAAATAACCTGGGAATCCCGCTGCCGGCGTCCACCCAATGGGAAATCGTGGAGGAGGCGGCGGAGCTGATCAAGCGAGCGCGCGATGAACTGATCCGCCAGGCTGCGCAAGGCGAGGTCCTGCACAACGACGATACGAGCATGAAAGTGTTATCGCTGCGGCGAGCAATCACCGAGGAAGCAGGGGAGCGCACCGGTATCTTCACCTCTGGGGTAGTATCGACCACTCAGGGACGTAAGATCGCGCTGTTCTTTACAGGTCGCCAACATGCGGGCGAGAACTTGGCGGATGTGCTGAAGCGGCGCGCAGCAGAGCTGCCCATGCCGATTCAAATGTCGGACGCATTGGCGCGCAATGCGCCGAAACCCATCAAGCTGCTAGTCGGGAACTGCCTCGCGCACGGCCGGAGACAGTTTGTTCAGATCACTCCCAACTTCCCTGAAGCATGCCGGCACGTGCTGGAAGCGTTGGGTGAGGTCTACCATAACGACCAACTGGCGCGCGAGCGTGGGTTATCGCGGGTTGAACGTCTACGCTTTCACCAGGAGCACAGCAAATCCATAATGGACGATCTACACCAATGGCTGCAGGCGGAATTAAAGGAAAACAAAGTAGAGCCGAACTCCGGCCTAGGAAAGGCCATCAGCTACATGCTCCGGCATTGGCAAGCATTGACATTGTTTCTGCGCGAGCCAGGCGCCCCACTGGACAACAACTTGGTCGAGAGGGCATTGAAGAAAACCATTTTGCATCGGAAAAACTCGCTTTTCTACAAAACCCTAGTTGGTGCAGAGGTCGGCGATCTGTATATGAGCCTGATTCATACTTGCGAGCTGAATGGCGTGAATCCCTTCGACTACCTGACGGAACTGCAGCGACATACCGAAGAGCTTGGTACCAAACCGGCTGAGTGGATGCCGTGGAGCTACCGTGACAGTTTGGTGCGGCCCGCCTGCTGAGCTCGTGTATGCCAAAATCCAGGAAAAACTCCACCCGAGAAGAACGAATCGATTATGAAATCGTGGTGGACGCTTATGGCCCGGAAGAGCGGGCTATGGGTTGGTATTACTATCTGGAGAGCAAACTTTGCTTTCCATTCCGCGCCAAATGCACGGCTACCCAAGTAGTCTCGCCACTGAAAAAAGGAGAAACTGTCGAAGTTCTGCGACTTGCACCAGAAGAGGCCTGTACCGGCGACATGCTCGTCTTCACCCGCTGGCACGACCGAAAAGTTGCCGTCCCATTGTCACAGCTGATCGCGATTGACGAAAACGAATCTACCGACCAAGCACTCGCTGATTGGAAGTACTGGGCAGCGCAAGGTTACCGATTCTGAATCTTGCCGCCCCGACTCTCAATTACGCACCATTACCGAAAGGACACCGAGTTCTCGGCGAAAATCCATGAGAGTGTCTGCCAGCCTGTTTGTCGCGTCATTGGTTGTCTCCATCGTGTTTCGCGACTGCCTCCCTCGCAGGGCTGGAAGCAAGGATTGCCATGTTGACAGCTTTATCGCTCAGGTTGCGTGGCTCCTCGTAAGCTAAGTTTTTCGGCATCAGCCCTCACCGAGGCTGCAATCGAACAAAGAGCGGAGATTAGCGGCAAAGCACGCGGCAGTTGGCGGAAGCCTCCCGTCAGGCAAATACAAGCGGTCAGGTGAAGAGAAATTCCTTGCTGCGCAGTTCTTTGACCGTGTCGCGCATTTTGGCAGCGCGCTCGAACTCGAAACGCTTGGCGGC
>JAFATF010000284.1 GCA_019244045.1 Acidobacteriota bacterium
GAAAATCCAGCAGCAGCCGGCGTTGTGGAAAATGTGAACCGCAGGTTCAAGGAGTTGTGGGAAAACCGTTTTTTGGTTTTTCCACAACTCCGTCATTTTCCACAACGCTTTTCGGCGGCGGCTCTTGCGTTACGCTGCTCACAGCAAAGCGCATGAAAATGCCCCAGGTAGCCACCTGGGGCGTAGAACCCGTAGCACTAACCACTTTGCTTAGGAGTAAATCAATGTCAACAGGTTCCAATAAGAGCCTATCACCATCTTCACCTCGTCCTTCAGAAAAATCTGAAATCGAGAAACTCCTGCAATCCGGGTTAGGCGATTTCAGCGTGCGCGAGCTGTTGGGAGCGCTGCTGTCTTGCCTGGTCCATGCCGAACGAGGCGCCTATCTGCAGGACGCTCCCGAGGACAAAGCCAACGGCTATTATCCCCGATCTCTTCTGGTCGGCTCTGTACCCCTCGAACTGGACGTGCCACGCACCCGCAGCGGACAATTTCGCCCTCCCTCCTTGCCCGCTCGCTATCAGCGTGGTTACAGCGAGGAAACTCAGTCGCTGCTGCTGGGCCTGCTCAGCTCCAGCCGATCGGTCTCGGCGGCTCGCGATGCTCTGCGCAAAATGGGTCTGTCCAACTCGGAACAGGAGCTGGAGAAAGTTGCCGCCGGTTTCATGGAAGAGCTGGGGCTGCGCAACACTCGTCCTCTCGACCCAGACTTGTTGGCTTTGTTTTGCGATGGCAAGTATGTCGAAGTTAGAGATGGCGATCGTCTCAAGCCCGCGTGCATTTACTTGGTCATCGGTCTTGGCCGAGATGGCAAGAAGCGCGTGCTCACCTGCCTCTGCAAATCCGGTCGTGAGAATCTGGAAGATTGGAAGTTCGTCCTGCGCAGCTTGCTCGAACGCGGCCTGCGCCGGGTCCTCATCATCGTGCACGACGATTTTTCGGGTTTATTGCCCCTTAGCAAGAGTCTGTTTCCTGGGGCCGATGTTCAGCTGTGCGTCGTACACATGCAGCGTAACGCCAGAAATCATCTCTCCAAAACCGATAATGCCGAATTCCAGCAGCGTTGGCGGGCGCTGCGATCCAGCTGGGATGAACAGGTCGGCATGACTCAGTTCGAAGACCTCTGTCAGCGCTTCCAGCCAGGCTATCCCCACTTTATGGCCGAACTGCGTAAGAAACGCGAGCATTACCTGGCCTTCCTCAAGTATCCCGACGTCCTGCGTCGTTGCTTGTCCACCACCAATGTGGTCGAGGCGGTAAACGGGCAGCTCGAAATCCTGCGGCGCAACAGCGGCGGATATTTTCAATCCCAAGACACGCTACAACTGAAACTAGGAATCACCATCACCTCTTTGGAGAATCAGCGCTGGCGCAGCGTCACCGGTCGAGTCGAAGTTTGCCTTCACCAGCTCAATGCCCAGTTTCAAACTCGCTTCGAAGCGGAAAGCTGAACCGTAACTGGCGTGAGGCATTCCGCAAATCGCGAGTAGGCGCGTTCTATGCAAGCCCGTGCCGCGATTTTCTTCGTGGTTGCATGTGACCCGCGTTTTTGGGAAAATTTTGCGTCAGGCTGCCCCACGAATGACCGCTGGCAACTCGCTCGACTCATAGATGCCCCCTTTTTGCCCGTCAGCCATGCACCGCGAAGCTTTCCACAGTCGGCACCCGCGTCAGGTCGGGAAGCTTTTTCGTTTTTACACAGATGCTGCTCTGGATTGTTGAATTCCTACGGAAAGAACTGCCGCTAGTCAAACACAACCTTGTTGACAAGTACCTGAAACTTCCGCCGCTCCTACACCGCACCCGCTTTGGCGCTGTCCCAAGTGCGGCGCGCCGATGGCGGTCGTCGAACGATTCACCGCGGCACAACTCCAACTCCGTTCTCAACCGCTGCTCGCCACGGCTGCATGAACTCACTCACTCCCCACACCGCACGATCGCCGCGCTTCAGAGCGTCTCGCCGAAGTGTGTCGCCGTCGCCGCTCGACACCTTCTTCATACCCCAGAGTAGGTTCGCTTCAAGCGCCACTTCACCCTTGCCCCTGCGCGATCACTCCTCCACCGCGGAGCTCAACCACCCGGACAACTTCTACAAACCTCTCTCACCCCATTCAATTTGCATAGGGCCCGCGTCCGCCGCGCCAGCGGCTTCCTTCT
>JAFATF010000107.1 GCA_019244045.1 Acidobacteriota bacterium
ATCGCCGATAAGAGGACTTGACTCACCTCCCCTGCTAGTCTCGTCAGCCGCCCATCCACGGCGGAAGAGGAGCGACCACTACGAGCAAACATAATCCAATGCTGGCTGCCACGGGCAAGTTTGTTTCTCTGTTAGCTGACATAGCGACCTCCTTTCGCGATATATTTCCTGCGGCGCCTACGCAGACAGCGACAATGGGAGAAGGGTATTAAAGTCGGCCCTTGAGAATTTTGTCAGCACCTGACTACCATCGAGTACATTCAACATGCATTGCAGGTTGTAAACTATCCTTGCCAAGCTGATCTCGGCCTGCGCTCCATCGGTTGCTCGCAGCAAGTGCGATATCCGAGGATGCGCGGTATCTATCGTGGCTGAACGGATGTTCCACCGTTATGATCCCCGTAAGCCAGACGGCCATTCTGCTTTGGGGCTAGATCGCTGGAATACGGATGTAGGAAAATGACAGCTGTGAGTCGCTCAAACCGCTTGGCACGTCCGGGCACGCGCGATCTTTGGATCGGCTACCTCACGTTTGCCCTTTTATTGCTGTGCCTGATCACGCTTCTTGCAAGCGCGTTGTCCTTAGCTCAGAGTGCACCCGGGACGACCAAATTACCGGTTCAGGTTCATGCTCTCAAAGTGACCGTACTCTCAACCATGCTGGTGGGTGACACCACAGGTTTGGGCGAATGGGGATTTTCAGCGCTGGCTGAGGCGGATGGTCATCGCGTTCTGCTTGATACCGGAGGACATCCGCAAACCGTGCTCGAGAATGCACGTGATTTAAAAATAGACCTATCGAATGTGCAAGAGGTGATTCTGACGCACAATCATTGGGATCATGTGACGGGTCTTTTGGCCCTTCGTAAGGAGATGATGAAAATCAATCCCGCAGCCCTATCCAAGATTCATGTGGCGCACGGCATCTTCTATAGTAGGCCCTCGCCGGGCGGCGAGCGCAATCCAATGATTGTTTTGAAGAAAGAATACGAAGCCACAGGCGGAAAATTCGTCGAGCACTCCGAAGCAGCAGAACTTTTTCCGGGTGCATGGCTTACGGGCCCAGTGCCTCGAAAATATCCGGAACGTAATTGGAGCAGCACGGGCAAAGTGCAGACTCCCGACGGACTCGTGGAAGATACTATTCCGGAAGATCAATCGCTTGTGCTTAATACGCCCGAGGGACTGGTCGTGATCACCGGTTGTGGCCACGCCGGAATCGTGAACATCCTGACTTTCGTGCGCGAACGATATCCGGACGAGGCGGTGCAGACTATCATCGGCGGACTTCACCTTTTTCAAGCCAGCGATCATCAGCTCGACTGGACGGCAGACAAATTAAAGGAGTTTAAAGTTGCGAACCTGGTCGGAGCTCATTGCACGGGAATTGAGGCTGTATATCGCATTCGCGAGAGACTCGGGTTAACGCGCCAATCGGCGGTCGTGGGTACAGTTGGATCAACCTTCGTTCTTGGCGAAGGCATCCATCCTGGTGAACTGGCCAAGTAGTTGGCGACGAGCTGCCGTCCACTACACCGCCAAATAGCCACCGTCTACCGGCAGCACAGCTCCCGTTACCCAGGACGACTCAGCGCTGGCGAGATATACCGCCAGACCAGCAACATCCTCCGGTTGGCCAAGCCTTCCAAGAGGATGCGCCGCGGTCCGCTCGCGACGGGCAGCAGCGGCATCGGGAACCTGGGCCAGTGCCTCCGCCGTGAGTTCGCTCTCAACAAACGAAGGGCATATTGCGTTTACACGAATATTCTCGTGGCCATGATCGGCGGCCATGCTTTTTGTCAAGAGAATGACTGCTCCCTTGGACGCAGCGTAAGCGGCACGATTGCGGGCACCGACGACGCCGAGCGTAGATGCAATGTTAATGATCGATCCGCCGTTGGTCGTTCGCATATGCGGCAACACGGCGCGCGACAGCAACCAGACAGCGCGAACGTTCACGTTGAAAACGCGATCCCATTGTTCTTCGCTGATCTGCTCGGCGTTACCGATCTGCAAAATACCGGCATTGTTCAGGAGAAAGTTAAGTGTCCCAAAATGTTTAATTGTCTGGGCCACAACTCGATCAATGTCTGCTGACCGAGTCACATCGGCGGCAATCGCCAACGCAAAATCACCGATGTGGTGGGTAACAGCTTCAATGCGGTCTTTTCGTCTGCCCACCAGGGCAACCGATGCTCCTTCTTCCGCAAGCGCGACGGCGCACGCCCGCCCAATTCCGCTGCCGGCACCAGTGACGATTCCAACTTTGCCTTTCAGGCGTTCGCTCATGTTTTGCTATGGGAGGGAAACGAGGTTGTTTGGCAAATTAGTGAGAAAGGGCTGGCTAAAATCGTGCCTCCGGCAGTGGTCAATCCCGCCCACCGCCACTTGGGTGCGTTAGGCGATCAGAAAATTAGCTTTAATGCAAATTGCACCTGCCTGCTTGTGGTCGCGGTCGAATCAAGAGCACCTGCAGCAGGATTCATGGACCCGTCCTGATTGAATAGTACGTTGTTGACTAACGGGGGATTGAAATTGACATGGTTAAAGATATTGAACATTTCTGCACGGAACTGCACGTCAAGCCTCTCGCCGATCTTGGTATCTTTCACAACGGAGAAGTCGAAGTCCACCAGGCCAGGTCCGTAAATATCGTTTCTTCCGGCATTGCCGAGAAGATTGGAGCATGTACCAGGCGCAAGGACACCATTAGGCGCGAACGGCACACAGAGCGACGCGATCGGCGCAGTGGCCATGGGCAACGTGAAGCACTCAGTCTTGATGTAGTGGTTGGGATTACCTGGACTGACCGGAGCGGAACAGGCCCCACCGGTGATGCGATTGGGATAGCCGAAAGGCGAAGAATTGAGCAGGCCAAGCGGATCGCCTCCAACCAGGGGCGTAAACGGCATGCCGCTGCGAAGTTGCATGATGCCGCCCAGTTGCCATCCTCTTGTCAGCAACGAGAGCGGACCTCGCCACGAACTGCGCCAGGGAATGTTCCACAAATAATTGACCGTGAGGTTATGGGTTATATTGAAGTCGGCGGGAGCACGGCGATATCTAGGCAGGAAGAAGAAAAGGGAAGGGATTGAATTCACGAAGGAGTCGCTGGCGATCGAGCCGTCGCCTCCATCAATCGCTCGGCTCCAGGTATAGCTGCCCTGAACTTGAAAGCCGTGGCTCATTCGTTTTTCTACTTGCGCTTCGAGCCCGTCAAAATACGAGTCATTGTTCCAGATCAGTGTGTCCATTCGTCCAATCTGAGGGCTTATGGGCGTGCCCGGCGTTGCAGGCCAGAGATAAGGCGGATTCGCACCGTTCAGCGGAAGCACTGTATTTATGTCGTCGGCGCGGAAGATCATGTGTACTCCGCGCGATCCCACATAGGCAAGCATTCCCATCAAGTTGGGCAGCAGTTCACGCTGCACATTCAAATTCCACTGCATGACGTAATTGCGCTTGGGATGCGGTTCGATATAGGGAATACGCAAGCCAATATTGTTCACCGCGTTTGCGGCGAGAATGTTGAACGCTTCCGTGGGGAATGATCCAGGGGGGAGATTGTTGGCGGTTCCATTCTCGGTGAATGGAGCAGTGTTGGTTGCGAACTGACCCAAGAGGTAGGGAAGCGGGAGAACATCAAAAACAGCGAAGCCGCCGCGAATGGAAGTTCTGCCGCTGCGGGAAGGGTCCCAGGCGAACCCGAGGCGTGGTTCGAAATTGTGATAGGTGGGATTCGAAAATACGGAATTGCCGACCATGGTATCGGCGAATGTTTGACCGTAAGGAGAGTGCAAGGCTGACAAGTGTCCATGAATTTCTGAAGGCACGGTAGACATCTCATAGCGCAGCCCAAGGTTCAGCGTCAGCGTTGGGCGGAGCCGCAGATCGTCCTGGACGTAACCTCCGAAAATACTGGAGCGGAAATTGAAGTGAATGAATGGCCGGCTGGGGAGCGGAGCAAATAGAACAATTGGATCGTTGGTGAGAAATCCATTGTTGGCGGGATCGCCCAGTGTGCCGAACGCAATTTCACCAGCAGGCGCGGGGTCGGCTGCATTCAATTGCACGCGCTCGAACGCGAACCCCAATTTCAGACTGTGGATGCCTTTCGTCAGGAAGACATCGTCATAGGCTTGGTACGAATTCTGGTAGAAGTTAAGGCGCTCGATCTGGTTTAGGCCAGGCTGGATCGAGATGTAGGGCGGCACATCAATCTGGGGATTGTCAGCGCCAGGACTTTCACCCAAAGCCACATTGTTTGCGAGGGCATTGATCGCGTGCATACCTTGCGCCGTATGCAGCGATCGATTCAGGCCAACGCGGGCGGAATTAATCAGCTGAGAGTTGAAGATGTGGGTCTGTTCGATCGCAATATAACTTCGGCCGGTGGTGTTGCCGACAAGCACATCGTTGGCGGGATCGGGCTGCGTGCTCGTGGCTGAATCAGCTTGATAGGTGGCAAAGATATTGTCGTTGGGGGAAATTTTATGATCCACCCGAATGGTCCCGAAGTTTTCCGACGTGATATGGGCCGCGGTGAACGCGTACATACCCACATCCCCATTTCCCAGTTGTTCCTGACCGGGCACGTTGGGCAGACCCCACAAGCTCAGGTAGGGCAGAACCGATTTATCGATCCCGGTAGCGGGATCGGGGTTGAAAGCACCCGTTACTCTATGCGGTGTGCAGCCACCGGGCCCGGGTTGCGGAATCGAGCAGATGATCCCCTGGCGAGCAGCGACCGAGGGAACAGGCACGGTAGCTGTAATGCCAAGGTTTTCGCGTAGGCCTTCATAATCGGCGAAGAAGAATGTGCGGTCCTTGATGATCGGACCACCCAGGGCTGCGCCGAACTGATTGCGTCTGAAGGCAGGAATCTGGACGGGATCAAAAAAATTTCTTGCGTCAAAGGCGCTGTTGCGGAGGAACTCGTAAATGTCACCGTGAAGGCTATTGGTGCCCGGCTTCGTCACGGCATTGACGACGCCGCCTGATGTGCGGCCATATTCGGCGGAGTAGTTGCTGGTGAGAACGGAAAATTCCTGAACGGCGTCAACACCCAACGTAGATCCTTCGACGCTGCCGGGCCCCCCATTGGAGTAGTCATTCACGGTAATCCCGTCAATTCGGTAATTGTTCTGGGTCGGGCGGGAGCCCGAAATCGTCATTTGAACGCCGTAGCCGCGGCGAGCGCGGTCGGGGGAACCAGTATTGGCCTGAATAGAGCCGACCGAATCGACTCCCGGCTGAAGAGTCGCCAACTGCGTCCAATCGCGGCCATTCAGCGGCAGTTGCGCCACCGTTTGCTGGCCGATGACTCCCCCCACAGTGGAATTGGTCAATTGCACCGCTGGTGGCAGATCGCTTACTTCCACTTTCTCGTTCACCCGTCCTACCTGCAACTTCATATTCAGCAATTGTTGCGTGCCGACTGTCAGGTTAACTCCGCGCTGCACGGTAGTAGCAAACCCCTGAGCAGAGAAGGTGACGTCATACACACCAGGTAATAGATTGGGCGCGGAATATACCCCTGCCGAATCGACCCTTGCCGATCTAGTCTCAGCGGTACTCTCATTCCTGATCGAGACTTGCACGCCGGGGATTACCGCGCCGGTCGAGTCGGTTACCGTGCCCGTCAGGGTTGCGCCGGTCACTTGGCCGTAGCTAGAAGGCGAGACGAGAACCAGAAGCACAACGGGTAGGATTAAAAGCGATCTACTGAGACGCTCATTCGCAGTTCGAGCGCGCACGACTCACCCCCTCAGTTTTGCGACTGTCAATTGTGACGCATCGTATAACGCTCTTGGGTCAAGGCGCAATGGAGGTTTTCGCCGAAAAATTGGACGGCGACATTGAGGAAGCAAGTTATTGTCGGGTCCAAGTCGAAGTCTTGTGAAATCTACGAAAGAAATATTAAAAATTTATTTTCCCACCGCAAAGATGATGTAAGGTAAGGACTTGGCAGTCTTTCCACTTGTCCCACGGCGGCTGAAACTTAGCCGGGCGCGCCAGCCATCCTGCTTTCCCGGCGGGAGCTAGAAGAACTGCCGCCACTTGAACAAGTCTGGTCGGTACGAGGGCAAATCGGCGTATTCTACAAATTCCAGGAAATTGCCTTCCGGGTCGCGGACAAAAATGGCATGAATACCCGGACGGATCTCCACCGGGCCTTCGCTGACTAGGTTGACACGATGTTTTCGAAGTCGGGCGACGACTTCCTGGACATCCACGATGACGAACGTGATGTAGGCAATACCCTGCCGCTCAAAAACCCACTCCGGTACCTCCCTTTGCTTGAGTGCGGTCTTTTTGCATTGGATCAGCTTGATTCGTTCACCATAGGGGGTTTGCAGTCGGATGATGCGAAAACCGTGCGGCCCGGTGCCGAACTTGGTGCTCATCTCCGCAGTCGCTTCGGCGTCAGTGGCGAATTTCAATCCCAGAACTTCGGTATAAAAAGCGAACATTCGATCGATGTCTATGCAAACGATTCCCGGTTCGAGGGGAGCAACCATGCGCAGGGACCAGGACCGTTCCACGGGGATAGTCATGTTGGCTTTTTGTTGTTGGCGCTCATGTTGGGGTGTCTTCAAAGTTCAATGGCGTCCGCGTCATCGTAAGGGAAATCAGGGCGGCAAGGAACAATAGAAGTCCAGCCAGGTAAAACGCCAGATCGAAGCTTCCCGTCCATTTCACGATGTAACCTGTGATGATGGGGACCAGCGATCCAAAAATATTTCCGCCCAGGATCAGGATTCCGATTGCGGTGCCGACCATTTCCGGGTTCCAGACAAGGTCGCTCGTCAGAGCGATGTTCAAAGACAGAGCGCTTGAAATAGAGGCTAGTGACAGGGAAATCAGACACAGGAGTGCAAATTGGTTAGCAACCATATTGGTTGACAGAACGACGCCCGACAACAGGATGAAAACGACCAGCAATGTCCGCCTTTTCCCTCTTTTAATATCCGCCGCCTTAAGGGAATTGTCGCTGAGCTTTCCTACCAGTAAGCCAAGGGGAACAGCCAAAATGTAAGGGACCGAAGTGAACCACCCCGCCTTGACGATTGACATGTGGCGCGATTGCACAAGATACGAGGGCAGCCAGAAGAGGAACAGCAGCATCGTGTACGCGCAACACCCCTGTGTGAAGAACAAACCCCACATTGTTTTTCGAGCTGCCAAGCGAAACATTGTACCTTTCGGCGGGTTGGTCGCTTCCACTCTCGAGTCAGTGTGCGCAGCAATGTAGTCGCGTTCTTCCCCCGATAGCCACGAACAGTGCGAAGGAATACGGAAGAACTTTAACCACAGGAACACCCAGATAAAGCCGAGCCCCCCCGTCACCATGAAGGAGAGTCGCCATCCCACCTTCACCACTAACCATGCCACGAGCGGAGCCGCAATTGCCGGTCCGGCAAAAGTCCCCGCGTTAAAGATCGAGGTTGCCAGACCCCGTTCGCTATTGGGGAACCACTGCCGAACAACTTTGCTGGAAGTTGGAAACGAGGCTGCTTCGCCAGCACCCAGTGCTAATCTTGTCGTCAGCATCCCGCCGAATGTCGTAGCGGCACCGGTCAATATTCCTGCAACCGACCAGATGGTAACCGATATTCCATTGATCAAACGCGTCCCCAGCCGGTCGGCCATCCATCCCCAAAGCAGAAGGAACAAAATGTACGTCCATTGATAGGACGAAAAAAGCAGGCCCATCTTCCCCGGATGCCAGCCGAAATCGCTCGCGATCGCCGGTGCGCCGACCGACAAATTGATTCGGTCAGTAAAATTGATGAACATGTTCAGGAAAAGCAAGACTGCGACGTAAAAACGCCCGCTTGTCCACAGGGAACCGACTCGAGCATTGGGGTCGGCCTCAGCGGGTTGCGATGCGGCAAGACTGAAATTGGCTTCGGAGCTCAAGCTAGTCTTCGCCCCAGCCGAAGTTGGGCAGTGGATGAGCCATCGGCGGCAGGTCCCAACTGCCGGTTGCCAGGGGGCGAACCTCTCGGTCAATTCTGACGTCCAGAACGGTCGGCTTGCCCGAGGCCATCGCCGCCTCCAATCGTGGCGCAAGATCGGCGGGTCTCTCGACTGTGTATCCCTCCGCTCCCATAGATCGGGCCATCATAGCGTAGTCGGCGGAGAAAAGCGTACCGTTTACATCGGTGAAACTGACGGCCAACTCACGCCCGCTTCCGAAGTAGCCGGCCTGCTGGTCGCGAATCGAGCAATACCCAAAGTTATTCCAAATGAGCCACACGACGGGAACGTTGTATTCGACAGCCGTGAGCACAGCGCTGGCGTTCATTATGAATGCGCCATCGCCACACAAGGCAACGACGGGCCTATCCGGAGCGGCCAGTTTGGCGCCCACCGAACCCGCGACCGCGAATCCCATCGAAGCGAAACCCCAGGTTTGGAGGAAAGTTCGCGGCCGGCACGCTTCGTACTCCGCAACCAGCCAGTTGTGGTGTACGCCCACATCGCAAAGGACAATGCCATCGGCCGGCACAACCTTGCGCAAGTCAGCCACGGCGCGCTCGGGACGAATTGGAATTGCGTCGGAGGTGCGCGGCGGTGCCGTAGCTGCATCCCAGCGCTTTCGCCAACCCGCAATTTTTTTCAGCCACTCATGGTGCTGGCCGTTGTCGGTGTGCGGCGCAGCCAGCAGTTGCTGCAGGAAAATCTTGGCGTCGCTGATGACCCCGAGCTCGGGGGGGAAGTTGCGGCCAATCTCGCTAACATCGATATCAACATGAATAAGTTTAGTGGGCGGTATGCTGTAGGTGAACCCGGGAAGCCAGGCGCTGGTGGCTCGATCGTCGAAGCGTGTTCCGAGCGCCAGGATGACGTCAGCGTTTCGGCACGCGGCATTTGCTGGATACGAGCCATTACGGCCTGTCGTCCCCAGAGTCAGAGAATTCCGCGGATCAAAGACGCCCTTTCCAAATGGTGTAGTCGCCACCGGAATTCGGCAGCGCTCAGCAAACACCAGCAGTTCCGGTTCCGCGCCGCTCAGTTCCACGCCATGTCCGGCGACAATTACTGGCCGCTCCGCCTTCTGAATCAGCCGCAACGCCTCGTCTACAGCGGCCGGATCGGCTGCCGGACGTGCATATTCTGCGGGAGGCCAATTATGTTCGCGCTGCCCAGCTTCCTCATCGACATGTTCGACGAACACGTTAAGGGGAATATCTATATGAACTGGCCCGGGGCGTCCATTGGTCATCAGAGCGAAAGCCTGACGCAGAGCAAGAGGAAGCATATCCGCGCGTGTCGGCTGAAAACTACGCTTCACATAGGGACGCAATACGTTCACAAAGTCGCCCTGAAAGTATCTGCCGGTTTCCTGAAAGGGGCCGCGGTTCCATTGTTGGGTTGGCACATTTCCGGTGATATTCAGCATGGGCGACGAATCAGCAAACGCGGCAGCGATTGCGAGAATTAAATTGGCCGAGCCCGGCCCGCACGATGTGTACGTGGCTGCCGGTTTCTGGGCGATGCGGAAATATGCCTCGGCCATGAATCCAGCTGCCGATTCATGATGCACCGAGATGGCCTTGATCTCGTCACGACGATCGAACAATCCGTCGAGCAAACCTAAGATACCGTGACCGCACACGCCGAAAATGTAAGGGACCTTCTGCTGAACCAGGAAATCAGCAATGTATGCCGCTCCTTTTGTTGCTGGTTTTGCGCGCGCCGACTGCACCTCGATACTGGCCATAACCATTCTCCCAAGTCATTTCGCGATACTGAATCCGCCGTCGAAACTATCCGACATGCTCCAGAACATGGTTTTTACTTGCTGATAAGTTCTGATCCCCTGCAAACCTTTTTCCCGGCCCAGACCGCTATCTTTGAAACCTCCAAAGGGGGCCGCGGTGGAGAATTGTTTATACGTATTGATCCAGACCATCCCCGCTTGCAACGCGCGCGCTACTCGCCAGGCACGCTTGTAATCGCCGGTCCATATGCCCGAAGCCAGCCCGTAACTGACGTCATTGGCCTTCTGCAGAAGATCGTCTTCATTGTCGAACGGCATGGCGCACAGCACCGGCCCAAAGATTTCCTGCTGTGCGATACTCGCTTTGTTGGTGATTCCAGCAACGATCGTCGGCAGGTAAAATGCACCTTTTTCGAGTCGCGGATCGGATGGCCGCGTGCCGCCAATCAGAATTTCCGCACCCTCATTACGCGCGCCATCCACTATTTTTTCCACGAACGCGCGCTGCGCGAAGCTGGCGCTGGGCCCGAGTTGCGCACCAGGAGCGTCGGGCAGATCGACACGCAGGGCGCGGCCTCTCTCCATAATCATTGCGATCACTTGCTCGTAAACGGTGTGTTCGACGAAAAGGCGCGAGCCAGCTGTGCAGGATTGGCCGGTACCTTCAAAGATCGCGACAGTGGCCGCATCTGCCGCCGCCTTCAGGTTTGCGTCCGCGAAAATAATATGCGGTGACTTCCCGCCTAATTCCAGCACAGCTGGAATGATCTTCTTTCCAGCAAGCTCTGAGATTCGTCGTCCGACTTCGGTTCCACCGGTAAAAGAAACCATCCGCACCAGCGGGTGCGTAACCAGTGCATCGCCAACTTTGCCGCCTTCTCCGGGTACTACGTTGACCACGCCGGGCGGAACGCCGGCATCCAGAGCGATTCGCCCCAGCTCAATTCCGCAGGTTGGGGTGTAGGAAGCGGGCTTGAGCACGACGCCGTTACCGGCCGCCAGAGCAGCTGCAACTTTGTTCGCGGTCAAGGTGATGGGTGAGTTCCAGGGGGTAATTGCCGCTACCACGCCCCAGGGCTCGTACACTGTCATGCTGAGGTAATTTCCGCGAGGGGGCGTGATTTCTGAGCCCAAGGTTTCCACGGCAGCAGCACAGTAGCGAAACGTCGCGGCACCATTGATTACTTGGTTCTTGCATTCCTTCCAGACCTTGCCGTTCTCGAGCATTTGACAACGCGCTAGCAGGTCGGAACGCTCGATCATCAGATCGGCAATGCGGTTCAGCAGTGCTGCGCGTTGGTGCGGAAGCATGTTGCGCCATTCGGGCTTGGCCGCGGCCTTGTGCGCAGCATCTACCGCTGCATCGATGTGCGCTTCTGTCCCTGCGCAGACCTCGTAATTGACTTCACCAGTTGCCGGATTGATATGCGTGATGTGGGAAGGTGTGTCTTGAACCCATTCGCCGCCGATTAGAAATGGCAGCGGCTTGAGACCTGCGGCAGTAGACATTCAGCTAGGCTCCCAAATTGACAGCTCGGCGTAACCTGCTATATAAGGCGCAAACAGACCCGAGCTGAACAGCCCCAATGCCGGGGATTCTAGCACGCAAATCTGAAGCGAACCTGAAGGAGAAAATGCGCACCTGGTTTGTTGTCGTTCTTGCCCTCGTCAGTTTGTCTTACACGAATCAAATCTCAGCAGCTGCTCAGGATCAGTCATATTCGATGCCCCTGAAAACTGTCCCCACGTTCTCTACAGAGAACATTGCTCGGCAAGGGCACTTTTATGTGGGGGGAAAGTGGGTAGAGACACCCGCAGGTCACCGTATGCGTGGTGCTATGTACGTTGAAGTGTGGGTTCCGAAGAAAATCCGGCACCCATATCCTTTGTTGTTTGTTCAGGCGGGCGGCGGCCAAACCAGCATAGGCCTGCTGCAAACGCCCGACGGGCGGCCGGGTTGGGCGTACAACTTCGTCAACGCCGGCTACACCGTCTACATGATGGATTTTCCTGGGCGTGGCCGTGCTGCGTTCATTCCCGGGCTTGATGGAGACGTGATCCCGCCCCGCACGGGGGAGTTGATGGAGCAGGTCTGGACGGGGGGCGCGCCGCCACCGAATCCGCAGCGCAGTTGGCCGCAAGCGAGTAAATATTCGGCGTGGCCGAGCAACGCGCCCAACAAAGGTCAGATCGGTGACCCCGTATTCGATTATTTTGCAAAAACAGAACTTAATTTTCCTTCCGCACCTGATATGGAGCCGCTTTCCGCGGAAGACCTCGTGCAGTTAGTGGATTTAATCGCAAAGCCTGTCATTCTGCTCTTGCATTCTCGCCTCGCGACCTCGGGGTGGCTGCTCGCGGATGCCCGTCCGAAAATGATTAAGGCCATCATTGCCGCCGAAGCGTGGGGACCACCCATTCAAAATGCCGAGTTGGATGCACGCGGTCCAGGACATATTTGGGGGCTCACTAATTTTCCCATGCACTACGATCCACCCATCAAGGACGCATCTGAGTTGCAGACGGTGCAGGAAGCCAAAGGTGATGCGCCGGGTCTGCTTCCCTGCTGGGTTCAGAAAGAGCCCGCACACAAACTCATCAATCTCATAGGGATTCCCGTGCTCAATGTCTCTGGTGAAGCCAGCTATCATCGGCCTTACGCGCGCTGCGTGGCCAAGTGGCTCAATGGGGCAGGCGTAAAAACAGAATATGAAAATCTGGAAGAGGTGGGGCTGCGCGGCAACGGACATCAGATGATGTCGGAAAAAAACAGCGCCGAAATCGCAGAATACTTCATGACATGGCTCGACAAGCACGTTCGCTGATGGAAAGCGGGGAAGCTGCACCCTGCCGAAACTAGAAATCTACAAGAACGGAATAGTGAGAGAAACGCGGGTCGGAATGCAGACTAGCCATTTCCGGATCCGTTCGGAGGAAGACCATGGAGGTGGACTTATCTTCAACCGCGCTCTGCAACCAATGGAACGCCTGATCCTGATCGCCAAGCCCGGCATAGATGAGGGCGATTGCATACGGTGGGACATACTGTCGCTGAGCTCGCCACAGCAGCTCTCGAAGGATGCCGTGCGCCTTACTGGAATTTCCCGAAACCGCGTAAGCATGCCCCTTCGAGGCTTCGTAGTAAGGATCGCCTCCGGATAGCTTTACGGCTTTCTCGAACTCTGGCATGGCGAGCTCATATTGGCCACGCGCTTCATAAACTTCCGCCAATCGAAAATGAGTGCGGGGGAACTCGGGGTCGATGTCTATGCCCTTCTTTAATGTTTCTGTTGACTGGTCATAACGGCCGGCCAGGGCAAATGTCCATCCTGCATTGCTGCTGACTATCAACGAAAGCGGGTCATCGTGCAGTGCGCTTTCTGCCTCGGCTATCGCTTCGGAATACTGCCCTTTGGCGGCCAAGCTCTCCGCATACCAGGAGTGTGCCATGGCGTCATGGGGATTCTCCGACAGTGCGCGCTGGAATTCGGTTCCGGATGCTGATTTATCCCAGTCGTAGTAAAAATGAATAAATCCCATGGCGGCGTGCGCTTCAGGAAGGCTGTCATCCATCTGCAGCGCTCGCATAGCTGCATCTTTTGCCCTTGTGAAGGCTTCCTCCGGCCGGAGTACCGAATATAAACCTAGGGTAGCATAGGAATCAGCGACTCCAACGTAGGCTTGGGCAAAGTTGGAATCGAGCTTGATGGCTTCCCGAAAATAGTCAAGGCCCTTCTTGAGTGCGCTCTCGGTGCGCTTGTTCCAGAAGTAGCGGCCTTTCATGTAGTCGTCGTACGCGTCAGGATCTTCGGTAGGACGCTTAGTGAATTTGCGGCTCTCTTCTCCTGTCAGTTCCAATCGAAGTGACTGCGTCGCCATTTCTGAAAGTGCATCTTCTAAGGCAAAGATGTTCGTGAATCGACGGTCGAAAGTATCGGCCCAGAGCTGCTGGCCATCTTCCACCCGGATCAGTTGCACCGTCATTCGTACTCGGTCGCCGTCGCGCTGTATTCGCCCCTCCAGGACTGCATCGACGGCCTGCTCCCGGCCCACTTGTTGAGGGGATTGTCCCGCACCTGCGTATTGTTGGATCGCGGTGGTTGGGCGAACAATGATCTTGCCGGTGTTGGCCAGTTTCGTGATTACCGCGTCGGCCATACCCAATCCCAAATACCTGTCCGGGCTGTTACTGCCGAAGGTTTGGAAGGGCAATATAGCGACAGAATGAATGGCAGCAAATTGAGCCGTCGTCGGCGGAGCATTTCTACGGTCAATCAAGAACGCTGTCGTCGAAATCAGCGCCATGAAGGCGATCGCGGCAAGAGCCACAAAGAATGTTTTGCGGCGATCCAGGGACCGAACCGGGGGTCGAGTCGTGACCCCCACGTGCCGGAGCGTCGGCGATAACGAAGCTATCTCTGACGTGTTGCCAGGGCTTATGGCCAATGCGCTATCATCCCGCCGCTTGACTTCGGCGACGAAGCGATACCCGCGCTTGGAGACGGTCTCAATATAGCGATGATGGCCCCGGTCATCGTTTAACGCCTTTCTGAGCAGGGAAATCGTAACTGCAAGATTGCCTTCCTCTACGAAGGCTCCCGGCCAGACGGTCTTCAACAACTCTTCTTTTTCGACCAGGTGTCCCGAATGGTCCACCAAGGCAAGCAACAGGTCAAAGGCTTTCGGGGTGAGCGAGACAGGTTGGCCGTCGCATAGAAGCAACCGCTCGGGTGGATCTAGCTGGAAAGGCCCGAACTCATACAAAACATTCGCTGAAGCCGCCATGGTGTTGAAAAAAAACAAATTCTTAAGATTTCTTTTGGCATTCCCACAGGACGTTTTAGCTGCTAAGCCAATACGCTAGTCACACAGCCTCGTCCCCGAAGGGTTGTGATTATAGCTCAGTTGTCGCGAGCCGAGTCAACCCGGAAAAAGGGGAGGACTGCCCTGAGCTATTCATTTGTGAAATAAAATGTCCCGGAGAAAGTTAATTTCGCAGCTGTCAGTTCTTCAACCCCCACCATCCCCTGCCGTGAATTCCAGGTTCACCTCGCTTGAAAGACGCAAAGGATAAGCTTGAGTCCCGAAGTCTCATCCGTGGTTGCGTCTTCTCCTGATTTGCAGATTCCCGTCCGTAAGAAGCCTTTTTACACCGCCTTGTGGGTACAGGTGCTCATTGCTATGGCGGGCGCGGTTGTATTCGGTTATTTGAGCCCCGCCCATGCCGTCCAAATGAAGCCCTTAGGCGACGCATTTATCCGACTGATTACCATGATTATCTCCATTGTCATCTTTTGCACTGTGGTGACCGGCATCGCGGGAATGGAAGACATGCGCAAGGTGGGGCGCGTCGGCGGCAAGGCGATTCTTTACTTCGAGATCGTTTCCACGCTGGCTTTGCTCATAGGCTTGCTTGTGGGCAACGTCGTAAAGACCGGTTCGGGCTTTAATGCCAATCCAGCTACGTTGGACGCTCACGAAGTCGCGGCCTACGCTGGCCGAGCAAGAACACAGACCTTGACAGACTTCTTCCTGCACATCATCCCGACTACAGTGGCTGATGCATTTGCCAAGGGCGACATTTTGGAGGTGCTGTTGGTCGCGCTACTGTTCGGTTTCGCGATTGCTGCTGCCCGAAATCGTTGTAAGCCGCTCCTGAATGTAATCGAAGCGACCACCCAAGCAATATTCGGCGTTGTCAACATCATTATGCAAGCCGCTCCCATTGGCGCTTTTGGGGCAATGGCATTCACAGTCGGCAAGTACGGAATCGCATCCTTGGGCCCATTGGCAAAGCTGATCGTCCTCTTCTATCTCACTTCGCTGCTATTCGTCCTGCTCGTAATGGGAGGAATCGCGCGATTTGCCGGTTTCGATATCTTGCGTTTTCTCATCCACATCAAAGAAGAAGTTCTTCTTGTGCTAGCCACCAGTTCATCGGAGACGGCGCTCCCTACGCTGATGGAAAAACTCGAGAAGCTGGGCTGTTCGAAATCGCTGGTGGGACTAGTAGTGCCCACCGGCTACACGTTCAATACGGACGGTACAAGTCTCTACATGACCTTGGCGGCGTTGTTTGTTGCCCAGGCTACCAATACCCATCTGACCTTGCAGCATCAACTGGTCATTTTCGCAGTCGCGATTCTTACTTCCAAAGGCGCCAGCGGAGTGCAAGGAGCAGCATTTGTCGCCCTCGTTGGTACGCTCATGGTTGTCCCCAGCATTCCTGTCGCGGGTATGGCTTTGATCCTTGGCATTGACCGTTTCATGAGCATGGCCCGGGCCCTGGTTAACATGGTGGGAAATGGGGTCGCCACTCTGGTCGTAGCCCGATGGGAGCACGAATTGGATGCTTCGACGCTGCAGCAAAGACTCTTCGTTAACGCTCCCCTCTCAGGGGAAACCCCTCATGGTGCATAAGACTTTAGTCTCGCGTCGTGCTTTTCTCGCCACCGCCACTTCATCGACTGCCACAGAGTTGCTGGCTATGTCGTCAGTGAACAAGCTCAACGCACAAAGTACAAGGCAATCCACAGGCGCCGCTAGGCCGACAATTTGGAGCAAGGAATACTGGGCCAAAAAGGCGGACTTATCTCTATATGTGTTTCGAAAACGGATGGGAGATCCCGCTATCGACGCCGTACTCCGGCCTGCGCTTTTTCTTGCTCATGGATCCTCGGTTTCATCGCGCCCGACCTTTGACCTCCATGTGGCGGGTCACGACAATGATTATTCGCTCATGGATAAATTTGCGGAGTACGGCTTCGACGTCTGGACAATGGATTTCGAAGGATATGGCCGCTCACCTCAGATGAGTGGAAATTCCGATATTCCCACCGGAGCGGAAGACCTCAAAGCCGCTTCCCAAATAATTCTGCGTGAAACGGGCCAGGCAGGTTTTCATCTCTATGGCGAATCCAGCGGAGCTCTGCGGGCCGGCGTTTTCGCTATGAACAACCCAGAGCGCGTTCGGCGGCTCGTGTTGGTAGCCTTCACCTGGACCGGTCAGGGCTCGCCTACCCTGGCCAAGCGCTCCGAGTCGGTTGAGTACTATCGCACTCACAACAGGCGCCCCCGCGATCGCAATATGATCCGCAGCATTTTTACTCGCGACCAACCCGGCACCTCGGATCCGGCGGTCGCGGAAGCCATGGCCGACGCGGAACTGCAGTTCGGCGATTCGGTTCCTACTGGGACTTATCTGGACATGACCACCAAGCTCCCCTTGGTCGACCCGACAAAGTTAAAAGTGCCCGTGATGATCGCGCGCGGTGAATTTGATGGAATCGCAACTGAAGATGATCTCTTGAACTTTTTCAAAAAACTTCCCCTTCCGGATCGCGAATTCGTCGTGCTTCCTGGAGCTGCCCATTCCATTGCCCTGGGCACCAATCGTCGTCAGTTTTGGCATGTCATGCGGAGCTTTCTTGAAATGCCCGCGCGCCTTGAGCTTACGACCGGTCGATCTTCGGCAGAGAGGAACGTCAAAAGACACCTTGGCAGGTAGCCTACTGGTTGGCGGGGTTGGGATTGACCGGGCCTGCTCTGGCAGAGGAGGTGCCGACCGCCGATCTGGCCTGGTACTCGATCGAATCATGTTCATTCCCGGGCTTACGGCCGGTTCGATCACACGGCGCTGGACGTACGGACAGAACGTGTGTTCGCGGCCGTCTGCGGGCATCGGCATGGTCGCGCTGTTGCATCTAGAGGCCCGCCACATTTTCTACGACCCGCGAAGGTAAACTAACCTTAGGGCGGGCGTGGTATAAATGCCAGACTTAAACCGCATAGGATAAAGAACAAAAAATCTTTGTGAACCTCGCGTCTAAAGACCAAACGTCATTAACCCACCCTCTGGGAAGGCATGTACGTGGAGGATGAGCGATGCGGGCACAAATTTTGTTATGGCACTGGATGGAACAAATAGCGTGTTCTTGTCGCAGCGAGGTGTCCCACGACCCCGCTAGTACTTAAACATGGATACCGGTCGCGAAGTGATGAGTTGCCCGGAGCCGCCGATTCAGACGACAGGTGGTACCAGCCAACCGGGCACCGCATTTATGTTTCCGGTGGAGAGGCGCTGCTTTTCGTATCCTGCAGGCCGACGCCGACACTCCCTCAGTGCAAAGGTGCCAAGCACAATTGCGGGCGCGCACTTTCGGCCAAGTCGGGAAGCACCACAGGTTGTACTTAGCCGTCCCTAATCGCTCGAACCGAGGCGGTGAATTGTGGATTTATGAACGTCGCGATTGATACGCTTCCTGGTGCAATTATTTTCCTACGAAGCGGAAGGTGCACAACGCACTGACGGCTTCATTTCAGATTAGAGCTTGGGGAAAGAAATGAACTCTGGTTTCGACGATGATAACGACAGCATTTCGCGACGCAAATTCCTGGTCGATTCAACCGCCTTGGCGACCGCAGCTAGTGTGCTGTCCGGAGTTGCCCTGGCCCAGGCACATCAGGCCGGTTACCGCCCCCTAAGCGACAAAAGCAAGAGCGATCCGGGCCCGACCAACGTGCCTCTCGACCAGCAGAATCCGAGTTCAGCCGTGCCGCCCGAGACCGATGCGGGATCGGTGCCAGTTTTCAAGTACCCCTTCTCGCTCGCCCACAAGCGACTGTACGACGGAGGCTGGTCGCGAGAAGTGACGGTGCGGGAGTTGCCGGTTTCCAAGTCAATCGCCGGCGTTGATATGCGGCTCACCGCTGGAGGCATTCGCGAACTGCATTGGCACGCAGCCGCCGAATGGGCATTTATGCTTTATGGTAGCGCCCGCATCACGGCGATTGATGCGAAGGGCAAGAGCTTCGTGGCCGACGTGAAGGAGGGTGACCTTTGGTATTTTCCCACCGGCCTTCCGCACTCGATTCAAGGTCTCTCGCCTGATGGAGCCGAGTTCCTGCTGGTCTTCGACGACGGAAGCTTTTCCGAATACGCCACCGTCCTGCTGTCAGAGTGGATGGCGCATACACCGCGGGAGATATTGGCAAAGAATTTCGGAGCGCCGTCGCAGGCCCTGAGAAAGATGCGGTCCCAGGAGTTGTTTATCTTCCAGTCGGAAATTCCACCGCCACTGGCAGCCGACCAGCGTGCCGCAGGGGGGGCGTTAGGCCCATCAGACCTGGATTTTGCTTTTCGCCTTTCCGAACAGCCGATCTCACAGCGTACTAAGGGCGGGGAAGTGCGCATCGTCGATGCCAGCATGTTCAAAGTTTCGACTACCATTGCTGCGGCGATTGTAACCCTTCATCCTGGAGGCATGCGCGAACTGCACTGGCACCCTAACGCCGATGAATGGCAGTACTACATCAGCGGCAAGGGACGCATGACTGTGTTCGCCACCGGGGCTCGCGCGCGCACCGCCGATTTTCAGACCGGCGATGTCGGCTACGTTCAGCAGACCCTACCGCATTACATCGAGAATACCGGTGAGACGGATTTGAAGTTTCTTGAAATTTTCAAAACTAGCTTCTACCAGGATCTGGCGCTTTCGGAATGGTTGTCGCACACGCCACCTGAACTGGTAATGGCTCATCTGAATATCGATAAGACCACGTTGGAGGCGATTCCCAAAGATAAGCTGGTGATCGTGCCACGCTAAGCGAATGTGGGCGCGATTAGGTGTCATAAGACCTTCCGAACGGTTACTCTGAGCGCCAAAACTGGCCATCTGCACGTCCTATGCGGCTCACGACGCCGTCACCTGGGCGCATCCAGTAAGCAGGGGGAAACATTTCCTTCTCGGTCTCTTGTGTATGGCTGCAGCAGCGATCAAGGCACAAATTTGTAACCGATGCCGTGTACCGTCAAGAAGTGGGATGGATCCGAAGGATCGCGCTCGAGTTTCTGGCGCAATTTCAAAATGTGGTTATCTACGGTTCGAGTGCATGGATAATTCTGGTAGCCCCAGACTTCATTAAGAAGCTCGTCTCGCGAAACCACTCGGTAGGGACGCTTGGTCATAAACTCCATGGTCTTAAATTCCTTTGCAGTAAGGAACACTTTTTCACCGCGACGAGTGACGTCCATGCTAGAAAAGTCCACCAGCACATCTTCAAAAACGCATTTCAATTCTCGGCCATTCCGCGACGCACGTCTTAGGAGGGCACGCAAACGTGCTACAAGCTCGGTGGGAGTGAATGGAATACTGACGCACTCGTCGGCACCCATTTCGAGAAGAATGACCTTGCTAACGATGTCTGAATATGTGCTAAGAACAATCAAAGGTACATCAGGAGCCAGTCGCACGATGTGGCGACAAACTTCGTAACCTGACGATCTCGAAGTCCTCAGATTAAAGATAATGGTAGAAGGCGGTCGATTACGAACTATCTCTAGACCAGCCAGGCTATCTTCGGCAAGCTCGACCTGGTATCCCTCGGAGGAGAAAAGGCTCTCTAGAGCACCTTGTGAAGTGGGGTCGTCGTCGATGACCAGGAGTCGACCGGGTGTGCTAGGTCGCGCTTCAATATTTAGAGAGTTCGAGCTGGACGTCACTGTCATTGTTGCCATAAGTGTTTGCTCCTTCGACGGGTGTGGCCTGCCGCTTACTTCGCAAGTTGTTCCGCGTCATTTGTTTCAAGATCTTCTTTGCGCTTGCGGATGGGATAAGAGCTGCTTGTGCTAAAAGCCGGGTTGGCAGTGCTGCGAGGGACGCTCGAATCGCCTTACGGGCTTGGCCTAGGCGTGACATCACCGTGCCGATCGGTATCGACAGTATGTCCGCGATCTTCTGGTACGGTGCTCCTTCCACGTCGCCGAACACAACTTCGTGGAACGCGAGTGGCAACTGCTGGATTCCCTTTTGAATTGCATGCAGACGGGACCTGTTATGCAGAATCGACTCCACAGGCTCAAATTTCGCGGGCGCATCAGCCATGAGTTTCTCTGAACTAAACGGAACGATGTTGTGCTGTTTTGCTCTCGCCCGGGAGGTGAGGAACGTATTCTTCAGAATCCGAAACATCCATGCCCGGAAGTTGCTGTTCGACTTAAACGTCGAGAAGCCTCGCAAGGCCTTTAAGTAGGTCTCCTGCACGAGATCGTCCGCATCGGCTGGGTTTTGCACCAGCCAATGTGCAAAGTTGTAAACTGAATCCAGAAGGGGCAAAGCCAAGTCTTCGAAGCGCGGCGATAACATAGCACCGTGTGAGTTGGGAGTACCTACTTGCGCCGCTGCTTGCGGGTTAGGTCCAATGTGCATCATTCCACCCTCCAGAGCTGGCCGCTGGGTGGCAATTTGCCGCCCCGAAACAGGAGCGTCAATGCACTCCATATTCTTTCCGCATTGACAATTCCTTACGGCTGAACTGATTGAAACAGTGTGAGTTACTTCGGGTCCTTAATATCGTTAGGCGACCGTAGAAGCAGTAGAGCTCGGGAGAACAGGGGCAAAACGCCGGAGATTCCGGCGCATGATGCCCGACAAATTGACGTGCTAGACTTTCCTGCCGAGGGCGTCAATTGGAACAGCGCCGGGCACAGGTTGTGCGATTCGGCACATACGAATTTGA
>JAFATF010000149.1 GCA_019244045.1 Acidobacteriota bacterium
TGTTCGCCAGCTGGCATGAGCTCGCAGCCTGAGGCGCTTGTCGATAGAAACTCAGCCCCCATCCTCCTTGCTCCACTTTCCGATAACGCCGTAGAGTGCCAAAATGTCGTCCCGGGTCGAATTTCCGCTCGTGCTCGGCAACGGCCACGGTGGATGATGCTATTAAAGAAGACTCGGCTAACGCCGTTAGAGTGCGCTGGTACGCGTTTTTCAAGGCATAGGGGGGGTCGAGAAAAATAAAATCCATGACCTTGCCCGAGGCCTTGAATTTGCGCACGGCAGCAAGCGTATCCATCTTCAGTACCCGAAATCCGCTTTTGATGCCCAAAGTCGCGAGATTTTTCTGAATGAGCTCGGCCGCCCTGGCGGAGGCCTCAACAAAAAAAACCTCTCGAGCGCCTCGGCTCAAAGCCTCGATTCCGACCGCCCCGGTTCCGGCGAAAAGATCCAGCCAGATGGTGCCCTCAAGGACCATGGGATTGCCCGCGCACAAGACGTTGAAGAGGGTTTCCCGCAGACGGTCCGAGGTCGGCCGGATCTCCCTACCGGCAAAGGATTGGAGAGGTCGACTGCCATATTTCCCGGCTATGACTCTCATGCTGTTTCCCGTTCAGCTCGTCCTTTTGTGCTCTCGGATCAACAACGGCATCGGCCCGACTGTCGTCTAAACTATAGGATGTCACACCAGGGTGAGGTCCTTTGATGAGGAGCTGGTCCATTTCTTTAGGCCGAGTCTTTGGAATCGAAGTCCGGCTGCACTTGACCTTTCTCTTTCTACTCGCCTTTGTGTGGCTAACCGAGTCGGCCGCCCACCATGCGCCGCCCAATCCGGGCCGGGGGGTGGCGCTGGTCGCTCTTGTATTGGCCTCTGTCCTGCTGCACGAGTTGGGGCATGCTCTGGTATCGTTACGCGCGGGAATCCGCGCCAAGTCCGTCGTACTGCTCCCCATCGGCGGGGTAACCATGCTCGATGAGTCATATGCCCTCGGTAACACGGGTCAGGGGGCGAAGAATTGGGCGCGTGATACTCGCATCGCTCTGGCCGGCCCCCTGGTCAATTTTGTTGCCGCCGCAGTCTCGGCTACGGTGATCAGCGCCGTCCTCCCTCAGACCGACCTCCTGGCGTGGCCATTTCTTACCTCATCGAACCTTCTGCGGAGCCTGATTTGGGCGAACCTGTACCTGGCTGCATTTAACTTGCTCCCCGCCTATCCCTTGGACGGAGGCCGGATACTGCGCGCCTTCTTCGCGCGCAAGGTGGATTCGGTCGAGGCGACGCGCCGTGCCGTGGCCATCGGCCAGGCAATCGCCATGCTTTTTGTCCTGGTCGGCATGCTGTGGAATGTTTGGCTCGCGATGGTCGGCTTTTTCCTGTTCATTGCCGCGCAACTTGAAGAACGCTCAGTGGTTTTCCAGTCGGTGCTGGCGACCGTGCAGATGAGCGATATCATGCTGACCGATTTTGCCACCCTTTCTCCGGCCGATACTCTCGAAGACGCGCTCGATAAGGCCGTGCACTCGCTGCAGGATGACTTCCCGGTCATTCGCGGCAGCGACATGGTGGGCGTCATTTCAAAGCAAAAGATCCTGCAGGCACTTCGGACCCAGGGGAACGGCTACGTGCAGGCTGTGATGAGCCGGATTTTCGAGGTTGCGGGACGTGGCGAAACCCTCGCGTCGGCATTCCGCAAGCTTACGGCAAAGAATCTCAGCATCATCCCCGTAGTAGAGGATCAGAGGCTGGTCGGCATTGTGACCTTGCAGAACCTCATGCACTCGATGGCCTTGCTTGCCGAAAGCCGCAAACTACGACGAGAGGCCTGACGTGATCGGGAGCTGATGGGCGATAGCTCGACCAGCGAGCGCCGATGCTATGATCTCCCCGTGCCGCCTCCGGGAAAGTTCATCACCATAGAAGGACTCGACGGCTGCGGCAAAAGCACGCAGCTTACGATGCTTGCCACGCTGCTCCATGCCCACGGGATGGAGGTTGTGGTTACGCGGGAGCCGGGGGGCACGGTCATGGGTGAGAAGATTCGCAAGCTCTTGCTCGATACCGCCACCTTAAACCTGTCCCCGTTCGCCGAGCTCGCTTTGATGTTTGCCTCCCGAGCCCAGCACTTGAAAGAGGTAATCGAACCGGCGCTCGGTCAAGGCAAAACGGTTTTGTGCGACCGCTTTGCAGATTCGACCGAAGCCTACCAAGGGGGAGGACGCAAGCTGGGCAGCGACCCGGTGCGCGCATTGCATCGCGTTTTGTGCGGCAATCTTCAACCCGATCTCACGATTTTAATGGACTCCGATGTCGCCGCCAGCGTCGAACGGGCGCGGCAGCGCAACTTCACGCGTGCTCGGGGTAACGATGGCGGCGGCCCTGATGAGAATCGCTTTGAGCAGGAGAGCCGAGGCTTTTTTACCCGGGTCCGGGACGCCTATTGTGCTATTGCCGAGCGCGAGCCTCATCGCGTGGTGGTGGTCAATGCGCGCGGACCGGCAAGCGAGACGCACCGGCAGATCGCTCTGATCATGAAGCAAAAGTTGAAGCTCTCAGAACGCTAACAAGCCATGCCCGCAACTGGCTACTTGCCCCAAAACACCTCGACCGCGGCGGCAATCGTATTGCAATGGATTTGAACCGTATCCTCGACCGCCCGTGCATACCCGCCGGCGAAAGTCACCATGATGGGAATCTGCCGTGCCTTGGACACCTCGAAGACCAGCCGGTCACGCTTTTTCAGGCCCTCCATGGTGAGGGCTAAGCCGCCCAATTGGTCCTCGCGATAGGGATCTGCGCCCGCGATATAGCACATCAACTCCGGAGCGAACGCACGCAGGCCTGAACTGAGCGCATTATCCAGCCAGCCCAGGTACTCGTCATCACCGGTTTGGTCGGGCAGATTGACATCGATCGTGGATGGCGGCTTCGAGAGCGGGTAATTATTTTCCTGATGGAGAGAGATGGTGAAAACATCATTGACAGCGCCAAGGTTAGTTTTTGCCGATGATCCGAGCGCGGGACCAGAGTCGGAAGGCAGGGCGCCGGCGGACATGCGCTTGCTGGCAAAGATGGCAGCTGTGCCATTGCCCTGGTGAACATCACAGTCGACGGTCATGGCGCGGCCGAGCTTGCCGTCGCGCTGCATGCGGCGAATCGCGATGGCTACGTCGTGGATCATGCAGAAGCCCTCGCCATGATCGGGAAAAGCATGGTGGAATCCCCCGCCGATGTTGCAGGCAATGCCATCCTTTAAGGCACAATCGGCAGCCAGAATAGATCCGCCTGCGGCCAGCCAAAAAGCGTGCACCAGTTCGGGAGAATAGGGGATCTCCATCACCAGCTCCTCCCGCGGCGACAGGGTGCCGGTTTTGAGCTTCTTGACATAGTCAGGCGTGTGCACGAGCATCACATCCTCGTCAGAAGCAGGGCGCGGATTCAGAAAATCAGAAGCCTCGGCAACTCGGGTTTCGATAAGCCGCTGGTGAATTCGCCGGTATTTCTCGGCAGGAAACACATGGGCGCCGATCGGGAGGTAATAGTCATCACTGTAGACGAGCTTGAAAGGAAGCATTCAGTACTCCGTCGCTCAGCGACTGCCGGGGACGAAGACATATCATAGCCACGGGGCGGAGATTCTGACTGCGAAATCTGCCGCGAGCGCCTGTTCAAAGCCCCGCGGGAGGCGGAAAGCCGGCGGCCGGCACAGCGCGATCAGCAATTCTTCGGTCTCTCCCGCAGATCGAATACCTACTTTTTCCTGGCATGGGTGGGGGCAGGCGTGACAAACGGGCGGCGAAGGGGGACGATCGCCCCGCGAGCCGGATCGGCGGCGGCGCTCGCGCGCGAGAGCACTTCCTCCTGGATGTACTTTACGAATTCCTGGATTTGGTGCTGCATTTCCTCCATGCGCTCGCGCATCTGCAGAATGATGGCAATTCCGGAAATGTTAACGCCCAAATCACGAGCCAGGGAGAGAATGAACTCCAGCCGCTGGAGATCTTCATCCGTGTAGAGCCGGGTATTGCCCTCCGTCCGGGACGGCTTGAGCAAGCCCTCGCGTTCATAGAGGCGCAGCGTCTGGGGGTGAATGCCGTACATCTCGGCGACCGCCGAGATCATATAGGCGCCCTTCGATCTGCGCTTAGTCATTCCAGTTCCCCTCCAAGGCGCACGCGGCTCAGCCTGCGCCCTGCCTCTGCCCTGAACAGGCGCTGCAACAGCGCGCCGCCATCCTGAGCTACTACTTTACAACAAGCACCTCTGGTGCCGGCTGCGACGGTAGTGGGAAGCTAGAGCTCCTGTTGAGACCACGTGTAGGATGGAGGCCATGAAGAAACCAGCAGTCAAGGCTCGTTCGCGGAAGAAAACCAGGGGTGCTCCGAAAACCGTGGACCAATACATTGCAGCCATCCCGGAAGCGGCACGCACCACCTTCAACACGCTGCGCGCCGCGGTTCGATCCGCTGTGCCGCCCGACGCTGCCGAGATCCTCAGCTATGGAATCCCGGCTTTCAAGACCAGGCGAGTGCTGGTGTGGTTCGCCGCCTTTTCCAAACACTCGAGTCTTTTTCCTAGTGCGGCGGTAATCGCTTGCTTCAGCGACGAACTGAAGGGCTTTGCTGTTTCCAAAGGGACCATCCAATTCCCCAATGGGAGACCAGTGCCGAGGGCCCTAGTGAAGAAACTGGTGAGAGCACGGGTAGCCCAGAGTGAGTAACCATCGCCCTCTGAATTTCAATTCCCCAGCATTCCCGGCGGGCGCGCGGATCAGTTAAGCAGCGGGTTCGATCTTTTCCGACGACGCCCAGCCGGTCGGTTTCAGGAGGGTATTTAAGGCATAAGCCAGAACTCCGCTGGCGATCAGCAACATTCCAAAGGTGAATGAGCTCATGCCGAGAACTTGCTCGGCCTCGCTGCGCACGATCGAGAAGGCGAGTAAAAGAACCGGAGCAATGCCGACGGCGATGGCACCCGCCTTGCCTCCGGGTACACGGAACGGGCGCCGCAGGTGCGGCTCACGGAAACGCAAGCAGATCAGTGCCATAAACTCCAGGGCGAGGCTAGCACCGTAGAGCAGGATATCGATGGTGACCAGCCGTTCGAAGCCGAGGCCCAGGCAAAGCGCCCAGCAAACCGCCAGAAAAACAATGGCTACCCAGGGCGCCCGGCTGCGGCGGTGTACTTGTGCAAAAAAGCGGGGCAGCATGCCATCCTGGGCCATCGCCAGGGGCAGACGCGAGTAGCTCATCACCAAGGCATTGAACATGCCAAAGCCGCTGATCATGCCCCCCAGAATCAACCCAATTCGCAACAGTGGCCCGCCTAGGATACCTGCTACTTCAGCCCACGATCCGGTCTCCCACGCGCTCGGCGCAAGACCGGTCGTCCACATGGCCGCGACGGGAATGATGTAGCTCAAAGAAACGATTCCAACCGCACACAGCATGGCCCGAGGGTAGGTGCGCTGCGGGCGTTCGACTTCGGTCGCAATGGTCGAGGCATTATCCCATCCCATGTAGTTCCACATGGCAATCAACAGACCGCCTATCATGTCCACGTTGGACGTGGTCGGGGTGGTAACGGCATTCACCAGGGCGCCGATTTTGAAGGGCGCCAGCAGCACAATCAGCAGGAAGGGCGCCGATAAGGCAAAGAACAACCAAAGGGAAGTGGTTGAGACCACCTTCACACCGGCGATGTTCAGCGCCACACAGACGAGGACCACGGCGAGTCCTACCATTACTCCACGATGACCTTGCGAAAACCAGGGGAACATACGCGTCAGATAGGCCACGAACAGGGTGGGATAGATCGCCATATCGAAGATCGAGGCCACCAGGGACAACCAGGCTTCCTGAAACCCCCAAAAGTTTCCCATGGCCCGCCGCACCCAGGCGTAGTAGCCGCCTTCGAAGGGCAGAGCGCTTGAGAGTTCGCCGATCATGAAAGCCGTGGGAAGACTCCAGAGAAGCGGAGTAAGCAGCAGGATCAGGATTGCCTTGCCATACCCGGCGCCGTGCACGATATCTTCGGTGCCGTAAGTTCCGCCGGAAACCATAAAGAAGGTTGCAGCCACCAAGGGCCAAAGCGTGAGGCGAAGGGATTTTTTGGCAGGGATAAGGGCGGGCCTTTGCTCTCGGCTGGGAGCAGATGGGCTAGCGGTGGCCAATTTCTATGGCTTCCTCCTTAAGCGACTCACTCTCACCACCTCGTCTCCCCCTTGCCTCGAGGCTCCCGAGTAAGCGCGATTCCCGGGCATTGCGGCGAAGTTAGTTCGCATGCGAAGCATACGGCAGATTAGATGTTCTGCAAACATCACCGCAAATAATTTTTTTCGCGAGGACAGGAACAAAGGTAATGGCGCAATTCATTGGACAGGTCATGAGCGGGCGGAGAATGACCGGGCAGATGAGCCCGAGCAGGCTGGGCAGATAGACTCTGGTGCGCGCGCGATAGGTGCGGGTGAGTTCTGCTCGTCAGGTGGTCAGAAATGAATCAGAGCTGGGGAGGCTAGACTTTGCTCCACAGCTCCACCCTCGGGTCTTCCGGGTTGAGCTTGGCAAGCTCGCGGAAAAGCTCCTTCGTACGCTCGTCGCGAGGCATAGGAACGGTGACCTTGATTTCGACGATCTCATCTCCGCGCCGGCCCTCCTGAGTTGCCGAAGGCACACCCTTTTCCCGCAACCGCAGCTTCTGTCCTGATTGCGTGCCCGGTGGAATCTTCAGAAGAGTGCGGCCGTCAATCGTGGGTACCTCAATTTTGGATCCCAAAGCGGCCTCGCTGGCGCTTACCGGTACGGTGAGGTGGATGTCGTCGCTCTGGCGCTGAAAGATGGGGTGATCTCCAGTCCGAATGATCACGTACAGATCGCCCGCCTGCCCACCGCGGGTTCCGGCGTTGCCTTTCCCAGCCAAACGGATGCGTTGCCCGTCGCGGGTACCCGGCTTAATGCGGACTTCTAACGGTTCGCTACGCTCAATCGTCCCTCCCCCACCGCAGACTGAACAAGCCGAAATGTTTTTCCCCGTGCCGTTGCATGCCGGACAGGGGACGTTGAACTTCATGCGTCCGCCGGTCTGGGTGACCTGGCCGGAACCTTTGCACTGCGGACAAACGCCCGTACTCTCCCGGTAGCCCTTACCATGGCAGTTGCTACAAGCGTCACGCCGTGTGATGTTCAGACGCATAACCCCGCCGCGAATCGCCGTCCAGAAGGGTACGTTGACCTGGTATTCCAAGTCCGTGCCCGGTTCCGGTCCTTCCTCCCTTCCCGCAGCCCCGGCACGCCCGCCACCGAACATGCCCGAGAAGATGTCCCGAAATCCTCCGCCCGCACGAGAGCCGCCGCTGCGGCCCTTCGTCGCTCCCTCGAACATGTCGGAAAAGTCAAAGCCGCCGAAATCGAAGTGGACGCCCTGACCACCACCGGCGCCCGCCTGCCCACCGGGAAATCCTCCGAAGCCACCGGCTCCGGTGGGGCCGCCGCGCGCGTAAGCCTCGGCAGCGGCGGGATCGATATTGTCGGAATAAAATCCCAGCTGGTCGTAGATCTTGCGTTTCTTCGGGTCACTCAGGACCTCATTGGCTTCCGAGATCGCCTTGAATTTCTCCTCCGCCGATTTGTCTCCCGGGTTGACATCGGGATGATATTTGCGCGCGAGTTTGCGGAAGGCTCTGCGAATCTCCTCAGCCGAAGCGCTCTTCTTAACACCCAGCGCGGCGTAATAATCTTTGGTCTGAGTCGCCATGCGTCACTTCAAATCCTGTCCTCGGCAGCGGTGTTTCAGGCTTGCTTTGCTTCTCGCCTCGCATTTCGGTTTATCAGAAAATCCAAGCTCTTCATTCAGGCTTTCGGTCTGGGGCGAGGCCGTGAGCTACACTGCTCGCAGGCCAAGCGGCTGCATCCACATACACGGGAATTCTATTTACCCCCGTCCTGGTGGGTGCGAACACGTACCAGCGCTCGTCGTCCTCGGCGAAAACCAGGAAATAATCTCGTCCATTGACTTCAAACTGCAATTTAAGAACTCCTCCCCGCCCCATACATTTCGGTGCATGGCGGAAAGGGGCGCTGGCGGCGCCCCTTTTGCGGCTGTTACAAGCCTCCCCCCAGTTGACCCGAAACGGCTGTCCAAGCAACTATTTCGCTGCTGTGCCAGAAGGCAAGGCGGAAATTAGCCAATGGGTCAGGCGGGGCTATTTCTTGTCTTCGACGTCCACGTACTCGGCGTCGATAACCCCTTCCTCCTTCTTTTGACCTCCGCCGTTGGCAGACGGTTCAGTCCCGGCGCCGGTGCCCGGAGTCGGACCTGCGCCCGCCCCTCCCTGCGCTGGCGTAGCCTTGTACATTTGCTCGGCCAGCTTATGGGAAGCCCGAGTCAGGTTCTCGCGAGCGCGATCCATTTGGGCTTTCTCGCCAGATTCGAGCGCCTTCTTGGCATCGGCCACAGCGTTTTCGACATCGCCACGCTCCGAACCGGAAATCTTGTCGCCGTGCTCGCGCAGCATTTTCTCGATGCTATACACCATCGAGTCGAGCTGGTTGCGCGCTTCTATTTCGTCGCGCTTGGCCTTGTCCTCGGTCGAGTGCGACTCGGCTTCCTTGGCCATGCGTTCGACTTCCTCTTTGCTGAGACCCGAAGACGACGTGATTGTGATCTTCTGGTCCTTGCTCGTTGCCATATCCTTTGCTGTCACATTCAAAATGCCGTTGGCATCGATGTCAAACGTGACCTCGATTTGCGGTACTCCCCGCGGAGCCGGGGGAATCCCGGTCAGATGGAATTTGCCGAGAGTCCGGTTCTGCGCCGCCATGGGTCGCTCGCCCTGCAGAACGTGCACTTCGACGGAAGTCTGGTTGTCAGCCGCCGTCGAGAAAGTTTCCGTCTTGCGGGTCGGAATGGTCGTGTTACGCGGGATCATAGGTGTAGCCACTCCGCCCAAAGTCTCTATCGAGAGCGTCAGCGGGGTAACGTCCAGGAGAAGCAGATCTTTGACTTCGCCCTTAAGAACACCACCCTGAATGGCGGCCCCGACTGCGACCACTTCGTCCGGATTTACGCCTTTGTGACCTTCTTTGCCAAACAACTCCTTGACCAGGTTCTGGATACGGGGCATGCGGGTCTGTCCGCCCACCAGCACGACTTCGTTGATTTTGCTGGGATCGACTCCAGCATCTTTCATGCACTGCCGGCAGGGACCGACCGAGCGCTGAATGATGTCCTCCACCATGCCTTCCAGCTTGGCGCGAGTCAGCTTCTTGACCAGGTGCTTGGGCCCGGTGGCATCGGCGGTGATAAAGGGTAGATTGATCTCGGTCTCCATCGTGGTGGAGAGCTCGATCTTGGCGCGCTCGGCTGCATCGCGCAGGCGCTGCAGCGCCATTTCGTTTCCCTTGCCGCGCAGGTCAAGGCCTTCATCCTTCTTAAATTCGTCAACCAGCCAATCGACGATACGCTGGTCGATGTTATCGCCGCCCAGGTGGGTGTCGCCGTTGGTAGCTTTTACTTCGATCACCCCTTCCCCGACCTCGAGAATCGAAATATCGAAGGTACCGCCGCCGAAGTCGTAAACGGCGATGGTTTCGTCCTTTTTCTTGTCGAGACCGTAAGCGAGCGCGGCGGCGGTGGGCTCGTTAATAATGCGCTTCACTTCAAGACCGGCAATTTTGCCCGCGTCCTTGGTTGCCTGCCGCTGCGCGTCATTGAAATACGCCGGAACGGTGATGACCGCGTCCGTCACCGACTCGCCCAGATAATCCTCCGCCGCCTTCTTCAGCTTCTGCAGAATCATGGCTGAGATCTGGGGCGGTGTATATTCCTTGCCCTGAGCAATCACGGCAACATGGTCTCCGGAGTGCACCACCTTGTAGGGCACCATCTTCATTTCTTCGCTGACTTCGTCATAGCGCCGTCCCATGAAGCGCTTGATGGAATAAATTGTGTTCTCCGGGTTGGTGATAGCCTGCCGTTTGGCTACCTGCCCGACAAGTCTTTCGCCGGTCTTGGTGAAGCCGACCACCGATGGGGTAGTCCGGCCACCCTCTTCGTTGGCGATAACCTTGGGCTCGCCTCCCTCCATCACCGCCACGACTGAGTTCGTCGTCCCCAGGTCAATTCCAATAATCTTGGCCATTTCCTTCCTCCCTCAATCTTACAAGTGCTTGAAAATAATGCATATCATCGCACATTGCGTCTCGTAGCTCTCGGTTACAAGAGGCACATAATAGAACTTGAGTGCGTTATTGTCAATGTTTTAGATGAGCTTGGTAAGGAGGCAGTTGCAGAAAACTTAAATACTCGGGGGCCTTCTACGAGAGGACAAGCAACGCCTTGGGTCCCAGAAATCCGCGGCAGGTCCTCGCTCGATTCCTACTCAACTGTCACTGATTTTGCCAAGTTGCGGGGCTGATCGACGTCGCAGCCTCGACGCACAGCGATATGGTAGGCGAGCAGCTGTAAAGGAACGATCTCGAGAATGGCCGAGAGTTCTTCGGTACTTTGAGGTATGTAGATGACGTGGTCGGCCGATTCCTTGATCTCCTCATCCCCGTCGCTGGCCAACGCAATTACTTTGCCCGACCGTGCTTTCACCTCTTTGAGGTTGGATATGGTTTTCTCATACAGGAGACTGGACCCCGGGTCCTTGGGATTGTGGGTGGCAATGATGACCACCGGCAGATTTTCGTCGATCAGGGCGTTGGGACCATGTTTCATTTCACCGGCGGGGTAGCCTTCGGCGTGAATATAGGAAATCTCTTTGAGTTTAAGCGCACCTTCGAGCGCAATGGGATAGTGTATGCCCCGGCCGAGGAACAGAAAATCCTGCGAGCGCACGTAGCTCTTGGCCAGCTCTTCACAGGTTTCATCGTGCGTCAGAAGGTGCTCGAGTTTACCGGGAACCTTCGTAAGATCCTCGACCGCTGCCTTGGCCTGCTCTTCGCTCATGGCGCCACGCACCTGTGCCAGGTAGAGCGCCAGCAGATAGACGGCGGTCAGTTGCGCGGTAAAGGCCTTGGTCGAGGCCACGCCAATCTCCGGACCGGCGTGCGTGTAGATGGTGCCCGCCGCTTCCCGTGTGATCATCGACCCGACAACGTTACAGATCGCCAGGGTCTTCGATCCGCGAGCTTTGGCTTCGCGTTGGGCAGCGATGGTGTCGGCGGTTTCTCCGGATTGGGAGATGACCAGGGTAATTGTGTCGGCCGAGAGAATAGGGTTGCGATAGCGCCATTCGCTGGCGTAATCGACTTCCACCGGCACCCGCGCCAGGCGTTCGATCATGAATTTGCCGGCTAGCCCCGCGTGCCAACTGGTGCCGCAGGCGATTATATTGATCTTTTTAAGGGCGCGAAATTCAGCCGCGGAAATATCCATCTCATCGAGAAAGACGTGCCCAGTCTCCTGCGAGATCCGCCCCAATGTAGTGTCCCGCACCGAGCGTGGCTGCTCGTAAATTTCCTTGAGCATGAAATGCTTAAAGCCGCCCTTTTCCGCCATGATCGGGTCCCAGGTCACATGCTGGACTTGGCGCACAATGGGGTTGCCCTCAAAGTCGCTCAGTTGAACGCCGCCCGCGGTAATGACCGCAAGATCGCCGTCGGCGAGGAAAAATAGATCACGCGTGTGGTACAAAATGGCAGGCACGTCGGACGCCACGAAATATTCGTCTTTACCGAGGCCGATAACCGCCGGCGGGCCATTGCGGGCAGCGACAATTTTGTTCGCTTCGTCGACGGAAATTACCGCCAGGGCAAAGACGCCGCGGAGCTCCTTCACCGTCTTGCGCACCGCCTCCTCCAAGCTGGGGCGATGACCGTTGCCGGTTTTAAGGAAGTACTTTTCCACCAAGTGGGCGATGATCTCCGTATCCGTCTCGGTGCTGAACTGGTGACCCTCTTCCACCAGCTTTCTTTTAAGTGCCAGATAGTTCTCTATGATCCCGTTGTGCACGACGACCACTCGCCCGGTGCAATCGCGATGAGGATGCGCATTCTCTTCGGTGGGACGGCCATGGGTGGCCCAGCGCGTGTGGCCGATGCCATAGGTTCCATCAATCGGCTGCAAACGGATAACTTCCTCGAGGTTGCGCAGCTTGCCCTCGGCCCGCCGTATCTCAAGCCCTTCGCCATTGCCCGACACAGCGATTCCGGCTGAGTCGTAGCCGCGGTACTCGAGTTTCCGCAGGCCCTCGAGAATGACGGGAACGACGCGCTTCTTCCCCACATACCCCACGATTCCACACATTTTGCACTCCTTAAGTACGCGGCCGGAAATTGCTAGCTGCCACAGTCCGCTGCAGAGGGGGGAGTTAGTCCTCGAGGGAAAATCGGAACTCTTCTAGGACCGGGTTGGTCAGCACCTCGCGTGCCATGCGTTCGACCTCCGCCTCGGCTTCGGCTTGGCTCAAACCGCCGTTAAGCGTGATCTCGAAATATTTTCCTTGCCGTACGTCCTCCAGACCACGGTACCCCAATTTCTTGAGCGCTCCCTGAATGGTCTTCCCCTGGGGATCCAACACACTCTTCTTGAGGGAGACGTAAACGTAAGCGTGCATTGGGCCACATTATACGTCAGCTGAGCAGGCGGAGGGGATCATAGTCGCCGGCCTTGGGGCCGCCGAAAGTGCTACGACCTCGGCAGCATAGAGGTTCGAATTTTACAACCCAAACAGTTCCCGCAGCCTTTTGGTTTGGGCGCGGCTGACAGGAATCTCTGTGTGCTTCTTGTCGTCCATGCGCAATTGGTAGGAACTCTTGAACCAGGGCACAACCTCGCGAATACGGTTGATGTTCACCAAGTAAGACCGGTGTGCGCGCCAGAATAGATGGGGATCAAGGGAGTCGAGTAATTCTTCGAGGGTCCGGCAGTTGGAAACTCCTTCCATGCCGTTCACCCCGGCCGTGACAACCGTAATCACGCCGTCTTCGATCGAGGCATAGCAGATATCTTTCTGGTCGACCAGAAACAGCCTGCCGGCAGCTTTGAGCAGGATCTTCGAAGTGGAAGGTTTTTGCGCTTCCAGCATGCGAACCAAAGTCTCAAATTTTTCGGCCGGGGCGCCCGCCGATTCCACCTTTTCCCGGGCTCGCTGCACCGATTGCGCCACACGCTTCTTATCGAAGGGCTTGAGCAGGTAGTCGACGGCATTGACCTCGAAGGCCTTTACGGCATACTGGTCGAAAGCTGTAGCGAAGACGATCTGGGGAAGAGAGACTCTCTTATCGAGCAGCTTCTTGATAACTCCGAAGCCGTCGAGGCCGGGCATCTGAACGTCCAAAAAAACCAGGTCCGGATTGTGTTCGCGAATGAGGTTCACGGCTTCGAGGCCATTCTTGCCTTGAGCAACTACATTCACCTCACCCACATCCTTGAGAAGAAAGGCGAGCTCATCGCGAGCCAGCTGCTCGTCGTCGACGATCACTGCGGAGAGCGGCATAAGTGCAGCAACTTACTCCTCGAAGTATAACGACCGGTTTCCGGCAGGGTCAACGTTTCGCAGCGACGTGCGCTAGCTGCCGCCAAATGGCAATCGCGCTCTTGCCATCTTCCCCACGTTATTTCAGTTCGTTAAGACTTTTCCAGGGCCAAGGCCATGCCCATGCCGCCGCTGGCACAAAGGGTGGCAACTCCCCTTGGGACCTTGCGGCGCAGCATCTCGTGCAGCAGAGTAACGGCGATTCGCGTTCCGCTGCAGCCGATGGGATGGCCCAGGGCTATGGAGCCACCGTTCACGTTCAGCTTGCTGTGATCGAAATGCAGTTCACGATCACAGGCCAGCACCTGCGCGGCAAAAGCCTCGTTCAACTCAATCAGATCAAATTGGGAAACTTGAAGCCGATGCTTTTCTTCCATCTTGCGCAAGGCGGGTACGGGACCAATTCCCATGGTGCGAGGATCAACGCCGGCGGAGGTTACGGCCAGAATTCGCGCCAGGGGGGTGAGTTTATGCTGCTTAACAAATTGCTCGCTGGCAACGATCACGGCGGCGGCCCCGTCAGTGATGCCGGAAGAATTTCCCGCGGTGATGGTTCCTGCCGCGGAAAACACAGGCGCTAGTTTCGCCATCTTCTCCAGAGTGGCACCGAAGAACGGGTGTTCGTCGCGCGCCAAAACCTCAACCCCCTTCCTGCTCTCAATCTTGACCGGAACAATTTCCTGATCCCAGCGGCCCGTAGCCATAGCCCGTTCGGCCCGGCGCTGAGAACAAAGCGCGAACTGATCCTGCTCTTCGCGGCTGATCTTGTATCGGTCGGCCAACAGCTCGGCCGTTTCTCCCATCACCATCTTGGCCAGGGGACAAAAAAAACCGTCGCGATACATGCCGTCCACCAGCTCTTGATGGCCCAGGCGGAAACCCCAGCGCGCGCCGTCGAGGTAGTAAGGCAGACGCGACATTGATTCGGTCCCGCCGGCCAGCACGCAATCCAGGTTGCCGGTGGCGGCCTCGTGATAGGCGAGAGCAATCGCCTTCAGCCCCGATGCACAGGCTTGGTTCACTGTGTAGGCGGGTACCTCGTGCGGTATTCCGCTGCGCAGGGAAATCTGCCGAGCCGGATTGGGTCCACCGCCTGCCTGGCGAGCATTGCCAAAGATCGTCTCTTCGACCTGCTCGGGTCGGACCCGGGCACGCTCGAGCGCCGCCCGGGCGGCAACCACGCCCATATCGACGGCCGTAAGTGATGCCAGCGATCCACCAAACTTGCCGATCGGGGTTCGAACTGCCGAAATGATAAAAACGTCGCTCACCACAGACTCCGAGCTAACTAGTTAGTTTAGCGGAGACTGGCGGAGGCTGCTTGATTCTTCCGCCCTGAAGCGTAGATCCCCATTTATTTGGAGTTCAGGCCAATGGAAAGATGGGGGGCGCCGGTGAGCTGCTCGTGGCTCCCCGGCCAAGCCGAGCCCGGTACGAGCGGGGACAGCCCCCGGGCAAGCATTTAAACTAAACGGGTGCACCTGATCTACGGGATCAATTCGGTAAGCGAGGCGCTCAAAACCCGAGGAAGGGCGTTTGAGTTCGTCAGCATCGCCAAGGAGCGGCATGATCTCAGGCTGCAGCGCCTGATCGAGGAATGCCGCCGTATGGGTTTGCCGGTGCGCTTCATGGCCAGGGCAGAACTGGACCGCCTGGCCGGCAATGTGGCTCATCAGGGTGTGGTCGCGGTCACCTCGGCCAAGCAATACAGCGATATTGATGATGTGATCGCCGCCAAGCGGGGGACCTATTCTCTTGTCGTGATCCTCGATGGTCTCGAGGATCCGCACAATCTGGGTGCGATCATTCGAACCTCGGATGCCGCCGCCGCCGACGGGTTGATTATCCCCGAGCGTCGCGCCGCCGGTGTAAGCGGCACGGTGACCAAGGTCTCTTCTGGGGCAACGGCACATGTGCCGATCGCCCGCGTCAGCAATGTCGCCCGCACCCTGCAAGACCTAAAGACGCGGAATTTCTGGATTGTGGGCCTCGATGAACGCGCCCCGGAGACCTATGACAGCGTCGACTTTAATATGAACTGCGCGCTGGTCCTCGGCAGCGAGGGCAAAGGCCTTCACGAACTGGTGAAAAGACACTGCGATTTTCTGGTGTCGATCCCCATGCTGGGCAAAGTATCGTCTCTCAATGTATCGGTGGCCGCGGGCGTGGTTCTTTATGAGATCCTGCGACAGAGGCGCACGAAGGGAGCAGTCGAGGTCTCCTCATGAAGTTCGGCCCGGCTCTGTTGCTTGCTCTCTGCGGGTTGCTGGTGCCGGGCTTCTCTCTCGACCGCAGCGCATTCAGCTTCACCCATTACAATCTGGACCTCCGAGTTGAGCCCGAGCAGCACCGGCTGTCGGCGCGCGGCACAATCACCCTGCGTAATGATGCTGATCAGCCGCAGAAGTCCGCCGTCTTGCAGATTTCCTCATCTCTTGACTGGCGCTCCATCCGAATCAACGATAACCCAGTCCAGTTTGTCTCCCAGGTGTACACCTCCGACATCGACCATACCGGCGCCCTCTCGGAAGCCATTGTCACGTTACCGCGCGAAGTACCGCCACACCGAACGGTTGATGTTCAGGTCGGCTATGAGGGCGTCATCCCTCTCGATCTCACGCGACTCACTCGCATCGGCGTCCCTGAGGAGAGAGCGCAACACAGCGACTGGGATCAGATCAGTCCCAGATGTACGGCGATTCGCGGCATCGGATACGTCACCTGGTATCCGGTAGCCACCGAAGCGGCGTACCTTAGCGATTCCAATAGCGTCTTTGAGGCCGTGGGCGAGTGGCAGGCCAAGGAGGTGGGTTCGGAGATGATGCTCTCATTTTCGACCAGCACCCCGGCGGTCACCCTAATCAGCGGCGCACTTGATGAGCCCGCTTCGGCTCACTTCGCGGTGAAAGACAGCCGCAAAGTCTCATCTTTCCACCTTACCAATCGTAGCGCCAGCGTCCCTTCCTTCTTATTAGGGGACTACCGCCTGGTGGAGTACTCTCCCGCAGCAAAGGTTTATCATCTGCCCGGCCATGAGAACGCTGCCCAGTTGTACGGGGACGAGATTCGGCGTTTAGAAACCTTCATCAGCTGGCTGGGACCGCAGCATCGCCCCGTGATCTTAGCCGAAGTGGCCGACGACCTGGCCACCCCCTTCGAAGCTGACCAGGTCCTGCTGACTCCCCTGAACAATGATCCTCGGTCGTTCGACGTCCACCTCGTGCATGCTCTTGTCCACTCGTATTTCCAGTCTCCTCGAGCCTGGATCGATGAAGGCTTGGCTCACTTTGCCCAGGCACTCTGGCGCGAGCAGCAGGCCGGAAGACAAGGCGCTCTCGAGTACATGGCGTTCTATCGCAAGGCGTTGGTGGACGCCGAAAAGGCGGCCAGCGGAGGCGATTCTTCCACGCGCCAATCGCTGATTTTGGCCCGCCAGCCAGACTACTACCGCGCTAAGGCGATGTTTGTGTGGTGGATGTTGCGGGATATGGTCGGCGAGGTGGCCCTGAAAAAGGCGATCGCCGCCTATCGCCCGGAATACGATGACCGACCTTCCTACATGCAAAAACTCATCGAGGGCGAATCGCATCGCGACCTGGAATGGTTCTTTGACGATTGGGTGTACCGGGATCACGGCCTGCCTGACTTTCGCATTGTGTCTGCATACACACGCCCCCTGCTGCCAGGAGGGTATCTCATCACGGTTTCGCTCGAGAACCTCCGCGCCGCGGCCGCCGAAGTCCCTGTCCGCGTTCGTGTCCCGGGAGGCGACGTCACCAGCAGGGTCGAGGTACACGGCAAATCTACGGCCGTAGTGCGGATTGAACTGCCGTCGCCGCCGCGCGAAGTGGTGGTGAATGATGGGAGCGTCCCGGAGGAAAACATGGAAGATAACACTTTCGTTGTGGACCCTGCCAAATAGGAGTGGAGCGAGCCAATAGCGGTTCGCGCCACGCGCTGCGGTCCTCCCTTGCCCTTCGGTAATACGCCAGGTGGATTGCAACAAAGGATTCCGTCTCTGTTGCTATGGGTTAGAACGCGGGCGCGGCGTGCCCTCACCTGATAGCTTCTTCACCAGCTGTCAGAGACCGGACCCATGACGCCTTCGATCAAAGACCCTGTTGGCCTGGATCGGAGTCTGTCTGTCGGAGCTGCCGCCCGGAACCGTATTTGCAACAGGATTATCGCGGCCCATCGCGCTGCGGCTGACGGGAAGAAGAAGGGTCGCCGCTGTTCTCTGATGCGCACCGAGGCGCCGGAAGAAAGCTTATTTTGGTGCAGGTGAACAGGGCTCTCGGTCGAGCTTACGCCATCGATGAGCTCGGCTGGATGGCAGAACTAGCCGAATGGGTATCGAGGTATCATCTTCTTAATTTAATGACGACTTAATTTAATGACCACAAACTCACTCCCCGGGAGAAGAGTGGCTCGCATGACGGACCAGGAGCTCAAACAGGCTTTGGCTGCTGCCGAGAAGGGGCCCCAAAAGTTGGCAGCCGCGGTATCGGGGCTTTCCGACCAAACGCTCCGCTACAAGCCATCGCCCGCGAAGTGGTGCATTCTTGAAATCATCGGCCACCTGGCTGACGTCGAACTGGTTTACGGTCACCGCTTGCGGCAGATGCTCGCGGACAAAAAACCGGTGATCGCGCCCATCGACCAAGATGACTGGGCCCGCCACCTGGGTTACTTGGAAGCCTCCCCAGCCGAACTGGTGGCCCAATATGGGCTAAACCGGCACCACAACTTACGCCTGCTGAAGAGAATTGACCTCGAAGATTTGAAAAAATCGGCGTATCACCCAGAGCGAAGGGCCGAGGTAACCGTCGAAGAGTTGGTTGCGCGGCTGGCCCAGCATGATGCCAATCACATCGCGCAAATTGCGCGGCTCAAGCAGCAAGCATCGGCCCATCCGTAGGCCGCTTGCGACACGCTAAGGTGCCGGTCGAGGCGGCTGCCGGGTAAAACGCACCAGCGCGTTCAACGTTGCCGCCGCTTTTCCCGAATCGATCGACGAGGCGGCCAGGCGAAGGCCCTCGGACCAACGGTCCGCCTTACCCGAGGTCACCAGCGCCGCAGCTGCATTCAGGAGCACAATGTCGCGGCCGGGTGATTTCTCGCCCGCCAGAATGTCCCGGATGATGGCCGCATTTTTTACCGCATCTCCCCCCATGATCTGGTCGAGGGAGGCGCGTGCAAAACCGAATTGTTCGGGTGTGATTTCGTAGGTTCGCACCCGGCCTGCGCACAGCTCGGCAATTCTGGTCGAATCGGTGATGGTGATCTCATCGAGACCGTCGTTTCCGTGCACCACCATGGCCCGCCGCAAGCCCAGCATGCTCAATACCTCTGCCACTTTTTCGACCAGTTCGGCCGAGTACACACCCACGAGCTGGGCGGAAGCCTGGGCGGGATTGGTCAGGGGCCCTAGTAAATTGAAGACCGTGCGCAGGCGAAGTTCACGTCGCGCCGGCTGGACGTATTTCATGGCTGAGTGCATGGCGGGGGCAAAAAGAAAGGCGATTCCCACCTCGTCGAGGCAGGCCCTAAGCTCAGCCGCACTCTGCTGGATGTTGACTCCGAGAGCTTCCATCACGTCAGCCGATCCGCATTTCGAGGTGACGCTGCGGTTGCCGTGTTTTGCCACGCGCACGCCCGCGCCCGCCACCACGATGGCCGTGGCACTTGAAATATTAAAGGTGCCGCTCGCATCTCCACCCGTTCCACAGGTGTCCACCAAAGCATCCCGCCCGGTCCCGCTAAGATCTACCGTCAAGTTAGGTTCGAGCTCTAAGCGCGCGGTGGCGGCTTTGATGGCCTCGGCGAAGCCAACGATCTCCTCCACAGTTTCGCCTTTCATGTGCAAAGCCACCAGCAATGCCGCGATCTGAGCATCCGTGCACTTACCGCTTAAGATTTCAGCCATCACGGTGCGCGCTTGCTGGCGCGAGAGCGATTCGCGGTGGGTGGCGATGCGATGAAGTGCGTCAGTGATCATGCCCGTCATCAGGGTAGCATCGTTCAGCTCACCTATTCCGTTCTCGACGCCATCCACCTCAGCCGGCATCATCTTTCACCGGGTTTGCCCTATGGGGGAGCGTTCTATAAAATGAAACGTTTGCTGATCGCCTTCCGAGGCCGCAAGCAAGTTCCTGCCGGGAATCACCGATGAAAATTCATGAGTACCAGGCGAAGGAAATTCTAAGCAAGTACGGGGTGACGGTTCCGCGCGGCCATGTGGCGGAAACAGGCGAGGAAGCCGAACAAACGGCTCGGACCTTATTCGAACAGGGGGCCAAGGGCGTAGTGGTGAAAGCGCAGATTCACGCCGGCGGTCGCGGCAAAGGCGGCGGGGTGAAGATTGCCAAGTCGGCCGAGGAAGCGGCCAAGATCGCTCGCCAGATGCTGGGGATGACATTGGTCACTCACCAGACGGGCCCCGAGGGGCGCACGGTTCGGCGGCTCTTGATCGAGGAGACGCTTCCCATTGATAAGGAACTTTACCTTGGGATTCTTATAGATCGCAGCGAGGCCAAGCCGCTGTTCATGGCCTCAGCGGCAGGTGGCATGGAGATTGAGCAGGTCGCAGCTGAGACTCCGGAAAAAATCCTAAAACAATACATCGATCCCGGCATGGGCCTCGAACCTTTTCAGGCGCGCAAGATAGCCTTTGAGTTGGGCCTAAAGCCCGCGCAGCTCAGCTCTGCCCTCGAGTTCTTGCGCAGCCTCTATCGCGTCTTTGCCGAAAGCGATGCATCGCTGCTCGAAATCAACCCCTTCGTCAGCTTGAGCGACGGCCGGCTCTTCGCTCTCGATGCAAAACTCAATTTTGACGATAATGCGATGTTTCGTCATCCCGACCTTCGCGCGCTGCGTGACACAAGCGAGGAGGACGCTCTCGAAGTCGAAGCTTCCAAATACAGCCTCAATTACATCAAGCTCGAAGGCAATGTCGGCTGCATGGTGAACGGCGCCGGCCTGGCCATGGCCACCATGGACATCATCAAGTATGCTGGCGGTCTGCCGGCGAACTTTCTCGATGTTGGTGGGGGAGCCAATGCCGAACAGGTCACGCATGCCTTTGAGATCCTGCTGAGCGACAAGAACGTGAAGGCGGTCTTGATCAACATTTTCGGTGGTATCTTGCGCGTCGATACCTTGGCCAGAGGGGTCGTCGAAGCCGCCCACAAGACCCACATTCAGCTGCCTATCGTGCTGCGGCTGGAAGGAACCAATGTGGAAGCCGGGCGTGAGATTTTGCGGCAGTCGGGATTGAATTTCATCGTCGCCGAAAACATGAAGGATGCTGCGGAAAGGGTGGTCGCGGCGGCGCGGGAGTCAGAGTTGGTGGCTCGCAGCTAGCCAACGGGCTGCGCTCTCCTGGCCTCGCTCAACCCGGGCGGGCATACGGCGGCAAGGAAAAATCCGCCAGATTAGACTTTATGGCTATTTTGGTCGACAACAATACAAGGCTGATCGTTCAGGGTTTGACCGGACGCGAAGGTACCTTCCACGCCAAGGCTTGCGCCGAGTACGGAACCCGAGTGGTGGGCGGAGTAACCCCGGGGAAGGGCGGCAGCACGCACGAAGGCTGGCCGGTTTTCAACACCGTGCAGGAGGCGGTGGATAAGACAGGGGCAAATACCACGGTGATTTTTGTCCCCCCCGCCTTCGCTGCCGATGCCATTCTGGAGGCGGCCGATGCCGAGCTGGAGTTGATCGTTTGCATTACCGAGGGAATTCCCACGCTCGACATGGTGCGGGCCCACGAGTTTCTCGATAACCGGCGCTCGCGCCTGATCGGGCCCAATTGCCCGGGCGTCATTTCGCCGGGCAAATCAAAGGTCGGCATCATGCCCGGGCCCATTCACCGCCCCGGGCCCGTGGGCATCGTCTCGCGCTCGGGCACGCTCACCTACGAAGCGGTTTATCAGCTCACGACCCGCGGCCTTGGCCAATCGACGGCGGTCGGCATCGGTGGTGATCCGATTATTGGGACAAGTTTTGTCGATGCACTGGATCTGTTCAACCGCGATCCTGAAACCGAAGCGGTGATTATGATCGGCGAGATCGGCGGGAACGCGGAGGAAACCGCCGCCGCGTTCGTGAAAGCGCGTATGAGGAAACCGGTGGTGGGCTTCATCGCTGGGCAAACCGCCCCTCCGGGAAGACGCATGGGACATGCCGGCGCCATCATCTCGGGGGGGAAGGGGACGGCGGCGGAAAAGATCCAAGCCATGGAAGCCTCAGGAATACGCATGGCTAAATCTCCCGCCGTCATCGGCCAGACAGTGATCGAAGTCCTGCGCATCCCAGCGAGAGCTTGATTTTTAACACAGCTGAGAACTACTCATGAAGACCTTGCAACGCACCTTAACCATCATCAAACCTGATGCGGTGAGGCGAAACGCGATCGGCGACATCATCGAGCAGTTTGAGAAACACGGCTTTCACATTCTCTCCATGAAGATGCTGGAAATATCCAAGCACCAGGCCGAACAGTTCTACGCCGTCCATGCCAGCCGGCCTTTTTACGACTCACTGACCAACTTCATGTCGAGCGGACCGATCGTCGCTCTGGCACTTGAAAAAGAGAATGCCATCGCCGATTTGCGAGAGCTGATGGGCGCGACCAATCCTGGCATCGCCAAGGAGGGCACCATCCGCAAGAAGTGGGCGAGCAGCATCGAAAGCAATGCTATCCACGGCTCTGATGCCGAAGATACAGCCCACTTCGAATTGAGCTTCTTCTTCGCCGGTTATGAACTGGCAAAGTAGATCGCCGCCTGCTTTCCGGCTTCTTGCCGATCACTCACGGTTTCTGCACCGGATTCCTGAAGCGCGATGATGACTTATGCCCTTAGCAGGGAGCTCCGATCGCGAACCGATCGGGCTGCGGTACCAACCGCATCGTCAACGGAAAGCTATTTGCCGCTTCAGGCCAGCCGGCGCTGCAGCCACTCCCGCTTACCTGCGTGCCCACTCTCGACATGATCATGCGCAGGGCCGGCCTTGAACGTGCCCGGGCGCCGGAGCTCAAAAGCGTACATTCAGCCGCTAGACAGCGGGAGCGTGTGGCCTGCCCTAGGCCCTGAAGGTCTGTGCGGTAGTTTGCCAGGGGGTTTGCTGCACCGTTCGACGCGCCGGAATACAACTTTCGGCCGATGTCTCAGTAAGGCCAATCCTTTCTGCTACCTCTCTGACTCGGCTTGATCACGGGTGCAAAACATCCGGCACCAGGTTTGCAATATGCTTTTTGGGTGTGTCCTCAAGATGGTCCGCAACACAACCTTTATGAATGAGAGCATCTGCGGCCCCCAAAGGAAAACAGGCATATGGCGCGGTCTGGCCAGCCACACGAGTAGCGGCTCACCAACTAGTCTTTATTGTTCCAAAGGCTCGTAGAGATTTCCTTCTACCCGGTC